>NZ_BAAGSH010000004.1:0-295530 GCF_054782535.1 Comamonas humi | reverse complement strand
GAGCGCCCAGCGGACCATGGCACCAGCGAGGCTGCGCACCAGCGCAACCGCCGCGTGGAGTTCGAATACCGCTGATCCCGCCATCAGGCGTTCTCTATTGCACGAGAAGCCATGAACGCCTTCACACCCCAGGCTCCAGTCAGCAAACCCGGAAAGCACCTGCCTGCACCAGGCAGCCTGCACCGGATACCAGCCGAGATCACACTGGCCCAGCAACTGGCTGCGAGCCTGAACCATCTGAAAAGGCGCGCCAGGCTGCTGCCCGAGCCCTATGGCAACTGCGCGCTGTTCTTCAGCGTAGCCGCAGAAGGGGAAGAAGCCTGCGTGTTCTTTGTGCACCGGGCCACCCTGGATGCCGCCTGGCGTGAAGGCTCGACCCGTGTGCGCCAATGGGCCTGGACTCGCCAACTCGCTGTAGTGGAACTGCGGATCGACTGGCCGGTCGACATCAGCCCTCTTCCGAGTCCCACCATCCCGTCGTGGCAGGCCGATGCGGCGTCGGCATGGGCGGTGGCAGACGAAAGCCTGGAAAACGCCAGGCTGATTCCTCCAATTCGGCCCTCTGGTGGCGGCCCGGCCATTCCGCAATCCACTTTCGGCCCCATCCCCCGAGCAAGCTCCACAGGAATGCCTTCGCAGCTGCTGCTGCGCCTCCAGGGCGTCTATGTGGGCGGCGAAGCCCTTCCACTCCCGCTGCCCAGAAGCGCTCCCTCGATACTGCAGCGCAGCTTGCAATCGCCATCAGTACGGCAATTGCCTTACCTGGCCGCGCTGAACGTGCTGGTGGGCGGGCAGCACGACGAAGGCTACTGGACCACCGATGGCCAGGCTGGCAGCCTGAGCGACCATCTGGGCATCACCTATGCGCTGCTGTTGATAGACAGGCACATCGACCGTGCCGATCCTGTCCGCCAGCCCCTGGTGCATGCGCTGGTACGAGCGATCGGGCATCTGCGGCAGAGACTTCCTCCCTTGCTCCAGGCGGCCAGCGCGCAGCATGTGGCGCAATCGCAATGCCTGCTGGTGTTGTCGCGCCATGCCTTCGCCCCCCACGGCTCAGCAGCTTCAGCCGACCTCCTGGGAGCCATGGAGCAACTGGCGCAGGCATTGGCATTCGCCCGCCATTCGAACGCCCCGCAACAGGCTGCATGGGCAGAGCTGGCGCTGCATACCTACGCGCAATGCCAGGCCGACGCCGCCATGGCGCCGCTCCACGCCCATTCCACCCCCACTGCCGTGCGGCAGGCGCTGGAATCGCTGGCGCAGTCGTACTGCCAGCCGCTGCACGCGGCAGCGCATCAGGACAGTACCGACGACGCCCTGGCCGATGCGGATTGGCTGGTCATGGCCATGGTGGAAAGCGCTCTGCTTGATGTGGTTCCCGAGGCGCTGCAGAGCCAGCACTTCCGCCACGGGCATCCATATTCGCCACAGCCGGCCTGTTCGGCAGTGCTGCAGGTGGTGTGGCCGGAGCAGGCCATCTTTCTTCCCGCCCAACTCCGGGCACAAGCTGCCTTCTCCGAATCTCCCCCATCCCAGAGGCCGGTGAGCAATCCACGCACCACAGCCCATCTGCTGGCCTCCGCGTTTGCCTTGCTGGAACTCACGGGCAACTAGAGAAAACCCCTATCGAATGCCGAAATTACATTGATCAAAGCATTGAAATAAATTTCAACTATCAACTCCACTTAGTGATTTGATTTATGAGCAAATATTTATTTGTTAATAATCTTAATCGATATAAATTTACAAACATGAAACATACATCAATGAAAAAAATTGATTTGTTGCAAAAACAACTCAATGTATCGTTGGCTCACACAAAACTCACATCAGAATCGCTGCTAGTTATATTGAATTTATTTGCGATAGTTAACTTGATATTTACAAATGCAACATATAAACACCAATTGTTGCATTTGTGGATGATCGGACATTGCGCCAAGCGCCAGAGCCTCCTCTCATGATTCAATACCTGCTTCCTCGTCAGTTGGCATCCGCCCCCGATGCACAGGCAGGTGCAGCCGGTGATGCGGCGACAAGCCCCTACTCCACGGCCATCGCAACCTCGTTCGAGCGTGCTTCCAGGCATCTGCGCCAAGCCGCATGGCTGTCGCTGCCCATCAGCCTGCTGGGGCTGCTGCCTTCCATCTTCCTGCTGCAGGTCTACAACCGCGTCATCTCCCGCGGAGGCTCGGCCACCCTGATCGCCATGGTCGCCGGCGCGCTGTGCTTTCTGGGCTTGGAGCTGTACCTGCGCCGCCGGCGTGCACGTGCGCTGCGCGAGGCAGGCGCCACCATCGACCGCGACATCTCCCAATCGCTGATGCATGCCATGCTGCGCCGCCCGCTGCTCTCGCTGGAGCAGCGCCCGACCAGCCAGTGGCTGCAGCTTTTCCGCGACGTCGGCGCCATGCGCTCCTGCGTTTCCGGCGGCGTGGCGATTTCCATGCTCGACCTGCCCATGGCGCTGATCGCCCTGGTGGTCATCGGCATCATTGCCTGGCCGGTGCTGCCCGTGATTTTGGTGGCCATGGTGGTGCTCGGCGTGCTGGCCTGGTGGTGGGCCGACGAGGTACGCACCGGCCGCGTTGAAGAAATCGAGCAGTCCCGTCAGCTGGACCGAGGCACCGCCGAGATCTGCAATGCCCGCACCACGCTCAAGGTGCAGGGCTATGACGGCGCCGCGCTGCAGGCTTGGCAGTCCGGCTACGACCGCTGGCTGGGAGAGAGCTTCCGCAAGAACGGCGAGATGGAGAATGCCAAGGAAACCAGCCACGTGCTGCTGACCGTCTTCTCCATCGCGGTGATCACCGTGGGCGCCGTCGCCATCAATGCCCAGTGGATGAGCATCGGCAGCCTGATGGCGGTCAACCTGCTGTCGGGCAAGGCACTGGGCCCCATCGCGCAACTAGCCAGCAACTGGCGCTCGCTGGCACGCGCCAACGAGGCCACCGCCCGCCTGCAGACGGTGCTGCAGGAGCCGCTGGAAGTCGAGGCGCAGACGATCGAGCTTCCCCGCCCGCGCGGCATCTTCCGGCTCGACCAGGTCAGCTTCCAGTACCCCAACGGCCACACGGCGCTCGACCAGGTTTCGCTGCAGATCGGCCCCGGCGGCATCCATGCCATCCTGGGCCGCAACGGCGCGGGCAAGTCGACGCTGGCCAAGCTGTTGAGCGGGCTGTACCAGCCGACGCAGGGTAGCATCTTCCTGGACGAATACGATCTCGCCCAGTTCTCGCGCAACGACCTCGGCCGCTGGGTGGGCTGCCTGGCCCAGCAATCCTATTGGTTCAGCGGCCCCATCGTGGACTCGCTGCGGATGGTGAACCCCGACGCGGATGACCAGCAGATTCTCGCTGCCTGCCAGCTGTCGGGCGCGCATGGCTTCATCAGCCGCCTGCCCCAGGGCTACCAGACGGTGCTGGGTGAAGACGGGACAGGCCTGTCGGCCGGCGAGCTGCGCAAGCTCAGCCTGGCGCAGCTGTTCCTGCGCAACCCTTCCGTGCTGGTGCTCGACGAGCCCAGCAACGACCTCGACTTCGACAGCGAGACCGCATTGCTGCAGGCGCTGCGGCAGATCTCCCTCAAGCACACGGTCATCGTCATCACCCATTCGCTGCGCGTCGCGTCGCAGGCCGGCCATATCTACCATGTGCGCGGCGACGGGCACGTCGACCACGGCACGCCCGAGCAGATGTTGCCTGCGCTCTTCGGCCTCGCACGCCCTGCCGAGCCGGCCAACGCGGCCGAAGACACCGAAGAACAGGAGCTTGCAGCATGAGCCAGGCGAGCCCCCAACAAGACCTGCCCCAGGTGCTGCGCGAGGCCCTGCCCGCAGGCACGCCATCCGGCTCCACTGCCAGCAGTGCAAACGCAAGCGTGGCCGACGCCGATGCCGATGCCGGCAAACGCATCAGCGGCAAGCGCAAGCTCTTGATCGCGGCCATTGCCGCTTTAGTGCTCGTCGGCTTGTTCTATCCCGTGGAAAACGCCGTGCTCGCCACCGGCCAGGTCATTCCCTCCGACCGGGTGCAGACGGTGCAGCACTTGGAAGGCGGCATCGTCACCGCCGTCCACGTCAAGGAAGGCCAGACCGTGGCCCAGGGACAGCCGCTGCTCGAGATCGACCTCGGCGGCAGCAGCCTGAACCTGGAGCAGTTCACGGCCCGCAGGTCCACGGCACAGGCCGTCAAGACCCGGTTGGCCGCAGAGAGCCAAGGCCGCCCGCTCAAGGCCGGGGACTTCCCCGCCGAGCTGGAATCCAGGATCGTGCGCGCCGAACTGGGAGCCTTCTCGTCGCGCGAGCTCGAATACCAGGGCACCCAGGCTTCGGCACGGGCCATGCTCGAGCAGGCCCGCGGCGATGTGGCCCAAGCCCAGGCGCGCATCCAGGGCCTGGAAAACAGCCTGCGCCTGCATGAGCAGGAAGCCGCCATCGCCCGCCAGCTGGCCGCGGAACAGCTCATCGGCCAGCTCGAAGTCATCGACAAGCAGCGCGCATTGGAACAGGTGCGTACCGAGCTGGCCGCCGCACGCCAGGTGCTGGTGAGCAACCGTGCCAAGGTCGAGCAGGCACAGGCCAAGCTACTGGAGACACAGGGCGCCTTCCGCCGCCGTGCCTCCGAGGAACTGGCCCAGACCGAGCGCGAACTGCTCAGCCTGTCCGAAGACCTCTCGCGTGCCCAGAACCAGCGCACCCGCACCGCGGTGCTGGCGCCCAGGGATGGTATCGTCAAGGGCTTGCGCAGCTCCGGTGCCGGCTGGGTCGTCAAGCCCGGCGAGGCGATTCTCGAGATCGTTCCCGACAAGGACGAGATCGTCGTCGAGGCACGCCTGAACCCTGCCGACCGCGGCTACGTGCGCGCCGGCCAGGCCACCAAGGCCAAGATCTCGGCCTACGACTACCTGCGCTACGGCTTCGTGCCCGGCAAGGTCACGCTGGTGGCGGCCGACGCCGACCACGACCCCAATGTGCCCGATTCGCCGTCCTACTTCCGCATCCAGGCCAGCCTGCAGCAGCCCTGGGTAGGCCGCACCGACAACCGCATCACCACCGGCATGCAGGCCGAGCTGGACCTGCTGCTGGGCAAGGAACCGTTCATCTGGTACCTGCTGCGCCCGGTGCTGCACATCCAGAGCGAAGCTTTCAGGGAGCCGTGACGATGATGACGATCGCACGCACCCTGCTGCTGCACCTCTCCACGGGTGCCCTCGCACTGGCCGCCCCGATACTGGCCCAGGCCCAGGACGAGCCGGCTCCGCCCGAGCCTCCCCTCGCCGCACTACTGGCAGACGGTCCGGACAGCGACGCGCAAAACCCCGCGCCCACGCCGCCCACCACGCCCCTGCAGCTGGCGCAACAGCTCACGCCCGGCTCGGTGGCAGGCAACGTAGCGCAGAAGCAATTCCTGGAAGCCCTCTACACCCTGCTGACTGAACATCCGGACGTGCTCAAGGCCCGCTCGGCCGTTGAGTCCGCCGGCCACGACCTGAACAGCGCCAAGGGCGCCCGCTGGCCCAGCTTCAAGGTGGGTACATCGGCTGGCAATGCATCGATCGCCCAAGGCCAGCGCCGCGAGTCCTATACCGCCGTGAATGCCGAAGTCCGCATGAACCTGCTCGATGGCGGTGCCATCAGTGCCGGCATCCGCTCCGCCGAATCCATGGAATCGGCCCAGGGCAGCATGCTCTACAGCACGCGGCAGAACGTGCTGCTCGAGGCCCTGACCGCGCTGTTGGAGCTGCACCGCTTCGAGACCAAGGCCCGCATCGCCGCCGAATCGGCCGAGATCATCGGCCAGCTCGCCCGCGTCGAGGAACGCCGTGCCGAACTGGGCGCCGTCGGCCGCAACGACCTGCGCCAAGCCGCCTCGCGCCGTGCCAGCGCACTGGCGCAGCAGCACGCACTGCAGTCGCAGCGCATGGACGCGCAGGCCCGTTTCACCCGCTATTTCAACTACACGCCTTCGAGCCGAGGACTTCCCGATCCGCAAGTGCCTGCGCCCTGGATGCCGGCCAGCGAGCAGGCCGCCTTGAACGCTGCCGAAGAGCAAAGCTCCGAGCTGCGCGAGATCGGCCACCTCATCGAACGTGCCGAAGCCGAGGTCGAGCGCAGCAAGGCCCAGCGCTGGCCCACGCTGGCCGCCGTCGTGGCCCACACCCGCGACCCCAAGAGCGTGCTCTATGTGGACGGCACTCGCTATGGACTGGAGCTGAACTGGAACATCGGCAATGGCTTCGAGCTGCGCGATCGCATCCTCAAGGCCATCAACGAACTGCAGGCGCAGCAGGCACAGCAGGAGAACGTGCGCCGCCAGGTCCACGAGACCGCCTCTGCCGCCTGGGGCCGCATGCAGGCCGGGCGCCAGCGTGAAGCCCAGTTGCACGACGCCGTGCGCGAGGCCCGCGCCGCCTTCGAAGGCCACCGCCGCCTGCTCGAGGTCGGGCGTGGCAACCTCCAGCATGTGCTCGACGCGCAGCTCGACATGCAGCGCTTCATGCTCGACGAGGCCGACGCCATCTACGACCAGCGCATCAATGAACTGCGGCTGGCACGCACCACCGGGCAGTTGCTGCCACGCCAACGGTCCGAGCGCTGGCTGGACGAGTTGTTCGCACAGCCCACCCCATCCGCGCTGCGCCCGCAGCCTGGCGCACGCCTCACCGCCCCTGCCACGCCCGCCGTGGTTGCTGCGCCGCCCGCCGGAATTGCACCCCCTCCCCCTTTCCCCAACATGACCGTGCAGCGCGTGCCGCTGCGCCTCGATACCCGATTGGACCCGCAACTGCTCGCGCAGCCACAGGCCCCGCTCACCACCACCGCCGCGCGGTGGTAGGAGCAGCTTTTTTTCATACAGCGGCCGGTCGCCTAGCCCACGCCAGCTGCTGTTCTTTCCCAGGGCCTTGTAATTGGAGAACAGCATGATGAACGCCATCAAGAACTTCTGGAAGGATGAAGAAGGCGCTACGGCGATCGAGTATGGGTTGATTGCGGGGTTGATTGCGGTACTGCTGGTGACATCGCTGACTGGCATTGGGGTTGAACTTGAGAAGAAATTCAAGGCAATTTGGGATGCTTTGAAGCCAGCAACACCTTAAGTTGCCAGGGACAGCCCGTGCGCTACACCTTGGTCCCCTTGTTGCTTTGGCTCATCACCATCGCAGTCGCAGACCTGCGCATCCGCAAGGTACGCAACTGGATGGTGCTGCTGGGCCTGGGTACAGGCTTGGCGACGCTGTTCAGTGGCGGGCAACCGTTCCAGGTCGACGCCTGGAGCGGCCTGCTCGGCATGCTCGCAGCGGCCGCCGCGCTGCTGCCGTTCTATGCGCTGCGCTGGATGGGGGCCGGAGATGTCAAGTTTGCCGCCGTCATGGGACTGTGGTTCGGGCTCTCGCCCGGGCTGCTGCTCATCTGGCTCGGTGGCAGCCTGCTGGCAGGCCTGCATGGCATGGCGGTGCTGGCATGGCGCGGCTTTCAGCGCAGCCCCTATGGGCCCGTGCTGCAGGCCAACCTGCCCGCCCGCTGGGCCCATGTGCTGGCGATGCCCAGCGCACCCGCCAGCAACACCGTACAACGCAGCATTCCCTATGCAGGCTATATGGCACTGGCAGCCATCTGGCTGGTGCTGGCCCGGGGTGCGCCATGAACGGCACGCGGACACCGAACCGGATGTTTTGCCGTGGCACCGGGGCCTGCCCCGCAGCCAGCGCAAAGCGGCCGGAAACCACCGGATGCGAGGAACCGAATGCCATGGGCCGAGCATCTGACCACAAGAAAGACACGAGGGAAAACACGCCATGAACCTCACCAAGATTTTTGCCGGCCTCTTGTTGGTGCTGGCCGTGGGCCTGGGCCTGGGCGCCTGGATGCTAAGCCGCCAGCCGGCCCGCCCCGCTGCGCCCGCACAGGCAGTGGCATCCGACACCAACCAGCCCCCAGCTACCCTGCATGCCGTGGTGGTGGCCGCGAAGGCCCTCCCAGCCGGGCAACGCCTGGTGGCCGAAGACCTGAAGATCGCCCAACTACCTGCGCCCGTGCCCGGCAGCTTTGCCGCCACCAACACGGTACTGGGGCGCACCACCACCGTGGCGCTGGCGCAGGACGCGCCGCTGTTCGAGCAGCACCTCATCGCCGGCCTGGCGCTGCAGCTCGAAAGCGGCCAGCGCGCCGTGTCGGTCGCGGTGAAGGAGCCCATGGCCGCCGGCCACCATGTGCGGCCCGGCGACTTCGTGGACGTATTCTTCACGCTCGACGGCAAGAACGAGCAGACGACGGTGGACACCCAGACCCGCTTGCTGCTGGCCCGCAGCCGCGTGCTGGCCTACGGCGCGGCCAGTGTCGAGAACCCGCCGCCCACAGAAAGCCAGCGCCAGGCCCAGGAGCAGCAGGCCACCAACGGCGTGCGCCGCAGCGCCAACGACAACCAGGCCACCCGCAACGCCGCCAATACTGCCGTGCTGGCCGTGCCGCTGGCCGATGTAGAGCGCGTGACCCTGGCCGAGAAATACGGCCAGCTCACCCTGGCGCTGCGCAATCCGGACGACACCGCCGTGCCCGATCCGTCGCTCTTCGCCGCCCTGCCCACCGTGCTGCAGCCGGTGGCGGGTCGCCTCAAGAAGGGTGAGCAGCTGGAGGGCTCCGACCGCTCGTTCGCCGGCCTGCGCTTCAAGGATCTGGCCAGCGGCGCCGACGCCAAGAACGTACGCCGCCCCGCCCCCA
Source organism: Comamonas humi (assembly GCF_054782535.1). Taxonomy (NCBI): domain Bacteria; kingdom Pseudomonadati; phylum Pseudomonadota; class Betaproteobacteria; order Burkholderiales; family Comamonadaceae; genus Comamonas; species Comamonas humi. Next base: position 286,808 of record NZ_BAAGSH010000004.1, on the reverse strand, counting down.
CCCTCTCCGCAGGCATGCCCACCGCTCCCCAGCCGCCCCAGCCACCGCGCCAGCGCACGGTAGAGGTGTACCAGGGTGCCACGGTGCAGACCGTGAGCTATTGAATACCAATGAAATAAGCCTCCAGCGCTTATATAACAAGCGCAATAAGCTATACATTCAATAGCAAATCAACCCATACTGCCTGCCGGAGTCCCGAGGGAGAGAGCATGACAACCATACGCATTTCGCCAACCACCCTGTTCGCCCTCGCTGGCGGCATGGCCCTGGTCTGCTGGGCGCTGCCCGGCATGGCCCAGCAGCAGCCCCTTGCCCAGGCAACGGCCGATGACGCCGGCACGGCCACCCGGCTGCAGCTCACCGTGGGCCGCCAGCAGTCGCTGCGGCCCGGCACGGCCATTGCGCGCATGGCCATCGGCGATCCTGCCGTGCTCGACGTCAAGCTGCTGGGCGACCTGCCGCCCACCTCCGGCGGCACGCAGCGCCCCGAGCTGCTGCTCACGCCCAAGGCCCCCGGCCAGACCACGCTGGCCATCTGGCCGCCCAAGGGCCCTGCGCAGCACTGGCTGGTGACCGTGAGCGGCCCGCGCCTGGTGCTGGAGCGGCGGCTGGCCTCGCTGCCCGAGCATGCGCGCGCCACGGCTGAGCTGGCCCTGCAAGCCCCCAAGGGCGCTGCGCTGCAAGACCGCTCGCAGGTCAACGTGCGCAGCAACACGGTGCAGGTGGACGTACAGGTGGTGGAGTTCAAGAAGTCCGCGATGCGCCAGGCCGGCATGCAGATGTTCAGCGGCGGCCCCAACGACCATGGCTTCCAGTTCGGCGTCTACACGCCCGGCAGCCTTGGCCACGTCAGCGGCAGCAATGGCAGCGGCAGTGGTTCGTCCGGCAATGGCAGCAGCGGCGGCGATGGTGGGGCCGTGTCGGCCATTGCCAGCGCCATGAACCTGGTCTTCAACTTTGGCCGTGCCTTCAGCGGCCGCGGCATTACTGCACAACTGGGCTTCCTGGAAGGCAATGGCCTGGCACGGGTGCTGGCCAAGCCCACGCTGGTGGCCCACACCGGCCAGACGGCGAGCTTTCTGGCCGGCGGCGAGATCCCGGTTCCCGTGCCCAGCGGCAATAGCAACAACATCTCCATCCAGTACAAGGAATTCGGCGTCAAGCTGCAGCTCACGCCCACGATCCTGTCCGACGAGCGCGTCGCGCTCAAGGTGGCGCCTGAGGCCAGCGACCTCGACCACAGCCAAGGCGTGACGATCAACGGCGTCTCCGTGCCCGCACTGCGCACGCGCCGCGCCGACACCATGGTCGAGCTGGGCGACGGCGAGAGCTTCATCATCGGCGGCCTGGTCAGCCGCAGCACGCTGTCCAGCGTCAACAAGGTTCCGTTGCTGGGCGACCTGCCCATCCTGGGTGCCTTCTTCAAGAACCTGAACTACTCGCAGGAAGAGACCGAGCTGGTCATCATCGTCACGCCGCACCTGGTGCAACCGCTGCCGCCGGGCACCAATCTCGAGGCCCTGCTGCCGGGCGGGCGCCAGGAACGGCCCAATGCCGACCAGGTCTGGGCGCCCTACATCGTCGGCGCGCCCTATGCCAACTCCGCCGTCCCCGGCTTCTCGTACTGACGCCATGAGCATCAATCCCCTTGCATCGCAGCCGGCGGGTGAGCTGTCCACAGCGCCCTCGCTCGAAGAACTGCTCTCGGTCCGCCCGCAGGAGCATGCGGCTCACCCCGCCAACAACGGGCACGTGCAGCCACCGCTGCATCCGGCCAAGCCGCCGGTGATGGCGAGTACGGCATCCGCCCGGGCGAATCTGCTGCTCATCTCCACCCGCGGGCCAGCCAATGCACTGCTGCAGGCGTGGATGGAGCGTGTGCTGGATGGACAGCGGCCCCATATGACCCATGACCTGGACCAGGCGGCCGACCAGGTGCGGTTGCTGCAGCCCCAGGCCATCCTGATCGAATTCGACCCGGATGCCCTGGACAACGCGGGGGCGCTGGCCACGCAGTTGCAAGCGCTGTACCCCGGTATTCCGCGCATGGCCGTAAGCCGCGCCCTGTATCCGCAATGCATGCTGGCCGCGCTGCGCGCAGGCGTGCAGGATTTTCTCGACATCGACGGTCCCATCGATGCGTCGCAGCAGATCGTGCGCGATCTGCTGGCACGGCCACTGCAACTCCCGCAGACGCAGGCACAGCCCGCGCCGCAGACTGCCATCATCTCGGCCCGCGCAGGCCTGGGCTGCAGCGTGCTGGCCGCGCACCTGGCCTGGTACCTGCAGCAACGCCTTGCACCACAGCCTGCGCCCGCAGCAAACACCGCCGACGACGAAAGCCTGGCCAGCCTGCTGATCGAGCTGGGCAGCCCTGGCGGTGACTGCGCGATCTACCTGAACATGCCGGGCGAGTTCAGCTTTGCCGATGCCGTCCACCAGCAGCGCCGGCTGGACCGCCGCATGGCCCAGAGTGCGCTGGCCCGCCACGAAAGCGGCCTGCGCCTGCTGCCCCAGCCCCGCCACACGCAGCCGCCGGCCTCTGGTGATGTGCATGCGCTGCTGATGCGGCTGGGCCAGTATTTCAGCCATATCGTGCTCGACCTGGGTGCGGACACGCCCCAGCCACTGATGGCGGACCTGCTGCCCTCGGCCAGCGAAATCTGGGTGCTGTGCGACCAGAACGTGGTCAGCGTGGTCTGGACCATGGAACTGCTGCGCCAGATCGACGCCCTAGGGATTGCCCGTGAGCGGCTGCGCCTGATCGTCAACCGCCACGACAGCCGCCTCGCGCTGGATGCCCAGCAGATCGCCCGCCAGTTGCAGCTGCAGCTGCTGGCCACCTTGCCCGAGCGGCGGCGCGAGCTGGCCGACGCCGTCAACCACGGCAAGCTGCTGGCGCCCCGGCAAAAGCGCGACCCCTATGTGCAAGCCATAGAGAAGCTGGTCGCCGTCCTGCTGGCCGACCACCATCCGGCAGCCGCACAGCACACCATTTCGTCCAGCGGCCCACTCTCCGGCCTGCTGCAACGCATCCGCAAACACTGAGCGCACCATGACGACCACGGCTTACTCTTCCCCCGCGCAGGCCCACGCCGCCGAGTTCGAGCACAGCGCCTTGTTTGCCGACCTCAAGAACAGCGCCTATGAGCATCTGCTCAGCCGCATCGAAGAACTGGGTGCCGAATTCGGCCGCTGGTCCCAGGCTGCGATCGCGCAGTTCGTGATGCTGGAGCTGGACAGCTACATCCGCCTGCACGCCGTGCCGGTGAACGAGCAGGAAGCGCAGCAGGTTGCAGGCGCCCTGACACGCGAGCTGACCGGCCTGGGCCCGCTGCAGCCTTTGCTCGAAGACCCCCGTGTCGAAGACATCCTGATCAACGGCAGCCAGGAGCTTTACGTCTCGCGCGGCGGCATATTGCAGCGCGAAACCTCGCACTTCAAGGACGACGAGCATGTGCTGCGCATCGTGCGCCGCATCCTGGCGCCGCTGGGCCGGCGGCTGGACGAGTCCAGCCCGATGGTCGATGCGCGCCTGCCTGACGGCGGCCGCATCAACGTCATCATCGCGCCGCTGTCCATCGACGGGCCATCCGTATCCATCCGCAAATTCCGCAAGGACCCGCTCACCCCGCAGGAACTGGTCAGGCTGGGCACCTTCAACGAGGACATCTGCCGCATCCTGGAGATGGCAGTACAGGCCCGCTGCAACATCCTGGTCAGCGGCGGCACCAGCTCGGGCAAGACCTCGCTGCTCAACGCGCTGGCCAGCTTCATCCCTAGCAGCGAACGCATCGTCACCATCGAAGACACGGCCGAGCTGTCGCTCAACCACACCCACGTGGTACGGTTGGAAAGCCGCCCGGGCGGCTTCGATGGCAGCGGGCTGGTAAGCATCCGCGACCTGCTGGTCAACAGCCTGCGCATGCGCCCGGACCGCATCATCGTTGGCGAAGTGCGCAGCGGCGAGGTGCTGGAATTGCTGCAAGCCATGAACACTGGCCACGACGGCTCCATGGGCACGATCCACGCCAGTTCGCCGCGCGAGTGCCTGTACCGTGCCGAGATGCTGGCCGGGTTTGCGGGCTTCCAGGGCAGCGAAGTCAGCCTGCGCCGCCAGATCGCCAATGCAGTGGACTTCATCGTGCAGATCGGCCGACTGTCCAATGGCCGCCGCCGCCTGCTGTCGCTGACCGAGGTGACGGGCATGACGGACAACATGATCTCCATGCAGGAGCTGTACCGCTACGAGCCCCAGATCGGCCCCGACGGCCAGGAGATCGACCAATGGGTGTCGATGGGCATTTCGCCCCACTCGCCCAAGCTGCTGAGCTGGTGGCGCTCGCGTCAGGGCGGACAGGGAGGCGCGCGGTGACCACGGCCCTGTCCCCCGCCGCGCTCGCCTTGGGCGCACTCGCCTGCATGCTGCTGGCGCTGGGGCTGTGGCTGCTCGCGCGCGCCAACCGGCAAAAAGCAGAAAAGGTCATCCACGCCAGCCTGCAGCGCGGCCTGGACATCCAGCGCGACCTGCAGGCGGGTGGACAGTCGTTCACCATGCCCGGTACCGCGCCACTGATGCCGCAGGCCATGGCGCAGCAGCCGGCGGCCCACCCCGTGCAGGTCTGGCTCGACAACTATCTGGGCTACGGCGCCTGGGGCATTTCGCCGCGTGTGCAGGCGGTGATGTGCGTGACAGGCCTGGCGCTGGCATTGCTTGGCGCACTGCGCGGCGGCTGGCTCATGGGCCTGGCCTTGCTGGTGGTGTACCTGCTGCTGTGCGCCTTTGCCATCTGGCTGCGGCTGGGCAAGCGCCGCGAGAAGATGCTGGCGCAGCTGCCCGGCTTCCTGGACAACATGGTGCGGCTGATTTCCATCGGCAACTCGCCGCACGCGGCTTTCCAGCTGGCCTTTCCCAACGTGCCCGACCCGCTGGGCGAGGCGCTGCGCCAGGCGGCCGGATCGCTGCAGGTGTCATCCGACCTGGGCCAGGCCATGGCCCAGCTCGAACGCACCTGGGGCATGAAGGAGTTCGGCTTGCTGGCGGCCGTCTTCCGCATGAGCACCCGCTATGGTGGCCGCGCCGACCTGGTGCTCGAGCGCGTGTCGGCCTACCTGCGCGACCGCCAATCGGCCGAGCGCGAGCTGCATGCGCTGTCCACCGAGGTGCGCCTGTCCGCGTGGATCCTGGCGCTGCTGCCCATCGTGGTGGGGTCGTTGATCGTCTTCCTCAACGAAGGCTACCTCATGCGCATGTGGCACGACTCCACCGGCCGCATCCTGATGTTCGTGGCTGCCGGGCTGCAGGCCGCCGGCTCGTTCATGCTCTACCGCCTGGCGCGGCTCAAATGATGGAGGGCAACCCATGAGCAGAAAGCAGATCGCGCTGGTCGTCGCCCTGGTGCTGCTGGCGGTGCTGGGCATTGCGCTGCAGGTGCGCGATTCCACGCTGGAGTCCAGAGAGGCCTGGATGCTGAGCCTCGAAGTCGGTGCGCTGGGCCTCGTGATGCTGGTGAGCGCGCTGGCCTGGACCATCTACCGCTCGGTGCGCGCCGATGTTCGGCTCGAAGAGGTGCAGCAGACCTTGCAGGCCCCCTCTCGGGCCCAGCCGTTTCCCATGCCCGGCGCCAATCCGTTGGCCCCACCCACGGCCCGCCAGGCCGAGGCAGACTCAGCGCAGTCAGTGGCCGACAGCCTGCGCCCCCCGGCTTGGCTGGAGTCCGGCATTGTGCAGGCCCTGCTGCCCAACGAGGACCGCAAGCTGCTGGTACAGGCAGGCTTCAGTGTGGCGCGCGGCGGCCTGTACTTCGTTGCCAGCCGCGGGGTATTGGCTCTGGTGCTGCCCATGCTGGCTCTTGCGCTGTTGCAGCCCAAGGGCTCGATGGCGCTGGTCTATGGGTTCCTCGCCTTCGGCCTGGGCCTCATGCTGCCCAAGTGGGTGGTCAGTGCCAAAGCCAAGCGTCGCCGCGAGCAGGTGGTGGAAGAGCTGCCGCTGTTCGTCGACCTGTTGCGGCTGCTTCAGGGCGTGGGCCTGAGCATCGACCAGAGCATGCAGATCCTGGCCACGGAATTCGGCAGCGTGCTGCGCGTGATGAGCAACGAGCTGCATCTGGCCAACCGCCTCTACGCCTCGGGCCGCAGCCGCGAACAGTCGCTGCAACGCCTGTCGCAGCTGAGCGCAGACGACGACATGCATGCCGTGGTCAACCTGCTGGTACAGGTGGACCGGCATGGCGGCGCCGTGCAGGAGCCGCTACGCGAATTCAGCGTACGCCTGCGCGAAAAGCGCCAGGCCAGCTTCAAGGAAAAGATCGGCACCATCACCGTCAAGATGACCGGTGTGATGGTACTGACCCTTTTGCCGGCGTTGCTGTTCATCACCGCCGGGCCCGGCTTCATTGCCATCATTCGATCGCTAGCCTCCACAGGAGCACGCTGAGATGGTCTCATCGTTTCACATACGGACGGGATCACCCCCACACCATTCACGGAAGACAGCTGATATGAATGGATGGCTTGCGATCCTGACCACAGCCGCCCTGCTGCTCGCAGGCTGCACCGCACCACCGCAAGGCTATGGCGTGGGCGAGCAAAGCACCGCAGCCCTGGCACAGCAGCAGATGGAAAAAGCCGCACAGGCCAACCAGGTGGATCCGCAGCAGACCTACCTGCACCTGATCACGCAGATGCAGCAGGCCAACCAGTGGTATGCGTCTCTCGCTCACACCGACGCCTTTGAGCGCCAGTACGGCAGCAGCACGCAGATACGCCTGCTGCGCGCCGATGCGCTGCGCAACACCGGGCAAGCCCGCCCGGCCGAGCAGGCCTACCAGGCCTTGCTGGGCGACGCGGACAGCACCACCGTGGCCCGCGCCAGGCGCGGCCTGGGCCTGCTCTACGCCGGCCAGGGCCAGTACTCGCAGGCCATCGCACAACTGGAGCTGGCCCGCCAGCTCAATCCCATCGACGCCGATGTGCTCAGCGACCTGGCCTATGCCCACATGCTGGATGGCCACCTGGCCGCGGCCCAGATGCCCATACTGCAGGCCGGCCAGTTGGCCCCCGCCAATGCCCGCGTGCAGCTCAACCTGGCACTGTACTGGCTGGCCAACGGCGAAAGAACGCAGGCGGAGCAGCTCTTGCGGCGCCTGCGCCAACCCCAGGCCAAGAACGCGCCGGCCTTGATCGACGACAGCTCGGTGCAGTCCCTGCAGCCTCGGCTCGCAGCCATTCAACAGGCCGTGCACGCCCGCACGGGCTCGGCCGATGCCGCCATGGCAGTGGCGGCCCAGGCCAGTCCTTCCAGCCCCACCAGCCCGATGCGCACCATCGTCATCGGTAGCCCGCCGCTGCAGGCCAGCACCGAACTGCAAACCCAGGCTGAGCCGCCCGCCCGCGACGCGGATGGCAGTCAGCCCGCCAAACCCTAAGGAGCTCGCCATGCCATCCATCCTGAAAACATCGCTGGCGATCATCTGCCTGCAGGCCTTCGCATCGCACGCCCAGGATCCTAGCCGCGCCGTGGCCGCGGTGGAGGTGCCTCAGGCAGCCTCCGCACCAGCTAGCACCCAATGGCTGGAGCTGAACCCGGCCGACACCACCACCCGGGCGCAGTCAGCCGCCCTGGCCTCCGAGGCTTCGCCGCCACCGCCGGAGCAGCCCGACTGGCGTATCACCATCGGCCAATCGACCCAGGACCTGCTGTCCATGCAACGTGCATCGCAGGGCGTGCGCCTGCGCCCCATCGATGGCGAGCAGGCCAGCCGCAGCTACCAGCGCTACCTCAAGAGCTTCGAGACCGAGATCCCCGAGCAGTTCGACACGGGCTTGGGCGTCAAGAAGCGCTAGCGCCTCACCAGGAGCCATTCCATGCAAATGCCATACACCCTTTCCCCGACCTGGTACGGCCCGCGCGCGCGTCGCCAGCGAGGCGTGTATGCGCTGGAGTGGGCGATCATCTTTCCCGTCTTCTTCATCCTGCTCTACGCCATCATCTGCTATGGACTCACCTTTCTGGTGCGGGAGTCGATGCAGTACGCGGTGGAGGAAGGCGCACGGGCGGCGCTGAGGTATCCGAGCAGCGCCAACGGGTCCACACCTCCCACCTGGACACAGCGCCGCGATGAGGCTCGGAACGCGGTGGTCACTGCGCTGAACTGGCTGCCCAGCAGGCTAAAGCCCACTGCCGCCACTGTTGGCTTCACCCTTTGCTATCTCAACGACAACAGTTGCAACTCAACGAAGGCATTCGACCCTAGCCTCAGTTGCACAGCCAGTACACCTTGCCTTGTACTGGTTTCCTACAAGATCACCAACTACCCGAGCAGCGCGATTGCGCCAGCGATCAATCTGCCCGGCGTGCGCCTCCTGCTCCCGGACATCCTGGAAGCCAAAGCCAGCACGCTGGTGGACAGGAGGATGCTGTGATCGTCTTCCAGCATAAGCAGCGCGGCCTGGCTTCCATCGAATTTGCCCTTATCGGCCTGATCATGACCGTCATGTTGCTGGGCATTTTCGTGTACTGGCGCACCTTCCAGGCCCAGCAGTCGTTAACCCGAGCGGCTGGCGACGGCTCGCGGGCCATACTCGGCGTCATTGCCATAGGTACGCGTGATCCCTGCCATCCCAAACAGGCGGACGCCAATAGGGAGTTCATCCAGCAGCGCGCAGAACAGGCTGTCAGCACCAGTCTGAAGCAAAGTGCCATGCCTGGCACCGGGGCGCAGCAGCCAATCATCAAATCCTTTGACTGGAAGGCCGCCTGCCCCTCTGGCGGCGGCATCAGTACGGTCAGTTTCGAGTTGCGCTATGAACTCCCACCGCTGCTAGACACCATGCCAGTGATAGATGAGCCCAAGAAGCTTTTAGAAAAAAGCGTAGTGCGTTTTGCATCGATGCTGTGAAAAGGAGCACCTCCATGCCAACCCATCGATCTTCTCTTCGACGTCCGCTCCAACGTGGATCTGTACTGTTGCAATTTGTACTCTTGGGTGCGGTGCTCATAGCGATGCTGGGGGTTGTTCAGATCGGCTACATGTACTACGCCAAGCGAGACCTGCAGCGCATCGCCGATCTGGCGGCGCTGGAGACGGTGAATGCCATGACTTATGGTGACCCCAGCACCTGTACCGGCGCAGTAGGTGCCGTGGAGACAGGCAAAGCAAGCATCGCTGCACACGCAACGGAACTGAACCAGTTACTGAAGAACAGAATCACGGAGCCTGTGGTCTGTGGCCACTGGAATCCTGGCATTACCCCACGTTTCAACCCTAATTATGGCAGCGCCCCCACAGCAGCCAATGTTCTGAATGCAGCCCAGGTCACGTTGGAAGTGGAGGCCCTGCAGTTGCTGCCATTCACTGGTGCCCGTACCGTAGCCGCAACCGCTATGGCCGCCAAAGACAGCCAGTCTGTAGCGTCATTCCAGATAGGCTCGCAGTTATTGCGATTTGAAAATACCCGATTGTTGGGGCAAATTGGGAAAACCGTCGGCCTCGACATTAGCCGCCTAACCGTTCTTGATAAAAATGGCATCGCCAATGCCAAGATTACACCAGCAGGGTTGTTGCAATTCCTCGGCCTGCCAATCGGAGTCAACGATCTCGCCTTGCTGACTCCAGGTGATCTCGCGAATGTGAACGCCTCGCTGCTGAACCTGATTGATGCGGCAATCAATGCTGCTGGAGACAGCTTTCTCAATGCAGGGGTTGACGTAGGCGCCCTACAAGCATTGAGGGCCTATATAGCCTCATCGCCCATTGCAAACATCCTTGTACCTCTGGGTGGCCCTAACGGTATTTTGGCCACAGTTGCCGGAGGGCGCAATGGAACGATAGGTCCTGGCCTGGATGTGGCACTAGATATTGCTGACTTAGTACGCACACAAATGGTCGAAGCCCACACACGCCTGGTTATCGCCAATCAAAAATATGCCCTAGACCTGAAGCTGGAAATCCCGGGATTAACAGCAGCAAAGCTGACTGTGGTGGAGCCCCCTACTGTAGCAATTGGCCCTGCCGATGGCAAGACAAAGGCACGTAGCGCACAAGTGCGACTAAGCCTCGATATCAATACGAGTGGAAAGGGATCCCTACCAACCTTAACGGATGCTCTTGGCATCAAGTTGCACATCCCCATTCAAGTAGACCTAGTCCGCAGCACTGGGACATTGGAGGCGATTCAGTGCACAGCAACAGGCAACGCACGGATGGCCAACATTTCAGTTCGCTCAGCCATCGGAGATGTCTGTATCGGTCAGTTGGATGCGAATGGTATATGCCAAAAGACACGCTTGGTGGACGTGGATGTATTGAATCTCTTGGGAGGGGTAACGATCGACAGCAAAGTATCGACTTCGTTACTAGAAGGAGCCTCCTTCTCCTCTCCACCGAATATGCAAGCCTGCCCATTCAATCATGGCACTCTGGATGAGTGCCTAGTGAACATGCATGTGGGTGACCAGACCATGAGCGGTCCCAATGGGCTCCGTCTTGGGCAAACCGTTACCAATCTTTTGAAAGCAATACCTGCAGCAGTGGGAGACATATCGAATGCAAAGCCCAATGGTCTACTAGGTATCGTTCTTGGTCTCGTTCTTGCGCTTATTGGTGGATTGCAAGGACTTCTCAATATTGTTGTAGGCATCGTTTCCACTTTGCTTTCCCCTATTTTGGATGTGATTGGTGGCGTTCTGGACAGTCTGCTCACCTCGCTTGGCGTTGAGCTAGGCCGTGCAGAAGTGGAACTGCTTGGCATCCAGTGCGACACCGCCCAATTGGTCAATTAACGACATCCCTCTTAAATACATGACCCAAACACAAGGAACAACACAGTGAATTCAAGCGATTTGGTCATCTACGTATGGGAAGGCCAAGCCGATATTGCCGAGCGGGTGGAGCGCTGCATGGTCAACATGGATGTTGACGTGGTGCGCGCCGACGGCTTGAATATTTCCTCCCCCGAGCCGGGAGATGGCAACGCCATTGCCGTGGTCAGCGTGTCGGTGCTGGAAGGCGCGCGCTTCACGCGCCAGCGGATCGAGGGCTCGTTCGGCGGCATGCCGGTGCTGTGGGTCAGCTCGAGCCAGCGCGGAACGAATCCGGGCACCTATGCCGCCGAGTATTCGCACGTGCTGCCCTTCGACTTCACCGGGGCGGAGCTGCGCGCGATGCTGGTGCGCATCCTGCGGCGGCTGCAGAGCACGCGGCGCCAGGTGAACCGCTCGGACGACATCATTGCCGTGGCCGAATGCATGCAGCGCCTGCTGCACGACGTGGACACCTTTGCCGACTGCGAGCACAGCGTGCTGGTCTTTGGCGAGACCGGCACCGGCAAGGAGCGCATTGCCGAGCGCCTGCACGAGCGCAACACGCACTATGGCCAGGGCCCGTTCGTCGTGGTCAACTGCGGCGCCATCCCCGACGGCCTGTTCGAGTCGCTGTTCTTCGGCCATGCCAAGGGCTCGTTCACCGGCGCGGTCACCGCGCACAAGGGTTTCTTCGAGCAGGCCAACGGCGGCACGCTGTTCCTCGATGAAATCGCCGACCTGCCGCTGTACCAGCAGGTGAAGCTGCTGCGCGTGCTGGAAGAGCGCACGGTCACCCGGCTGGGCGCCTCGTCCCCGGTGCCGCTGGACTTCCGGCTGGTGGCGGCCACCAACAAGTCGCTGCGCGACCTGGTGCATGCGGGCAAGTTCCGCGCGGACCTGTTCTTCCGCCTGGCCGTGATCGAGCTGGAGATGCCCAGCCTGGAAGAGCGCGGCGAGGCCGACAAGCTGGCCATCTTCAACAGCATCCTGGGCAAGGTGGTGGGCCAGGAGCTGATGGAGGTGCTGGGAGAGCCGCCGTTCTTCATCCTCGACGCGGTGGCGCAGATGTACTTCCCCGGCAATGTGCGCGAGCTGCGCAACCTCACGGAACGCATCGGCGTGGCAGCCCGCCAGACGCAGGACTGGCAGGCCGGCGGTGCGATCGAGCGCATCCTGCGCCAGGCGCAGAGCCTGTCGGCATCGACCTTCCCCGTCGATGCCGCCGCCGGCGACCCGGTGGTGCTGGCCGATCGCAGCAACTGGAACATGGAGGAACGCAACCGCATCATCGCCGCGCTTGGCACCAATGGCTGGAAGCGGCAGAACACGGCACAGCAGCTGGGCATCAGCCGCAAGGTGCTGTGGGAGAAGATGCGCAAGTACCAGATCAGCGACGGCGAGCCCGAAGTGCCCGTTGCCGGGCAAGAGGCGACTGCCATCCCCGCCGGCAAGTAGTTCAAGCATTTTTGGCATCCAGCCCAATACCAACAAGCGCTACAAGCTATTAAATATATAGCAATCCACGGAGTTCCATCCGTTCGTCCTTCAGCCTATGCAAGCCAAACCCCTGATCGTTTTCGTCGGTGCCGTCTACCCCAGCCAGTACAGCCTGCTGTGCAGCCATCTGCGCGCCAGCGGCCTGGCCGACAGCTGGTTCATGACCACGCCGGGCCACAAGGCCAACCACGAGAAGGACTGCGACCATCTGCTGTCCTTCCAGCCCGACGGCAACATCGTCGCGCCGCAGAGCTACTACTACTCCGACAAGGTGGAGCGCTCGGCGCGCATCTGCCGCGGCGTGCTCAAGGCGCTGCAGGATTTCGAGAAGGCCCAGGGCCGGCGCATCGACCTGGTGGTGGCGCATTCGCTGTGGGGCGCGCCCAACTGGCTGTATGGCGAGCTGCAGGCGGCCGTCATCAGCTACATCGAGTTTCCGAGCTACCTCGCCCACGGCTGGGATGCGGCCTACCCGCCCGACGCGGCACAGCGCATGGGCGACCGCAATACCGAGATGCTGCACTTCCACCAGGTGCTGTGCAGCGACCTGACCATCGTGCCCAGCGCCTATGCGCGCTCGATGTTCCCGCCGCTGCTGCAGGAGCGCATCGCCGTGCAGTTCGAGGGCTTCGACATCCAGCCGCCGCTGCTCAGGAACGGCGACGCCACCGCGTCCGACCGGCCCTTCACCATCGCGTTCTCGGCGCGCGACCTCTCCAGCGCCAAGGGCTTCGAGACCTATGTGCGCCTGGTGGACCGCATGGTGCGCGAGGGCGACGGCGCGAACACGCGCTTCCTGGCCATCGGCGACGCCACCGCCGCAACCTATGGCTACGAGCAGCAGTGGGTGGAGCGCCGCTACGGCGGCCAGGTGAAGAGCTTCCGCGACCACCTGCTCCAGGTCTACCCGGCGGCGCAGGTGATCGAATTCCCGGGCCGCCTGCCCTACGATGAGTTCGGCAAGCTGCTGGCCGATGTCGATCTCTTCCTCTACCCGCTGCGCTACGGCGTGGCCAACTGGGGCCTGATGGAGATCCTGGCGCGCGGCGGCTGCGTGATCGGCTCCAACTGGGGCTTCATCCCCGAGCTGGTGCAGAACGACGTCAACGGCCTGCTGCTGCCCGACAACGACGACGCCTGGATCCACGCCATCCGCCTGCTGCGCGCCGACCCCGCACGGCGCGAGCGCTATTCGAAGGCCGCGGTCGAGACCGGCAAGCGCTACCACATCTCCAACGTCGCGCCGCGCTTCATGGGCCTGTTCCAGCGCGTGCTCACGCAGCGGCAGGCGCCGCTGGTCGCGGCCTAGGACTGCTCAGGGATGAAGCGGCCTGCGCGGCGGCAGGCCGATCCAGCTCATCCCTGGATGCATTCATCATTCGCCAGGTTCTCGATGATGGTGAGCAGCGAGCGCCGCACGACGGCGATGTCCTCATCCGCCAGCGACCGGACCGCCAGCGCATTGACCTCTTCGGCCAGGGGCACGAGCTTGGCCTTGAGGCGCTTGCCCATGGGGGTCAGAAACACGTAGATGCTCTTGCGGTTGTCGGGCCGCTGCTTGCGCACGACGTACCCCAGTTCCTCCATCGCCTTGAGGGCGATGGCCGTGGTGGGCGCCATCACGCCGGCCTCGGCGCTCAGCTCGGTCTGGGTGAGCCCGTCCCTCTCCCACAGGATGCGCAGGAAGGTCCAATGGCCCAGCTGTACATCGTGGCGGGCCAGGCGGCTCTGCAGCGACCGCAGGAAGGCCCGTGTCGCGTCCTTGACCAGGTGGGCCAGGCGGTCATCGGGTACGCCCTCGTGCCAGTGCTGCAGCATGCGACTCGATGCTTCCGCTGATTCTGCCCCTGCTTTCTTCACCAATTTCCATTCCCCAGTGCGTGCTATCGAACGCCTCGCCTGGCCTGCGTCCTGCAGCACACAGCGGCGGCCGGCTGCGTGGCGACGCGCCGACAGGCACCGGGAAGCGGGAGAAACATGAAGCGGCAGGCCCGGCCAAGCGGGCTTCAGCAATATAGCACCGCCATTCTCCGGTTCCAGGCGTTGGGCCACGCCGCGCGTCAGTCTAGCTCCACGTCCTTGTCCGAATCCGCGGATTCCAGCAGCGCCAGGCACACTTGGAGCGTGCAGCGCGCCCACGCGCCATCGTGCAGCGGTGCGGTTCCGTGCACCACGGCCTCGTACAACTCGTCGATGACCTCGAAGCGGGGCACCTCGGGCCGGCTCAGCGGACGTCGCTCTTTCACCAGATCGCCGTATACGTGGATGCTGTCGGGCAATGGCCGGATGTCGCCACGCTCGCACGACACCACGATGGGCCCGAAATGCTGGTGCCAGGCCGGCGGCGCGCACGCCTCCACGGCCACGTACCCTGCCCCGCCATAGGTGCCGGCAGCCTTCAGCCGCGCCTCCTCGTCCGAGGAACTCACCGTCGCCAGCTTGCGGCGGGCGCCGCCGTACGCTTCGGGCGGCTTGTCGGCCCCCATCTCGCCGATCCAGCCGCACCATTCGTCCGAATCGAAGTGCCCGTAACCGTTGTAGCTGACGCTCGCGAACGCCCCGTCCTCGAACCACAGCAAGGCCGAATAGGCACCCTGGGTGGGACGCCTGGGGTCCCAGTTCCCGGTCACCGCCCGCACCCGGATGACACGCGAGGCGGCCAGCAAGCGCACGATGTCGATCTGGTGGGCGGCCTGGCTGAACACCACGCCACCGCCCTCCTCGGTTCGCAGTTCCTCCGGCCTGCGGGGGCGATAGAGGAAGTCGGTGTAGTTGAGTGCGTGGATCATGCGCACCCGCCCGAGTTCGCCGCCCAGCACGAGCTCGCGCGCCCGCAGGTAGGGGGTGTCGAAGCTATGGCAATGGCCCACCACCAGGTGCACCCCGGCGTCCCGGCAGTGCCGGATCATCGAGTCGCAGTCGCCCAGCGACAGCGCCATGGGCTTTTCCACGAGCACGTGCTTGCCGTGCCGGGCCGCAATGCGCGCCTGCTCGGCATGGAACTGGTGCGGGCTGGCAATGTAGATCGCCTCCACCTCGGGGTTGGAGGCCAGCCCTTCGATGTCCTCATAGACAGGTGCATCGAAATCGGCGGCAAACCGGGCACGTGCCTCCGCGCGCGGATCACAGGCGGCCACCAGTTGCAGGCGATAGTCGCGCCGCAACGTAGGCAGCATGAGCGTGAACGCACGACCCAGGCCGGCGACACCGAGTCGAAGTTGGCGGGCCGGCTTCACAGGTCGATCACCAGCTTGGCAGACCTGGCCCGCGAAACGCAGATCATGATCTGGCTGTCCATCTCCTCGGGCAGCAGCACCATGTCGCGGTGGTCGGCCTCGCCACCCAGCAGCGCAGTGCGGCAAGTGCCGCAGGTGCCGCTCTCGCACGACGACGCGGCATTGCAGCCGTGCTCGTGGAGCACCGACAGGATCGACTTTCCGACCGGCACCTCGAACTCCCCGCCCGATCGCGCCAGCTTCACCGTGAACGGCTGGTCGTCCGGGCGCACTCCACCGCCCTCGTTGAAGCTCTCGAAATGCACATTGGCGGGCGACCAGTGGCCCGTCATGTCGCGCACCGCCTCCATCAGCGGGCGCGGGCCACAGCAATACACCTGGGCGGTATTGGGCTTCTCCAGCACCGGCCACAGATCGAACGCGCGTCCGGGCTGGCCCTGGCTGTGGTGGATACGCACCCGGCCCTTCAGCTCCGGGGCGCCGAGTTCGTCGAGGAAGGCGGTGCTCTCCTGCCAGCGCGTCAGGTAGATGAGCTTCCACGGTGCCGGCGGCAGTTCGCCGAACGAGCGGATCATGGACAGGATGGGCGTGATGCCGATGCCGCCGGCAATGAACAGGTAGCCCTTGGCGTTCTCGGCCAGCGGGAAGGCATTGGCGGGCAGCGACGTGGGCAACGTGTCCCCTTCGTGCAGCGCCTCGTGCATCGACCGCGATCCGCCCTGCCCTTCGGGATCGTGCTTGACGGCGATGACGTAGCGCTTGCGCTCGGCGGGGTCGTTGCAGAGCGAGTATTTCCGCAGCTGGCCATTCGGCGTCTGCACCTTGATGTGCGAGCCGGCGGTGAACGGCGGCAGATCGCTGCCGTCAGGCTGCACCAGCTCGAAGCTGCGGATACCCCGTGCCACATCGAGCACCTTGGCCACGCGCAGCGGCATCTGCGTGTCGGAATGGGTCTGGGTAGAGGAGATGGAGGCAATCGTCATGGCATGCCCCTATTCGGCCTTGAGCTGCGCGCGCGCGGCAGCGTTGGTCACCGCGGCCTTTTCGGCGCGCAGCGCCTGCGCGAGCTTCTCGGGTGAACCGCCCGCGGGATCAACACCGGCCGTGTGCAATTGCTCGATGACCTCAGGGATCTTCACGATCCTGTCGACCTCGGCGTTGATCCGGGTGACGACATCGCCCGGCGTGCCCTTCTTCGCCAGGACCGCAACGGTGAACGCGAAGTCGAAGCCCGGGATCTTTTCCGCCAGCGCGGGCATCTGCGGCGCCAGCGGGGAGCGCACCGGCGAATTGGTCGCCAGCAGCCGGGCCTGGCCCGACTTGACGAAGCCCATGAGCGAGGGCGGCGAAGCGAAGACCAGGTCGACCTGACCGCCGATCATCGCCGGGACCGAGTTGGCGCTGCCCTTGAACGGCACGTGCGTCATCGAGATGCCCAGGCTGGCATTCATCGCCTCGGCCGTCAGGTGGTGGATGCTGCCCGTGCCGGCAGAGCCATAGTTGATCGACCCCGGCTTGGCCTTGGCCAGCGCGATCAGTTCGTCCAGTGTGTTTGCCTTCACGTTCGCGTTGACGGCGAGGAACAGCGGCGCCTTGCCGACGAGGGAGACCGGCACGAAATCGCTGCCGGCGTCGTAGCTGACCTTCTTGCTGAGCAGCGGCGTGATCGACAGCATCGGCCCATCGGTCACCAGCAGCGTGTAGCCATCCGCCGGTGCCTGCAGGATGGCAGACGCGGCCACCGCGCCGCCTGCGCCGGGCCGGTTGTCGACATAGACCGCCTGCCCGAGCGCATCGCCCAGCGCCTTCGAAAGGATCCGGGCCACCGTGTCGGGAAGCCCTCCCGCAGAATAGGGAACGATCACCTTGATGGCGCGGTTCGGGTAGCCCTGGGCGTGCGCGGTAGACCCGGCAGCGAAGGGGGCGAGGCAGGCCAGGCCGAGGAGCCAGGCAGGTAGCTTGCGTTTCATGGGTTTGTCTCCGTTCTTGTTTTGCACCGGCTCAGATGCTGTAGTTTTCGTAGGTCGCCGGATGGAACAGCTCGCTGATGGGGACGAGCCTGGACGACAGGCCTTGCTCGTGGTGGCTCCGCACGAAGGTCTCCAGCGTCTTGCTGGCTGGCGCCACGCCGTAGGACCAGAAGTCCTCCCCCATTGCCTCGCGCGCTGCCTGCAACTGCTCCTCGACAAAGGGCAGCGTGACCTTGGTGGCCGACGTGTCCGAGAGCAACTCCAGCGCGGCGGCCTTGGACTGGGTGAAGGCCTTGACGAGTGCGGCAGGTAGCCAGGGGTGCTTGGCGGCGAGTTCCTTTCGGATGGCCGCCACATGCATGATCGGGAACACGCCCGTGCGCCGGTAGTAGTCCTTGGCCACCGCCGTCGGGTCATCGAACAGCCAGCCGATGTCCGGGTTCGCCAGCGCGGCCCTGCTCGGCGGGCGCGGCGCCATGAAACCATCGATCTCGCCGCGGTCGAGCATCTGCGAGATCGTCGCACCTTCGGGGGCCTGCTCGATCCGGATGTCGTCCGGTAGCTGCAGCTTGACCTTCTCGGGCCGGCCCGGGGTCTCGATACCGCCGCGCACCCAGGTCACGTCGGAGGGGCGGACGCCAAAATCGTCCTGCAGGATGGCGCGCGCCCAGACGTTGGCGGTGAGCTGGTACTCGGGCAGCCCGATCCGCTTGCCCTTCAGATCGGCAGGCGTTCGGATGCGGTCCTTGCGCACATAGATGGACGTATGCCGGAAAGCCCGCGACAGAAAGACCGGCAGTGCGATGTAGGGGCACTCGCCCCGCGAGTGCTTGACGAGGTAGCTGGAGAACGAAAGCTCGGTGATGTCGAAATCGACGCTGCGCATGGCCCGGAAGAACATCTCCTCGGGATTGAGCAGCATGTACACCGGATCGACGCCGTCGATCTGCACGCGGCCATCAAACAGGGCGCGGGTGCGGTCGTAGTCGCCCATGGCGATGGAGAGTTGGAGCTTGCTCATGGGGTCAGGCTTTCACGGAATAGGAGGGTTCGAACTCGGGACGGTCCTGTCCGTCCAGCCAGACATGGCGCGCCTCGTGCAGGCGCCAGTCGGTCGTCTTGGGAACAATGGCCTGGAAGGAGCAGACAGCCGGCGTGGCCGCCTCGGCGCCGGTGCCGATGGCAGCGGCACCCTGCTCGAAGGCCTGGACGGCTTCGAGCATCTGCTTGCGGAACTCCACGATGGCCAGGTCGCTGGCCCCCAGGCGGTCGTGGGAGCGGTCGGCAATGGCGCCCATGGTCAGCCACATCGCCACATCCTGGTTGGGGAAGCCGGTGATACCGGTGAAGTTACCCGCCTTCATCGCCTGGCGGTCCTGCCAGAACCGGTTCGCCTCCGTGCGCAGCGGGCGGTAGTCCTGGTCCAGGTCGACGCCCACCGTCTGGCGCAGGAACTTGCGCCAGGTCTCGGTCTCCGGCGTCTGCGACGGGTGCCCCCAGGCGATGAAGTAGAACGCCGTGTTCGTGTCGTCCATTGGCACGTTGATGTTGGCGACGTTGTAGAGGTTGTTTGGCGGGATCAGCGCCGTCGCCGGGGCCACGAAGACCGTCGAGCGCACATAGTCGTTCTCTGCCGCATTCGTGATCGGGCGGCGCAGCGCGGCATAGCGAAAGCCGTAGCCCGTGCGCTGGACCTGCATGCGCGGGGCCTTGTCGGTGGAGGGGCGCAGCCAGGTCTTGTCGGTGGCCTTGGCGCCGTCCACGCGCGCCGGCACCATGTCGGAGGAGTGGAGGCTGGAGCTGTGCGCCGAGTCGATGGCGCCCTCAAGGATCTGCGCCCAGTTGCAGGGCAGCAGCACCTTGGCGATGCTCACGCGCGTGTCCGCCGTCGGGGCCCAGGGCGGCGGCTGGAAGGGCTGCATCGTCTCCTTCGGCCCCAGGTAGGCCCACACCAGTCCGGCCCACTCCGTGGCCGGGTACGCGGTGTGCTTGACCTTGTCGGCCATACCGCTCGCCGCCGGCTCGGAGGCCATCTCCAGCACGTTGCCGTCGACGTCCATCTTCCAGCCGTGGTAGAGGCAGCGCAGCCCGCCCTCCTCGTTTCGGCCATACACCAGCGATGCGCCGCGGTGGGGGCAGTGCTCATCCATCACGCCGACCCGGCCTTCGCTGTCGCGGAAGACTACCAGGTCTTCGCCGAATGCCCGGGCCTTCACGGGGGTGCCGTCCGGCTCGCTCACTTCTTCCTGCAGGCAGATGGGCGTCCAGTGGCGGCGCATCAGGCGTCCCATCGGTGCGTCGCCTTCGACGCGGCAAAGCAGCTCGTTTTCTTCGTGGGTCATCGTGGTGTTCTCTGTAAGGGTTGATTCCAGGGAATGGGACTAGCCGGCCAAGGCGGCCGCGGGTTGGCGGCTCCTGCGCAGCACCAGCGGCTTCGCGCCATGCTGCAGCTTGCAAAGCCAATGGGACAGCGCCGAATCGAGATGCTGGACATGGGCCGGGAACCAGGCGGCCAGCTCGCCCGCCAGCCGCCGCGCGACATCGACTTCGCCGTGCTCCAGGCGCTTGCGCACGCCCCTGAGCGAGGCCAGCACCGCCTCGTGCTCCCGGATGTGGCAGTCGCGCGGCGGAAAGCCCGTCGCCAGCATCAACTCGTTCTCGGCCGCGAAGTGCGCCGCCGCGTGCCGGAGCACTGCCTCCAGCGCCGGCACCATGTCGGGCACACCGGCGCGCTGCATGCGATCGATCAATTCGGCCAGGCGTCCGTGCTCCTCGTCGATCGCCGCATGCCCGAGCAGCAGCGAATCCGACCAGACCGGTGCCAGCGATTCGGTGAATGTCTTTATGGGATAGGCAGTCATTGTCAAGCAGTCATTTTTATTAGTCACCTAATAATTTTAGTGATGCGAATCCCTCCCTGCAATGCCTTTTCCTGGGGGATTTCCCTAAAATAGTTTGTCGGCTAATTATTTAAGAGCACTGAATCGGAGGTGCGCACCCGCGTGCGCCTGGGCATACACGAACGTGGTCCCGACAGATCGGGGCCAGCTTCTTGCGGCCTCCGCAGACTGGCCGCAAGTGCCAAGAACGGACTTCGCACGGGGTAATGGAGTGGTGAGGGATTGCCCCGCCTGCGCAGGGCGAGAGTCAGGTGCCGCGCCGTGTCGGCGGCCAAATGCAGAGGGGCAGATCATCGGATGCGTCATGCCGGTTGACGCAGGCATGAGCGTGGCGGATCTGTGCCGCCGAGAAGGCTTCAGCTCGGCCGCACGCCCATCCGCTGCGGACCAGCCCGGGTGGAATGGCGCCCAGCGATGCCAGGTGATTGCGTGATCTGAAAACCGCGGGCATCGGCACCATCAAACGCCTGGCGCAGCACGTTGGCTGCCTGCGAACGTGTACCGTTCCCGGTGGTCTATGACGCCCACTTTCTTTCGAGGTCGAGCTTTGCAAAGCGCTCGACCATGAACTCGATGAAGACCTTGATCTTGGCCGGCTGGTGGTGGCGGCTCTGGTAGGCGATGTTGATGGTCAACGGCGGCAACTCCCATTCGGGCAGAACCGGGATCAGCCGGCCCGCGACGATGTCGTCGTGGATGATGTACTGGGGCTGGATCAGGATGCCCAGCCCGGCCAGCGCGGCCGCCCGTATCACCTGTCCTTCGTTGGCGTCCAGCGTCGGCGCGATGTCTATTGCGCTGCTTTTCCCCCGGCGGTGGAGGTGAAGCACATACGGATCGTTCGCCAGGTTGTAGACCAGCATCTGATGCGCAGCAAGATCCTGCGGCTCCCTGGGCCGGCCCTGCCCGGCTAGGTAGGCGGGCGATGCCGCCAGCACGCGCCGCATCTGCGCCAGGCGACGCACGGTGATGCCCGAATCCCCCTCATGCTCGCGCGTGCGGATGGCGACATCAATGCCCGCCTCGATAAAGCCGGGATACCGGTTCGCTGCGGTGATCTGGACGGTCAGTTTGGGGTAGCGCTGCCTGAACTCCGGCAGCGCAGGCGCGAGATGGATCATGGCGAATGAGACGGAGCTCGTTATTCGCAGCACCCCGCTCGGGCTGGAGGTCGCCGAATTGACCTCGGCCTCGGCCTCCCTCATCTCGGCCAGCATCGCGGTGCAGCGCTGGTGATAGCTGCGCCCTGCATCCGTCAGCCACAGTCGGCGCGTCGTGCGCTCCACCAGCCGGGCACCCAGGCGCTCTTCCAGGCCGCTCAGATAACGGCTGGCCGCCGCATTGGACAGCCCCAGCTTTTCCGCGGCCTTGGAGAGGCTGCCCAGTTCCGCAACCTGCACGAACAGTTCGATTTGTGTCCAGCGATCCATGTTGGATTATTTTTCCAGTAGGTGGAAATAAGATTTCTATTCTAGGTATTTTTCTTCCACTTTTGAGGGAGCATCATGCAGTCATTCCAAGCCTGAAGCCTTCGCACCAGGAGACAACGACATGCGCAACATCAATGAAGACACCATCACCCAGGCCGTGATCGCCGCGATGGTCGACTGCAAGAACCCCCGGCTGCTGACGATCATGACCAGCCTGGTGCAGCATCTGCACTCCTTCGCCCGCGAGGTTCAGTTGACCGAGGCGGAATGGGAGCAGGCGATCAGCTTCCTGACCGCCGTGGGCCACATCACCGACGACAAGCGCCAGGAATTCATCCTGCTGTCGGATACCCTGGGGCTGTCCACGCTCGTGACGGCCCAGAACAACGCCAAGCCGCCAGCCTGCACCGAATCCACCGTGTTCGGCCCCTTCTTTGTCGAAGGAGCACCCGAGCTGCCGCTGGGGTCGGATATCAGCAATGGCGCTCGCGGTGAACCTTGCTATGTGAGTGGCCAGGTGCGCGGACTCGATGGCCAGCCCGTGGCTGGCGCGCTCATGGACGTCTGGCAGTCGGACGAGGATGGGCACTACGACGTGCAGATCCCCGGCGCATCGGGCGAACACGAGCACCGCGCACGGGCGCGCCTGCGCACCGACGCCGAAGGACGTTTCCACTTCCGCTCCATCCTGGCCGTGCCCTATCCCATTCCGCACGATGGCCCGGTCGGCCACATGCTGGATGCGCTGGGGCGGCATCCATGGCGGCCTGCACACCTGCATTTCATGATCGTGGCACCCGGCCACGAACGGCTGATCACCCATGTCTTCCGCGACGGAGGCACCTACCTCGACTCGGACGCCGTGTTCGGCGTGCGCTCGACACTGGTGGCCGACTGGGTTCGCCATGAGCCCGGCACCGCGCCGGACGGCACATGCTCCGACGTGCCTTTCTACACGCTGCAGTACGACTTCGTGCTCAACCCCAAGTCCCACGGCAAGGTACAGGCGTGATCCGGCACGTCGTCATGTGGCGCCTCGCGGGTGATTCACCGCAGCAGCAAAGGCAGGCACGGGAGCGTGTCAAGCAAGCCTTCGAGGGTTTGCACGGGCGCATTCCCGGCCTGCGGCACATCGAGGTTGGTTTCGACCACAGCGCCGTGGACTATGCCTGCGACGTGGTGCTAGTGGCGGACTTCGAGTCGCAGCAGGCACTGGATGGCTATGCCACCCACCCCGAGCACCTACGCGTGCGCCAGGAACTGGGCACGCTGCGCACCACGCGCCACCAGGTTGATTACCAGCGTCACTGAGATCGGAACTTCCATGCCGCAATCCTTTGTCTACCAAGCACTTCCCAGCCGCGTCGTATTCGGCGCCGGTGCCCTGCAGCAACTCGAGACCGAACTGGACGCCTTGGGCGCACGACGCGCCCTGGTGCTGTCCACCCCCGAACAGCGGCAAGGTGCCGAAGCCATCGCCCAGCGCCTGGGCGCACGCTCGGCCGGCGTCTTCGACCGTGCGGCGATGCATGTGCCCCTGGAGACCGCCCGCGAGGCCCGCGAAGTGGCACGTGAGCGCGATGCCGACTGTGCCATTGCCCTGGGCGGGGGTTCCACCATCGGCCTGGGCAAGGCCATCGCGCTGGACAGCGGTCTGCCGATCCTCGCCGTGCCGACCACCTACGCCGGCAGCGAGATGACACCCATCTACGGCATCACGCAGGACGGCGAGAAGCGCACTGGCACCGATACCCGGGTCTTGCCCCGCACCGTCATCTACGACCCTGAACTCACGCTCACGCTGCCCGCCGACATGTCGGTGACCAGCGGCATCAACGCCATCGCGCATGCGGCCGAGGGTCTCTATGCAGCCAACGCCAAACCGATCACGCGCCTGATGGCCCAGGAGGGCATCCGGGCGCTCGCGGCCGGGCTGCCAGGCATCCGTGCCAACCCACCGGACATCGAGGCACGAGGCTCGGCCCTGTATGGAGCATGGCTGTGCGGCACGGTACTGGCCCATGGCGGCATGGCGCTGCACCACAAGCTGTGCCACACGCTGGGCGGCAGCTTCAATCTGCCGCATGCGCAGACCCACACCGTTGTGCTGCCCTACGTGCTGGACTTCAACGCCCGCCACGCCGAGGATGCCATGCGCCGCATGGCCGAAGCCCTGGGCACGCCGGGTAGCGCAGCGGCCGGCATCTGGGATCTGGCCCACGACAACGGCGCGCCGACCTCGCTGCGCGCCCTGGGCATGGTGGAGGCAGACCTTGACCACGCTGCATCCATCGCCACCGAGCGGCCGTACTGGAATCCGCGGCCGGTAGACCGCGCGGCCGTGCGCGCCGTGCTGCAGGCAGCGTTTGACGGCAAGCGCCCGGCTTGAGTTCGACCACCGCAGAACAGAGCAATTTCAAAAGGAGACAAAACCATGACCACCCCGCAAGACCATTCCCAGCCCACACTTTCCGGTGACTACGACGTGGCCATCATCGGCTATGGCCCCACGGGCCTGGTGGCCGCATCGCAGCTCGGCCAGGCTGGATACAAGGTGATCGTGGTAGAGCGCTGGCCCACCATGTACAGGCTGCCGCGGCTGACGCACATCGATGGCGAAACCGCCCGCATCGTCCAGGCCTGCGGTGACGTGGACCAGGCCATGCGCGATTCGCTGCCGCTGCACACCTACCACTACAAGAATGCCGAGGGCGAGTTGCTGCTGGAGCTGGAGTGGAAAGGCAAGCAGTGCGGCTACACCGCGCACAACTCCATCTACCAGCCCGACATCGAGGACGCCATCCACGCCCGCGTTGCCTCGCTGCCCAATGTTGAGTTGCTGCGCGGCTGGGAGGCAGTGTTCCTCAAGCAACATGGCGACGAGGTCTCGGTCGCCATCCAGCGCACCAACACCCGCAAGACCGGCGCATCCGAAAGCCAATGGGCCGAGCCACCACTGTCCTTCAAAACCCGCTACGTGATTGGTGCCGACGGTGCCAACAGCTTTGTGCGCCGCAGCCTGGGCATCGAGCGCAACGACTACGGTCACAAGCACCGCTGGCTGAACCTGGACTCGGAAAACCTCTCGGACGCCGCTGAACGCTTCAAGCTGCTGACCATCTTTTGCGACCCGGCACGCGGCCACATGTACATGCCCATCGGCGACAACCGCACGCGCTTCGAGGTGCGCCTGCTGGATGGAGAAACCAACGAGGAATGGGAAGACCCGGCCAAGGGCTGGCAGTGGCTGCAGGAAAAGTACGGTGTCGGCCCGCAGGACTTCAAGTTCCTGCGCAACGTGGTCTACACCTTCCAGACCCGCATGGCCGAGCGCTGGCGCGAAGGCAATGTGCTGCTGGGCGGAGACGCCGCCCACGCCATGATGCCCTACATGGGCCAGGGCGCCTGCTCCGGCATGCGCGACGGCATCAACCTGGCCTGGAAGCTGGACCTGGTGCTCAGCGGCCGCGCATCGCCCGCCCTGCTGGACAGCTACGAGGCGGAGCGCCGCCCGCATGCCCAGAAGATCATGGAGATGTCGCTGTTCCTCGGCCAGGTCACCAACGAGGAAGACCCGCAGAAGGCCGCGGCGCGCGACGAGGCTTTCCGCACCCGCACCATGCCGCCAATGCCGCCCTTCCCTAAGGTGGAGACCGGCGTGGTACACCTCGAGGCCGATGGCAGCCTGCTGCCTTCCACCGGCATCCCTGGGCCGCAGGCACTGGTGCGGCGTGGCGGCATCGAGGGTCGGCTGGACGATGTGGTGGGCCATGGCTTTCTGCTGGTGGCAAAAGAAGACCCAATGCCGTTGCTAAGCCCCGGGCAGCAGGCTTTTCTCGCGCAACTCGGCTGCCGCACCGTGGTGCTGTCTCAGGACGAACAGGTACCTGGCGCCGTGATCGAACTGGATGGAGAGATATCCGGCTTCATGGCCGAGCACGGCCTTCAGGCCTATATCGGCCGTCCGGACTTTGCGATCTTCGGTTCGGTGCAGCACATGGGCGATCTGCCCGCCCTGGTCGATGACCTGCGCCTGAAGCTGCACTGGAGCTATGGCCAGCACGCGGACCAGGCATCCATGGTGGAAACGGTATGAGCGGCACGACCTCTTCCGCCACGCTGGCCTTCCAGCGCGCCATGCCGATGACCCGCCTGCTCGACTGCGGCATGGACTTCGCCGATGCCCAGGCGCTTTTCCGGCGCACCAGCGCCGGCGAGGACTGGGACCAAGTAGCCGAGGCCTTGGCACAGGCACAGTTGAGTCGCGCTGCCCAGGCCGCGGATGTCGGCAATCGCGTGACGGCGATAGAAGCCCAGTCGGCGGCACTCGCCGACCTGCTGTTTGCGCAGATGGCCTTCAACCATGACAACCCGCGCAAGCGCGCGCTCTACGATCGGTTGGTCACGGCAGCACGGCAGCTATGCGACTGGTCCGAGGGCCGCATGGCACGCGTCGAAGTACCGTTTGGCCAAGGCCACCTGGTGGGTTGGCTGGTGCGCCCCCAGGCGGCGCAAGCCCGCGGCACGGTGCTGGTGTTTGGTGGGCAGAGTGGCTGGGGCACGGCCTACCTGCCAATCGCCCGCGCGCTGGCCAGGCGAGGCTTGGCCACGCTGCTGGCCGAAGGGCCCGGCCAGGGCGAGACACGCATGCGCCAGGGCATCTTCGTCGACGTGGATATGGAAGCTGCCTACAGCCAGTTCATCAGCTTCATCGTGAACGATGCTTCGCTGGGGGCGCCCGGCATCTGGGGCAACAGCGTGGGTGGGCTCTGGTCGGCCCGCACAGCCGCCGCCGATCCTCGCATCCGCGCCTGCTGTGTGAATGGTGGTTTGGCAGCACCCACACTGCTGCCCTTCCGCACCTTTGCCGAGCAGGCTGGCGCGATGCTCAACACCGACGACGAAGCCGCCATCAGCCAGAACTTCGGGCGCATGAGCTTCCGCCCCGAGCGCGACCGCATCGCCTGCCCGCTGCTGGTGTTGCATGGAGGTGCCGACCCGCTGGTCAAGCCAGAGGATCTTCAGCCCTTTCTGGACGGAGCGGACAGCTCGGATGTCACCCTGCGCGTCTGGGAAGACGGCGAGCACACGCTCTACAACCATGCCGCCGAGCGCACCGCTTTCGTGGCGGACTGGTTCGCTCAGCGGCTCGGTGACAGCTAAATACGGCTGACCCTCCAAGCAGCCGCATTCCAACCAACCGACCGACGCTCCCCGTTCAAGAGGGAGCACGGCGGAGCCTTGCTCAAAAAATTTTCCAAGGAGACAACCATGCCAAGCCTTCACCCCACACACCAAACCAATTCAACGGCACGCCTGTGGCCAAGCGCTGCGGGCTTGTTGCTCGCAGCATTGCAGGCGGGCCCCTCTCATGCCGTCGAGAATGGCGGCATCATTACGCCACCAGGTGTTTACGACTTCGGTGCCGGCATGCTTCCACCAGCGAGCGATGTCGGCGCCGCCGCCATTCGCGTGGTCAGCACCCGTGCGACCCAATTGCGCGACAGTGCTGGCAACATCAGCCCAGTCAAACCAGACCTCAAGGCTGACCTGCTCGTCCTCGCAGGTTTGAAAATGACAGACAAGGATTTGCTCGGCGGCAAATATGCCTATGGTGTGGTAGTTCCGGTTGTACTGAACGGCTCGCTGGGCTTGCGCATCCCGACACCAGACGGAACGCTCCAGCAATCAGGGAGCAATCGCGGCGTAGGGGACGTACAGTTGTACCCCGTGGTCATCCAGTGGAAGCCCGCCGACGGCTTGTTCACCAATGCGGGGCTGATGGTGCAACTGCCCACAGGCGCTTACGACAAACATCGCGCATTCAACGTGGGCACCAACCACTGGACCATCCAGCCCAACTTCCAGTTCACCTACCTCACGGCCGGCGGACTGGAGTTTTCGGGGAGCACCCAGGTGAATTTCAATACCCGCAACACCGCCACCGACTACCGCTCGGGTATGGAGTTCCAGCAGGACTTCGGCGTGGGACAGCACGTAGGCGATTGGACCATCGGCATGGCTGGCTATGTCTACCGCCAGATCACTGACGACAAAGGCCCGAGCGTTGTCGACGGCAATCGGGCCCGCGTCAATGCATTGGGGCCTGCCATTGGCTTCTTCGGCCCCAAGCACCACCTGCCCCTGGTGTACATGCATGTCTACAAGGAATTCGGGGCACGCAATCGTGCCCAGGGCACGCAGGCGGCGATCCGGGCATCCTGGGTGTTCTAGGAATCGCTGCCGCCGTTTCCGCAGCAGTTGGCACGAAGCGTCCATGCTTCGTGCCCATGGAAGACCGCCTGTTCGAGCCCGCCCCAACGCTATGGCTGCAGCAGTGGCATTGCACGCGGCGCCCAGGCGGATCGACCCATGCTTGGCGCCAGCGATGCACCAAGGCGCCCAGAACCTCCATGGGCATCAGAGAAGCACGATATCGTACAAATCCTGCCCCAGCGCATTGTCCGCCTGCAGCGAAATCGGCTTGCCGATGAAGTCCGACAGCCCGGCCAAGTGCTGGCTTTCCTCGTCGAGGAACATCTCCACCACCTTGGAGCAGGCCACCACGCGAAACTCTTTGGGGTTGAACTGCCGCGCCTCGCGCAGGATCTCGCGCAGGATGTCGTAGCACACGGTGCGCACGGTCTTGACCTGCCCCACGCCATGGCACAGCGGGCACGGCGTGCACAGCATGTGGGCCAGCGATTCGCGCGTGCGCTTGCGCGTCATCTCCACAAGGCCCAGCTGCGAGAAGCCGCCGCACATGGTCTTGACCCGGTCGCGCTCCAGCTGCTTGCGCAGCTCCTGCAGCACCGAGGCCTGGTGGTCCTCGCGCAGCATGTCGATGAAGTCGACGATGATGATGCCGCCCAGGTTGCGCAGCCGCAGCTGGCGCGCAATCGCGTGCGCGGCCTCAAGGTTGGTCTTGAAGATGGTCTCGTCGAAGTTGCGCGCGCCCACGTAGCCGCCGGTGTTCACGTCCACCGTGGTCAGGGCCTCGGTCTGGTCGACGATCAGGTAGCCGCCCGATTTCAGGTCCACCCGCCGCCCCAACGCGCGGGCGATCTCCTCGTCCACCGCGTAGAGGTCGAAGATGGGCCGCTCGCCCTTGTAGTGCTGCAGCTTGGGCACAGCAGCCGGCATGAACTCCTGGCCGAAGTGCAGCAGTTGCTCGAACTGCTCGCGCGAGTCGATGCGGATCGACGTGGTTTCGTCGCTCACCATGTCGCGCAGCACGCGCTGCATCAGGTTCAGGTCCTGGTGCAGCAGCGTACGCGGCGGCAGCTTGAGCGAGGACTCGCGAATACGCTTCCACACCTTGCGCAGGTAGGCGATGTCTTCAGAGAGTTCGTCGTCGCTGGAGTCCTCGCCATTGGTGCGCAGGATGAAGCCCCCGCAGCCGCCGGTCTCCTTGGTGCCCACCAGCGCCTGCAGGCGGCCGCGCAGCTCGTCGCGCTCTTCCTGCGGGATCTTCTGCGACACGCCCACGTGGTCGTCCTGCGGCAGGAAGACCAGCAGGCGCCCGGCCACGCTGATCTGTGTGGACAGGCGCGCGCCCTTGGTGCCTATCGGGTCCTTGATGACCTGCACCATGATCGACTGGCCCTCGAACACCTGGCGCTCGATGGGCACGGGCGCCTCATTCTTGCGTGCGAACATCGGCGCCTCGCCGTTCTCCTGGCGCTGCCACACATCGGCCACGTGCAGGAAGGCCGCGCGCTCCAGGCCGATGTCGATGAAGGCGGACTGCATGCCCGGCAGCACGCGCGATACCTTGCCCAGGTAGATGTTGCCGACCAGGCCACGCTCCAGCGTGCGCTCGTGGTGCAGCTCCTGCACCGCCCCGGCTTCGATGACGGCCACCCGCGTCTCCTGCGGCGACCAGTTGATCAAGATATCGTTGTGCACGGCATTCCCGTTTTTTGTGAACTGCCGTCGAGTGTAGCGGGCTCGGGTGAACCCTAGGCCAAATTCAAATCGCGAAGCCGGCCGCGCGCAACAGGTTCGCGGTCTCGAACATGGGCAAACCCATGATGCCCGAGTAGCTACCCGCGAGCCGCTCCACATAGGCTGCGGCCCGGCCCTGGATGCCATAGGCGCCCGCCTTGCCCATGGGCTCGCCGGTGGCCACGTAGGCGGCGATTTGCGCCTCGCTCATGGCCGCGAACTGCACCTGCGATACCGACAGCGCCGACAGGCGCTTGCCCCCGGCCTGCAGCGCCACGGCCGTCAGCACGCGGTGCGTATGGCCGCTGAGCCGGGCCAGCATCTCGTGCGCCTGCGCGGGCGATTCGGGTTTGCCGAGGATGTGCCGGCCCAGCGCCACCGTGGTATCGGAGCACAGGATGGGCGCAGCATCGAGCCCGCGCCGCTGCAGGCGGGCCACGGCGGCGTCGAGCTTGAGGCCAGTCACCCGCTGCACATAGCGGGTCGCGGATTCGCCGGCCAGCGCGGCTTCCAGCGCCTCGGGGTCCTGCGGCTCGGGGTCGTCCTCCTGCGCCACCAGCAGGCGGTGGGCGATGCCCATCTGCTCGAGCAGCTGGCTGCGGCGCGGCGACTGCGACGCCAGGTAGAGAAAAGTTTGGGGTATTTTTGGCATTTTGCGCTTATGCAGCAAGCGCCAGCAGCTATCAAACTTGATAGCTGCTGCTATTCGCGGTGGTAGGGATGGCCGGCGTTGACCGACCAGGCCCGGTACAGCTGCTCGATCAACAGCACGCGCACCATGGCATGCGGCAGCGTCAGATCGGACAGGCGGATGCGCTCATGCGCAGACTGGCGGAATGCGGGCTCGATGCCGTCGGGCCCGCCGATCACCAGCGCCACGTCGTCACCGCCGAGTTGCCAGTCCTTGAGCCGCTGCGCCAGCGCCTTGGTGGTCAGGCTGGTGCCGCGCTCGTCCAGCACCACGATCCGCGTGCCCTTGGGGATGGCGGCCTCGATGCGCTCGCGCTCGGCGGCGTACAAGGTCTCCAGCGTCTTGGAGCCGCGCGGCTCGGTCTTGACGGCCTTGAGCTCGACCTTGATCTCGTGCGGAAAGCGCTTGGCGTAGTCGTCATAGGCCGTCTGCGCCCAATCGGGTACGCGCTGGCCGACCGCAACGATCAGTATCTTCACCGGCAGGCAGGCTTACTTGGCGGCCGTCTTGCGCGCCGGGGCCTTCTTGGCGGGCGCCTTCTTGGCCGCGGGCTTGTTGACGACCACGGTCTTCACCACGGCCTTGCTGGCAGGCTTTTTCGAGGCCGGCTTGGAGGTCGACTTCACGGCCGACTTGGCCGGGGCCTTGCCGGTGGTCTTCTTGGCGGCGGGTTTGGAGGCTTTTACGGCTCCAGCGCTTGCCTTGCCAGCGCCAGCAGCTCTCTTTTTGGGAGCAGCCTTGGGCGCGGCCTCTGGCTCGGCAGCGCGCTTGCGTGCCACGGGCTTCTTTTTGGGCTCGGCCTCGGCGTCCTCGGACGAGCGCAGCCGGGGCTTGGCGCTGCCGAGCTTGACGCGCACCGGCATCTCGCCCCAGATCTCTTCCAGGCGGTAATACTGGCGGATCACCGGCTGCATGATGTGCGCCACCACCGGACCGCAGTCCACGATGATCCACTCGCCGTTGTCCTCGCCTTCGACGCGGGGCTTGTCGAAGCCGGCCTCCTTGACCGCATCCTTCACGCTGCCGGCGAGGGCCTTGGTCTGGCGGTTGGACGTGCCCGAGGCCACGATCACGCGCTCGAACAGGGGCGACAGATGCTCGGTGTTGAAGACCTGGATGTCTTGCGCCTTCACATCTTCCAGCCCGTCGACTATGGCGCGCTGCAGCTTGGTGACGTCCTTTTTGGCCGCGGATTCGGATTTCTTGGTGGTGCTCATCAGTCAGTGATGGTTAGTAGATGGGGCGATTATAGGTTTGCATGCCTACAACCACTCGCGGCGCACCAGATAGCGGCGCAGCAGCTCGTCCTCGGGCGAGCCTTCCGGGTCCTGGCGCTGGTAGCTCCAGCTCGCCAGCGGCGGCATCGACAGCAGGATGGATTCGGTGCGCCCGCCCGACTGCAGGCCGAAGTGCGTCCCGCGGTCCCACACCAGGTTGAACTCCACGTAGCGCCCGCGCCGGTAGAGCTGGAAGGCGCGCTCGCGCTCGCCGTAGGCCGTGTCCTGGCGGCGCTCCACGATGGGCAGGTAGGCCGACAGGAAGGCATCGCCCACCGATTGCAGCATCGCGAAGCTTTGCTCATGGCCCAGCTCGGCGAAGTCGTCGAAGAAGATGCCGCCGATGCCGCGCTGCTCGTCGCGGTGCTTGAGGTAGAAATACTCGTCGCACCAGGTCTTGAAGCGCGGGTACAGCCCGTCGCCGAACGGCGCCAGCGCATCGCGGCAACTGCGGTGGAAGTGCTGCGCGTCCTCTTCCACCGGGTAGAACGGCGTCAGGTCCATGCCGCCGCCGAACCAGCAGGTCGGTACCTGCCCCGCGTGGCCGGCCGCGATCATGCGGACGTTCATGTGCACCGTGGGCACGTGGGGGTTGCGCGGGTGGAAGACCAGCGACACGCCCATGGCCTCGAACGGCGCACCCGCCAGCTCGGGCCGGTGCTGCGTGGCCGACGGCGGCAGCTGCGGCCCGCGCACATGCGAGAAGCCGCAGCCCGCGCGCTCGAACACGCGCCCGCCTTCGAGGATCTTGGTGATGCCCTGCCCCTGCAGCTTCTCGCCCGGCTCCTTGCGCCAGGCATCGCTCAGAAAGCATGCGCCGCCCTCGCCTTCCACGGCTTCGACGGCATCGGCGATGCGCTGCTGCAGCCCCTGCAGGTAGCGCGACGCCGCCTGCACGCGGTCGCCGGCGATCACCCCGCCGGCTTGCGGGTCGGTCGCCGCCATCAGCTGTGCTTCACCGCGCGGTGGCCGATATCGTGGCGGTACTGCGCGCCATCGAAATGCACGCGGCTGGCCACGGCGTAGGCGCGCTGCTGCGCTTGCTTGACGCTGTCGGCCAGCGCCGTCACGCACAGCACGCGGCCGCCGCTGGTGACCGGCACGTCATCCTTCATCACCGTGCCGGCGTGGAAGACCATGGCGTCCTCGGCATCGGCCGGCAGGCCGGTGACCGGATCACCCTTGCGCGGGCTCTCGGGGTAGCCGTGCGCGGCCATCACCACGCCCAGCGCGGTGCGGCGGTCCCACAGCAGCTCGATCTGGTCGAGCTTGCCGTCCACGGCCGCGCCCAGCACGTCCACCAGGTCGCTCTTGAGACGCATCATGATCGGCTGCGTCTCGGGATCGCCCATGCGGCAGTTGAACTCCAGCGTCTTTGGATGGCCGCTCTTGTCGATCATCAGGCCCGCGTAGAGGAAGCCGGTGTAGGGGATGCCGTCCTTCTCCATGCCGCGCACCGTGGGCATGATCACCTCGCGCATGGCGCGGGCATGCACGTCGGCCGTAACCACCGGCGCGGGCGAGTACGCGCCCATGCCGCCGGTGTTGGGGCCGGCGTCGCCGTCCAGCAGGCGCTTGTGGTCCTGGCTGGTGGCCATGGCCACCACGTTCTGGCCGTCGCAGATGACGATGAAGCTGGCCTCCTCGCCTTCGAGGAATTCCTCGATCACCACGCGCGCGCCGCCTTCGTTGTGCGACACGCCGTACTTGTTGTCCACCAGCATGAAGTCCACGGCATCGTGGGCCTCCTGCAGGCTGGTGGCCACCACCACGCCCTTGCCGGCCGCCAGGCCATCGGCCTTGATGACGATGGGCGCGCCCAGCCGGTCCACGTAGGCGTGGGCCTGGACCGGATCGGTGAAGGTCTCGTAGAACGCCGTCGGAATGCCGTGGCGCGCCATGAAGTCCTTCGAGAAGGCCTTGGAGCTTTCGAGCTGCGCGGCGGCCTTGGTGGGGCCGAAGATGCGCAGGCCGTGGTTGCGGAACTCGTCGACCACGCCGGCCGCCAGCGGCGCCTCGGGGCCGACGACGGTCAGCTGTATGCCTTCCTGCTGCGCCCAGGCGCGCAGTTCCTGCACATCGGTGATGGGCAGGTTCTCCAGCGTCTTGTCGAGCGCGGTGCCGGCGTTGCCCGGGGCCACGTAGACCTTCTGCACCTTGGGGGACTGGGCCAGTTTCCAGGCCAATGCGTGTTCACGGCCGCCGCCGCCAATAACAAGAACCTTCATAGCGCTGCGTTGTGGTAAACCTCTTGTACATCGTCCAGATCCTCGAGCACGTCCAGGAGCTTCTGCATCTTGGCGGCGCTCTCCTCGTCCAGCTCGATGGTGTTCTCGGCACGCATCGTGACTTCGGCGATCTCGGGCTGGAAGCCTGCGGCCTCCAGGGCGTTCTTGACGGCTTCGAAGTCGCCGGGCGCGGTCAGCACCTCGATCGCGCCGTCCTCGTCGGCGATCACGTCCTCGGCGCCGGCTTCCAGCGCCACTTCCATCACCTTGTCCTCGTCCGCGCCCGGCGCGAACACCAGCTGCCCGCAGTGCTTGAACTGGAAGGCCACCGAGCCTTCGGTGCCCATGTTGCCGCCATACTTGTTGAAGGCGTGGCGCACATCGGCCACGGTACGCACGTGGTTGTCCGTCATGGTGTCAACAATGATGGCCGCACCGGCGATGCCGTAGCCCTCGTAGCGGATCTCCTCGTACGATACCCCTTCGAGGTTGCCGGTGGCCTTGTCGATGTTGCGCTTGATGTTGTCGGCCGGCATGTTGGCGGCCTTGGCCTTGTCCACGGCCAGGCGCAGGCGGGGGTTGGCGCTCAGGTCGGCGCCGCCCTGGCGCGCGGCGACCATGATTTCCCGAATAATACGGGTCCAGATACGGCCGCGTTTGTCATCCTGGCGCCCCTTGCGGTGCTGGATGTTGGCCCACTTGCTGTGTCCTGCCACAGGAATTCCTTTGGTATCGTTTGTCGATCAATGGTCGATTTTACTTTTGACAGCCCACGCTTGCGAGGAAACACCCCTATGGCTGATCCCATCCTGGTTGCGAAACATGGCGCCACCGAGTGCCATTTGCTGCCCGCCCTGGCCAACCGCCACGGCCTGATCACCGGCGCCACCGGCACCGGCAAGACGATCACGCTGCAGACCCTGGCCGAGGGCTTCTCGCGCATCGGCGTGCCGGTGTTCATGGCCGACATCAAGGGCGACCTCACCGGCATCAGCCAGGCCGGCAGCGTGAGCCCCAAGCTGGCCGCCACGCTGGCCGAGCGCGGCATCGAGCCGCAGCCGCCGCTGGCCTGCCCTACCACGCTGTGGGACGTGTTCGGCGCGCAGGGCCATCCGGTGCGCGCCACCGTGTCCGACATGGGGCCGCTGCTGCTGGCGCGCATGCTCGACCTGAACGAGACCCAGACCGGCGTGCTGAACCTGGTCTTCAAGATCGCCGACGACAACGGCCTGCTGCTGCTCGACCTGAAGGACCTGCGCGCGATGCTGCAGCATGTGGGCGACAGCGCCAAGCAGTTCACCACCGAGTACGGCAACATCAGCGCGGCCAGCGTCGGCGCGATCCAGCGCGGGCTGATGCAGATCGAGCAGCAGGGCGGCGACCAGTTCTTCGGCGAGCCGATGCTGAACATCGACGACCTGATGCAGACCGTGGGCAACCAGGGCGTGGTCAACATCCTGGCAGCCGACAAGCTGATGCAGGCGCCGCGCCTGTACTCGACCTTCCTGCTGTGGATGCTGTCGGACCTGTACGAGAAGCTGCCGGAGATCGGCGACCCCGACAAGCCCAAGCTGGTGTTCTTTTTCGACGAGGCCCACCTGCTGTTCAACGACGCGCCCAAGGTGCTGCTCGAGCGCATCGAGCTGGTCGTGCGCCTGGTGCGCTCCAAGGGCGTCGGCGTGTACTTCGCCACGCAAAACCCGCTGGACGTGCCCGACACCGTGCTCGCCCAGCTCGGCAACCGCGTGCAGCATGCGCTGCGCGCCTTCACCCCACGCGACCAGAAGGCGGTGAAGGCCACGGCCACCACCATGCGCGCCAACCCCGGGCTCGACATCGAGACCGCGATCACCGAGCTGGCCGTGGGCGAGGCGCTGGTGAGCCTGCTCGACGAGAAGGGCCGCCCCGGCGTCACCGAGCGGGTGTTCGTGATCCCGCCCGGCAGCCAGATCGGCCCGATCACGCCCGAGCAGCGCCAGCAGCTGCTGCAGAAGTCGCTGGTGGCCGGCGTGTACGAGAAGGCGGTGGACCGCGAATCGGCCTACGAGATCCTCAAGGGCCGCGCTGGCGCGGCAGGCCAGGCACCGGCCGGCGGCGGCAATGCCCCTGCGGCCGGACAGGAAGGCGGCCAGGGCAGCGAGCTGATGAACACGGTGAACGAGGTGCTGTTCGGCAGCACCGGCCCGCGCGGCGGCAAGCGCGACGGCATCGTGCAGACGGTGGTCAAGTCGTCGGCCCGCACCATCGGCACCAACCTGGGCAAGCAGATCCTGCGCGGCGTGCTGGGCGGGATCTTCGGCGGCAAGCGCTGATCGCGGCTCAGAACCCAAAGCAAACGGGGTGCCTTGGCACCCCGTTTTTTTTCCACGCCGGCAGCGATCAGGTTCTATCGGTGCGCGCCAGGTGGGTCTCCAGCTGGCGCAGGCCCACGGTGAGCGCAAAGGTCATCAGCCAGTACAGCGCGGCGATGAACAGATACGGCTCCCAGTAGCGGCCGTAGGCGCCGGCCACGGTGCGCGCGGCATAGGCCATCTCGGCCAGGCCGATGGCCGAGACCAGCGAGGTGTCCTTGAGCAGCGAGATCATGTTGTTGCCCAGCGGCGGCAGCATGCGCCGGAAGGCCTGCGGGATGACCACGTAGCGCATCATCTGCCCGTGCGTCATGCCCAGCGACAGGCCGGCCTGCACCTGGCCGCGCGCGATCGACTGGATGCCGGCGCGGAACACCTCCGAGATGTAGGCGGCCGAGTTCAGCGTGAGCGCCACCACGCCCGAGATCAGCGCGCCGTGGTCCTGCTTGAGCGTGCGCGCCAGGTCGCCGCTGATGAGCAGGCCGTTCACCGGGTGGATGAACAGCGGCATCACCGCGAAGTGCATCAGCAGGATCTGCACGAACAGCGGCGTGCCGCGGAAGAAGCTCACATACGCCGTCGACGGCCAGCGCAGCAGGTATTTGCACACCGCGCGCCAGGGCTGGTGGCGTGCATCGGCCAGCCGTGCCAGCGCCAGCAGCAGGCCCAGGAAGCAGCCCATCAGCACGCAGGCTATGGTCATGCCCACGGTGACCATCGCACCCTGCCAGAAGAGCTGCTTGTACTCCACCAGGATGTCGGGGCGGAACCACCCGAACCATTCCACCGGATTGCTGTTGTCCATGTCTTCCTTCCAAAAGCAAGGGCCGCGCTGCGGCCCTGGGGTGCTATTCAAACAAGAGCTGCTGGCGCTTGATCTGCCTTAATTTCAATATGAAAACCATTTGAAATCATTTTGCAGCAAGCGCGGGCAGCTCACTTTTTATCGCCGGGCCGCCCCAAGATAAAAACGCCCCCTTGGGGGGCAGCGACCACACGCAGTGGGGAGCGTGGGGGCCTGTTTTATTGAGGCTTGTAGTCCTGGTTGAACCACTTCTTGTAGATCACGTTGTAGCTGCCATCGGCGCGGATGGCGGCCAGGCCGGCGTTGATCTTGTCCAGCAGCGCCTTGTCGCCCTTGCGCACCACGATGCCGAAATGCTCCTTGGGGAACTCCGGGTCCTCCACCGTCCTGAGGCTGGCGTTCTGCGACACGCGGTAGGCGATCACGCCGTTGTCGCCGATGGCCGCGTCCACGCCGCCGGAGGCCAGCTCGGAGATGATGAGCGGCGTGCTCTCGAAGCGGCGGATGCTGGTGCTGGTCTTGCCCACCAGCCGGCTCATCACGTCGTCCGCGGTGGAGCCGCTGACCACCGAGACCTTCTTGTCCGCCAGGTCCTTGAGCGACTTGACCGCGCTGCTCTTGGGCACGGCGATCAGCTGGCGCGCGTCGAAGTACGGCGCCGAGAAATCGAAGCTCTGCTTGCGCTTGTCGTTGATGGTCACGCCCGAGATCACGAAGTCCACGTCGCCGTTGTTCAGCGACGCGAAGATGCTGGTGAACGGCGTGTTCACGATGCGCAGCTTCAGGCTCTGCTGCTTGGCGATCGCGTTGACGATGTCGATGTCGAAGCCGACGATCTGCTTGTCCTTGTTCTCGAAGGCGAAGGGCGTGTAGGTCGCACTCGACGCCACGACCAGCTCGCGCCCCTGGGCCTGCGCGCCCGAGGACAGCGCGAATGCAGCCGCGATGGACGCAGCTAGAACCATACCGATTTTCTTCATGACAGAGCCGTGACGATGCAAAACAGAGCCGCAGATTATAAAGAGGGCCGGCCCGCGCCGTGTCTCGCGGGCTACCGCGAGCTACCATGCGCGTTCCCGGCCCGATAGCCTTTACCGATCCTGAACACCCCATGACCACCCTGCTCCCCACCTTCCACGACGTCGAGGCCGCCGCCCGGCGCCTGGACGGCGTCGCCCACCGCACGCCCGTCATGCGCTCGCGCCAGCTCGACGCCAGCACCGGCACGCAATGGTTCTTCAAGTGCGAAAACCTGCAGCGCATGGGCGCCTTCAAGTTCCGCGGCGGCTACAACAGCCTGGCGCAGTTCACGCCCGAGCAGCGCCGGCGCGGCGTGCTGGCCTTCTCGTCGGGCAACCACGCGCAGGCCATCGCGCTGTCGGCCCGGCTGCTGGACATTCCCGCCGCCATCGTCATGCCCAGCGACGCACCGGCGGCCAAGATCGAGGCCACGCGCGGCTATGGCGCCGAGGTCATCACCTACGACCGCTTCACCGAGGACCGCGAGGCCACCAGCCAGCGCATCGCCGCCGAGCGCGGCATGACGCTGATCCCGCCCTACAACCACCCGCATGTGATCGCCGGCCAGGGCACGGCCGCGCTCGAGCTGCTGCAGGACGTGCCCGATCTGGACTATTTCTTCGTCTGCCTGGGCGGCGGCGGTTTGCTGTCGGGCAGCCTGCTCGCGGCCAGGGCGCTGGCGCCGCAGTGCAAGGTCTACGGCGTGGAGCCACAGGCGGGCAACGACGCCCAGCAGTCGCTGCGCCGCGGCGAGATCGTGAAGATCGCCACGCCGGCGACGATTGCCGACGGCGCGCAGACCCAGGCCATTGGCAACCTCACCTTCGCCATCATCCGGCAGGGCGTGACCGACATTGTCACCGCCACCGACGCGCAGCTGGTGGACAGCATGCGCTTCTATGCCGAGCGCATGAAGCTCGTCGTCGAGCCCACCGGCGCGCTCAGCCTGGCCGGCGCGCGCCACAGCGGCGTAGACCTGCATGGCGCGCGCGTGGGCATCCTCATCAGCGGCGGCAACGTCGACCTCGCCCGCTATGCGCAGCTGCTGGCCCACGGCGGCACCTGAAACAACTGCCGCGCAAGCCCTCCGCAGCCTGCTACCATGCAGGCGTTTTCACGTTTTCTGCCGACCATGAGCCAAGTCCACCTGATCGACCACCCGCTGGTGCAACACAAGCTGACGCTGATGCGCCGCAAGGAGGCCAGCACCAACAGCTTCCGCCGCCTGCTGGGTGAACTGGCCAGCCTGATGGCCTACGAGATCACCCGCGACATGCCGCTGTCGGACATCGAGATCGAAACCCCGCTCGAGACCATGACCGGCAAGGTCATCGATGGCAAGAAGCTGGTGCTGGTCTCCATCCTGCGCGCGGGCAACGGCTTTCTCGACGGCATGCTGAACCTGGTGCCCGGCGCGCGCATCGGCCACATCGGCCTGTACCGCGACCCCGAGACGCTGCAGCCGGTGGAGTACTACTTCAAGATGCCCGATGCCATGAACGAGCGCGACATCGTCGTCGTCGACCCGATGCTGGCCACCGGCAACTCGGCCGCCGCCGCCATTGACCGGCTCAAGCAGCTGAAGCCACGCTCGATCAAGTTCATGTGCCTGCTGGCCGCGCCCGAAGGCGTGGCCACGCTGCAGAAGGCGCATCCGGACGTACCCATCTACACCGCCGCCGTCGACCGCGAGCTCAACGACCACGGCTACATCCTGCCGGGCCTGGGCGACGCGGGTGACCGCATCTTCGGCACCAAGTAAGACCGGTCCGGAGCGCAGCCCGTGCTCCGCCATCGTCAGTTTTCAGGGAGGTTGACGCGCATGAGCTACGACCTGATGGTGTTTTCACCCGCTGCCGCGCCCAGGGAGCCGCAGGCCTTTGCGCAGTGGTATGCCGCGCAGACCGAATGGCCCGAGCACCACGACTACGAAGACCCGGCCGTCACCTCCCCGTCGCTCAAGGCCTGGTTCCTGGACATGATTGGCCCCTACCCGGCGCTGAACGGCCCCTTCGCCGAAGACGAGCCGCCCGACGACGAGAGTGTGCTCACCGACTACAGCATCGGCCGCCACCTGGTCTACGCAGCCTTCGCCTCCAGCCAGGCCGCGCATGCGCGCGAGCGTGCGTTCGAACTGGCGGCCCTGCACTGCGTCGGCTTCTTCGACCTGAGCGCCCAGCCTGCCACTGTGTGGCTGCCCGATGGCAACAACGGCCTGGCGCTCGCCTTCCAGTGCGGCTGATCTAGGGCCGCTGCGCGGCCAGCCACTCGGTGTCGGTCTGGAACCAGTCCACCAGGAAATCCAGCATTGTGCGCAAGGTGGCCGGCTGCCGGTCGCGCGACAGGTAGACACCATACACCGTCAGATCCTCGGGCACATGCTGCGGCAGCAACTCCACCAGCTCACCGCTGCGCA
Organism: Comamonas humi; assembly: GCF_054782535.1. NCBI lineage: Bacteria > Pseudomonadati > Pseudomonadota > Betaproteobacteria > Burkholderiales > Comamonadaceae > Comamonas > Comamonas humi. The sequence goes on along the minus strand of NZ_BAAGSH010000004.1, from coordinate 246,236 downwards.
GGTGCGGCGCCGCGCTGTAGCGTGGCTGCAGGCCGATGCCCGCGCCCTGCAGGGCCGCCTGCAGCAGCGCCACCGAGTCGTCCGCCACCAGGTTGCCCGAGACGGCCACGGCCTGCGCCGGCTGCCCGGCCTCGGCCTCGAAGCGCCACCAGTTGCGGCCGTAGTACGAATACGCCAGGCAGTTGTGCTGCGACAGCTCGGCCAGCGTGCGCGGCGCGCCATGGCGCTGCAGGTAGGCCGGCGCCGCACAGACCACCGACTCGCAGGTGGCCAGCGGCCGGGCGATCATCGACGTCTCCAGCTCGCCGGTGATGCGCAGTGCCAGGTCGATGCGCTCCTCCACCAGGTTCACCGTACGGTAGCTCAGCTGCAGATCCACCGTGGTGTGCGGATGGCGCTGCAGGTACTGCGCCACCGCGGCCGCCACGCTGGCCTGCGCCAGCGACGGCGCGCAGGCCAGGCGCAGGCTGCCGCGCGGCTCGTCGGTTTCCAGGTCGGCCGCGCCGCGCATCTGCGCCGACACCTGCAGCAACTGCTGGCTGCGCGCGAGTGTGGCCTCGCCCGCCGCCGTCAGGCTCAGCCTTCTCGTCGTGCGGTGCAGCAGCCGGGCACCGGCCCAGGCCTCCATCTCGGCCAGGTAGCGGGTGACCATGGCGCGCGACATGCCGAGCGCCTCGGCCGCCGCGGCCATGCTGCCCCGCTCCACCACGGTGACGAACACCTCGGCAGCCCGTATCCTGTCCATGGCTTCTCCCCCAAATTTCACCGATTTACGCAACAATCCATTGCAACTCGATAGCTATTTTATTTTCCTCATGCAACCTAATATATTTCGTTGATCCAGCAACCATCCAAGGAACCTTCGCCATGCAACGCCGCACCTTCGCCACCGTCTCCGTGATCGCAGGCCTCTTCGCCGCCTGGGGCAGCGCCCAGGCCGCAGCCCCGCTGCAACTGCAGGTCTACAACCCCGACACCCAGTCGATGTTCGCAGTGTCGTCAGAGCTGGTGACCGGCGCGCGCGAAGCCATCCTGATCGATGCGCAGTTCCAGAAGAACGATGCGCAGAAGCTGGTGGACATGGTCAAGGCCAGCGGCAAGAAGCTCACCACGATCTACATCAGCCACAGCGACCCGGATTTCTACTTCGGCCTGGACACGCTGCAGGCGGCCTTCCCGCAGGCCCGCATCGTCGCCACGCCGCAGACCGTGGCCGCCATCGAGGCCAGCAAGGACGGCAAGCTGGCCTTCTGGGGCCCCAAGCTGAAGGACAACGCACCGCAGAAGGTCGTGGTGCCGCAGGTGCTGAACACCGACCACCTGCTGCTGGAAGGCAAGCGCCTCGAGATCAAGGGCCTGAAGGGCCCGCAGCCCGAGCGCAGCTATATGTGGATTCCCAGCCTGCGCGCCGTGGTCGGCGGCGTGGTCGTGAGCGCCAACGCCCACGTCTGGATGGCCGACTCGCAGACGCCCGAATCGCGTGCATACTGGCAGCAGACGCTGAGCGACATCACCGCGCTGCAGCCCCGAACCGTGGTGCCGGGCCACTACCGCCTCAAGGACGGCAAGGCCCCGCAAGGCCTGGAATCGGTGCAGTTCACGGCCGACTACCTGTCGCAGTTCGAACGCGCCGCCGCCCAGGCCAAGGACTCGCAAGAACTGGTCGCCGCCATGAAGCAGCGCTACCCCGGCCTGCCCGGCGATGGCAGCCTGGACATGGGCGCCAAGGTCATCAAGGGAGAAATGAAGTGGCCGCAATGACGAGCAACACCCTGCACTATATCTACGATCCGCTGTGCGGCTGGTGCTATGCGGCCGCGCCGCTGGTTGCCGCCGTGCAGCAGTTGCCCGGCCTGCGCATCGCCCTGCATGGCGGCGGCATGATGACCGGCGAACGCCGCCGGCGCATCACCCCCGACTGGCGCGGCTACGTGCTGCCGCACGACCGGCGCATCGCGCAGATGACGGACCAGGTGTTTGGCCCGGGCTATACCGATGGTTTGCTGAGCGATACGACGGCATGGCTGGACTCGGCCCCACCCACCACGGCCATCCTCGCGGCCGAACAGCTGGCTGGCCAGGGGCTGGCCATGCTGCAGCGCCTGCAGAAGGCGCACTATGTGCAAGGGCGGCGCATCGCCGACCTGCCCGTGCTGCAGTCGCTGGCGGCGGAACTGGGCTTGCCGGAGGCTGGTTTTGCCCAGGCCTATGCTCAGCTGGAAGGCGCGCCGACCGAAGCCCATTTCGTGCAGAGCCGGCGCCTGCTGGAGATGGCCGGAGGCCAGGGCTTTCCCACGCTGGCCCTGCAGACGGCACCGGACGCGCCGCTGCAGCCCATCGACCTGAGCGGCTGGCTCGGCAAGCCCGAGGCCTTCGCCGCGGCGCTGGCTAGCGCCTTACCTGCAGCGCGCCCGGATTGACGATATTGCTCGGCCGCCCCTTGATGAAGTTCACCACGTTGTCGAAGGCAGCGCCGAAGTACAGCTCGTAGCTATCCTGCTCCACATAGCCGATGTGCGGCGTGCAGATGCAGTTCTCGAGCCGTAGCAGTGCATGCCCCTGCAGGATGGGTTCGCTCTCGAACACATCGACGGCGGCGAGTCCCGGCCGGCAGCGGTTCAGCGCGGCGATCAGCGCGTCCGGCTGCACCAGCTCGGCGCGCGAGGTATTCACGAACAGCGCCGTGGGCTTCATCATCGACAGGTCTTCGAACGAGATGATGCCTTGCGTCTGCGGCGTGAGCCGCAGGTGCACCGACAGCACGTCGCACTGCGAGAAAAAGGCTTCCTTGCTCTGTGCGACGCGGTAGCCGTCCGACAAGGCCTTGGCGCGCGAGGCATCGCTGCCCCAGATGCACACCTCCATGCCGAAGGCCTTGCCGTAGCCGGCGACCAGCTGGCCGATCTTGCCGTAGCCCCAGATGCCCAGCGTGCGGCCCCGCAGCAGCGTGCCCAGGCCGAAATTGGGCGGCATGGACCCCGCCTTGAAGCCGGACTGCTGCCAGGCACCGTGCTTGAGGTTGGCCACATACTGCGGCAGGCGCCGGGCCGCCGCCATGATCAGTGCCCAGGTCAGCTCGGCCGGCGCCACGGGCGATCCCACGCCCTCGGCCACCGCCACGCCGCGCTCGGTGCAGGCGGTCAGGTCCACGTGCGGGCCGACACGGCCGGTCTGTGCAATCAGCTTGAGGCGTGGCAGCTTCTCGAGCAGCAGCTTGTTGATGTGGGTGCGCTCGCGGATCAGCACGATGATGTCGGCATCGCGCAGGCGCACCGATAATTGTCCCAGCCCTTTGACCGTGTTGGTGTATACCTTGGCCGAGTACGGGTCCAAATGCTCGGCGCACCGTAGCTTGCGCACGGCATCCTGGTAATCATCCAAGATCACGATATTCATACTGCGGGGCTCTTTCCTCGAACGCCAGGGGAATCCGTCAAGCCAACATGGTTGACATTCCCGATGATAAGCTGGCGCAGCGCCATCCGCATGCGCCTACTCCTAACATCATAGCGTTCACACGAGATATTTTCTCTCTATCTGTAAGAACGCGGTGGTAGGAGTCCAGCCCGGCGCCAGGGGCTCTGCCACTGTTGCTTTCCCCGAACAATCCCACCGAACCCAGCCAAATCGCTAGCATTGCAGCCGCTGCAGTGCTATATCTATTGATACTGGCAAGACAAGTACGCATTTGCAGTCATGGCAAACAAGATCCCCGGCCCGAACCGCACCCAAGACCCCGAGCAGCTGCTGCAGCGTACGCTGCACGAATGGGGTGGCGAGCAGGACATGTGGGTCTTTGCGTATGGTTCGCTGATCTGGCGACCGGAATTCCAGTACCTGGAGCAGCGCCACGCGCGGGTATACGGCTGGCATCGCGCGCTGAAGATGTGGAGCCACCTCAACCGAGGCACGCCCGAGTGCCCGGGCCTGGTCTTCGGCATGTTCTCGGGCGGCAGCTGCCGCGGCATGGCGTTTCGCATTGCCAGCCAACATGTGCCGGAGATGATGCCGCGCCTGTGGCAGCGCGAAATGGCCACGGCCGAGTATGAGCCGCGCTGGCTCGACTGCCAGACGGGGCAGGGATCGGTGAAGGCGCTGGCCTTCACCCTGCCCAAGGACAGCCCGCGCCATACCGGCCTGCTCTCGGAAGACGACTACCGCCATATCTTCGCCGTTGCCCATGGCATCTACGGCAGCACGCTGGACTATGCGCGCACCACCTACTCGGCGCTGTTGGAGCAAGGCATACACGACCGGGCCTTGGAGCGGGTGCTGCAGTATTCGGCCGCCGACGCGGCGTAAACCAGCCGGGCAGAACGCAAAACTCCGCCACGCAGCATCCATCCTGGCGGAAGGGCCGGCACTGGCGGAGTTTCGGAGGGGTGAGACCTAAAGGGAACCAGAAGCGGTGTCTGGCGGCATCAGGGAACGGATGGCAGAGCCTGGGCTTGCATCTATTCGGCGGATGGGTCTCTCAAGGGGTGGTGAATGGTGAAAGAACGGTCAGAGAGCGGCGGGAGCGCGCTTGCGATCACGTTCGTCTTCGGGCCAGATCGAGAAATTAGCAGTGGTGTTCATAACAAAAACCTCCATACGATGTACCTACAACGCGGACGCTTTGGCTGCCGTTGACACCCGGCTAGCAAAAACCCGATATTTTCGATAATTTAAGAAAAATCAAATTACCCGGCAAAAAACATTCAACCGGCATGCACTCACCGCCCACCGGCCGCTTGCAGCATGCCTGCCACCGCATCCTGGCCCTTGCGCTTGGCGTGGGCCAGCGGCGTCACGCCGTCCTTGTCGGCCAGGTTGGGATTGGCGCCTGCGGCCAGCAGTTGGCGCACGATATTCTGGTGGCGCGCGCCGCCATCGCCCAGGATGACCGCTTCGAGCAGCCCCGTCCAGCCCAAGCGGTTGACGTGGTTCACGTCCACGCCCGCTGCAATCAGTGCGCGCACCACTTCCACATGGCCGCGCTCGCAGGCGGGAATCAGCGCCGTGCCACCGTAGCGGTTGGTGCTGCGCAGATCGGCACCGTGCGCCAGCGTGAGCTGCAGGATTTCCAGCCGCCCCTGGGCGCCGGCCAGCAGGTAGGCACTGTCGAGCATGTCGTTCTGGTGGTTGACGTTGGCGCCGCGCTCAATCAGCAGCCGCGCCGCATCCACCTGGCCGCGGGCCGTGGCCATCAGCAGCGCGGTGTTGCCGCGCGCGTCCACCGCATCCACCGGCACACCGGCGTCGAGTTGCGCGCGCACGGCGGCCACGTTGCCTTCCGATGCCGCCGTCCACAACGGCTGCGCCTGCTTTGCATGGGGTGGCATGGCCTGGGTCTCCGGCTGGTTCTGGGCCAGCGATGGCTGGATGTGCGCATCCAGCAGGGCTGCCGACACCAGGCAGCCCAGGGACACGGCCACGGTCAGGGACAGCGCGGAGCGCCGGCGCTGCCGCGTGCGCTGCGCGGGGATTTCAGGCTTCATCGATGACCGCCTGCTTCTGGGGTTCGTAGCCATGGTTCAGCGGACCGTGCCCGCGGCCGGTGTGCACATGGGCACCCGCCGCGATGGCGCCGAGGATGTAGGTGCGCGCCTGCTGCACCGCCTGCGCCAGCGGCTGCCCCAGCGCCAGGTACGAGGCGATGGCGGACGACAGCGTGCAGCCGGTGCCGTGACCGTTGTGGGTGCGGATGCGAGCGGCCGCCATGCGCAGCCGCGTGCCGTCGGCCAGCGCCAGCAGGTCCACCACCTCGTCGCCCGGCAGATGGCCCCCCTTGATGAGCACGGCCGGCGCGCCCATGGCGAGCAGCGCCTGGGCGGCGCCTTCGAGTTCATCGACGCCCGCAATCGGGCGGCCGAGCAGCAGGCCGGCCTCGTCCAGGTTGGGCGTGACCAGCGCGGCGCGCGGGAACAGCTCGCGCACCAGCTTGCCGACGGTGGCCTCGGCGATCAGGCGGTCGCCGCTGGTGGCGACCATGACCGGGTCGAGCACCACGTTGCGCAGGCCGTGGCGGTCGATGGCGCCGGCCACCTCCTGCACGATCTCGGGCGCATGCAGCATGCCGATCTTGACGGCGTCGGCGCCGATGTCGTCGAGCACCGCGTCGAGCTGCAGGCGCAGGAACTCGGGCGGCACGCCATGGATGCCGCGCACGCCCTGGGTGTTCTGCGCGGTGAGCGCGGTGATGGCCGTCATCCCGTAGCAGCCCAGGGCGCTCATGGTCTTGAGGTCGGCCTGGATGCCCGCGCCGCCGCCGCTGTCGGAGCCGGCGATGGACAGCACGCGCGCATAGCGCGCCCGTGTGGCGGGAAGGGTGGATTCGGTAGGCATAAGGGCGAAATTATCCATGATGTTGCTGCGACTTGCGCGGGTTTGCCCCCGCCGGGCCGCCTCGTATGCTGTAATGCGAGGTGAGGATGAAACAGGGGTGTCCGCAGCCTCCATGCCTGCATGGGAGCCGCGCGACTGAGATCACACCCTGGAGCAGGGCCGCGCTGGCCGCTCCGTTACCCGATCCAGGTCATGCTGGCGTGGGGAGTTTTCGCAGACAACACCCGTTTTGTCCCGGCTTTGCTGCGTTGCCGCACCCTGCGGCGTGATGACAAATAGGGGATCGCTCGCCTTGCTACCTGAACAAGCCTTGATCGCCATCGTCGGCGGCGGCCTCATGGGCCGTCTGCTGGCGCTGGAGCTGTCGCGTGCCGGACATGCGGTGGCGCTGTATGACCGCGGCGGGCCGCAGGCCGAGCATGCCGCCGCGCGCGTGGCCGCCGCCATGCTGGCGCCGCTGGCCGAATCCGCCGTGACCGAGCCCTGCGTGGTGCGCATGGGCCACTACGCCCTCACCCGCTGGCCCGAGCTGCTGGCGCAGCTCTCGCAGCCGGTGTACCTGCAGCGCGAGGGCACGATGGTGGTCTGGCACCGCCAGGACGCCGCCGAGGCGCAGCGCTTTCGCGGCATGCTGGAGCGCACGCAGGCCGCCATCCCCGAGCTGCCGCCGCTGCAGGCGCTGGACCGCGGCGGCCTGGCGCAGACCGAGCCGGCGCTGGCCGAGCGCTTCTTCCAGGGCTACTACCTGCCGGGCGAAGGCCAGCTCGACAACCGCCAGCTGCTGCAGGCGCTGGCCGACACGCTGGCCGCGCGCGGTGTGCAGCTGCACTGGAACACCGAGCGCGAGATCGCCGACTTCCGCCCCGGCACGCCGGGCCAGCCCGACTGGGTGATCGACTGCCGCGGCCTGGGCGCGCGCCCGCAGTGGCCCGGGCTGCGCGGCGTGCGCGGCGAGGTGCTGCGCGTGCATGCGCCGGAGGTGCCGCTCAGCCGCCCCACCCGGCTGATGCACCCGCGCTACCCGATCTACATCGCGCCCAAGGAAGACCACTATTTCGTGATCGGCGCCACCGAGATCGAGAGCGACGACATGTCGCCCGCCAGCGTGCGCTCGGCCATGGAGCTGATGAGCGCCGCCTACACCGTGCACAGCGGCTTTGCCGAGGCGCGCATCCTCGAGATCAACGTACAGTGCCGCCCGGCGCTGCCCGACAATCTGCCGGCGGTGCGCCTGGTGCAGCCGCGGGTGCTCGAGGTCAACGGCCTGTACCGCCACGGCTTCATGATCGCGCCGGCGATGCTCGACGCGACGCTGGAGCTGCTGACCAAAGGCACCTCGCCGCTGGCCGTCCGCCTGGGGCTGAGCGCACCCGAACAGATACCACATTGAGACAGAGACCCGCATGATCCAGATCCTGATCAACAACCAGCCCGCCGAGCTGCCGCCCGGCGCCACCGTGGCCGAGGCGCTGGCGCAGTGGCAGCCGCGCCCGCCGTTCGCCGTGGCCGTCAACACCCAGTTCGTGCCCAAGGGGCGCTACGCCGCCCAGCAGTTGCAGGCCGGAGACAAGCTGGAAATCATCGCGCCGGTGACCGGCGGCTGACCACCACGCCTATAAAAACCATAGCTGCCTGCGCTTGCTGTACACCGGATTCAATACCAAACCCCTTTGAATTCATTGCAAGGCAAGCGCCAGCAGCTATCAATAACATACTGACATGAGCACATCCTCTTCTTCCCCTGACAGCCTCACGCTCTACGGCCAGAGCTTCGACAGCCGTTTGCTGCTGGGCACCTCGCGCTACCCGTCGCCCGCCGTGCTCGAGGCGGCCGTCGAACGCGCCCGGCCGGCCATGGTCACCGCCTCGCTGCGCCGCCAGGGCAGCAACGCGGCCGAGACCGGCAGCCATTTCTGGGAGCTGCTGCGCAGCCTGAACGTACCGGTGCTGCCCAACACCGCCGGCTGCATGAGCATCCAGGAGGCCGTGACCACCGCGCAGATGGCGCGCGAGGTCTTCGACACGCCGTGGATCAAGCTCGAGCTGATCGGCGACGACTACACGCTGCAGCCCGACACGCTGAACCTGGTCGAGGCCGCGTCCATCCTCATCAACGATGGCTTTTACGTGCTGCCCTACACCACCTACGACCTGGTGCTGTGCCAGCGCCTGGTGGACGTGGGCTGCCAGGCCGTGATGCCCTGGGCCGCGCCCATCGGCACCGGCCGCGGCCCCGTCAACCCGTATGCGATGCAGATGCTGCGCAGCCGGCTGAACGTGCCGCTGATCGTCGACGCCGGGCTGGGCCTGCCCTCGCACGCCTGCCAGGTGATGGAATGGGGCTTCGACGCCGTGCTGCTGAACACCGCCGTGGCCTTGTCGCAAGACCCGGTGGCCATGGCCGGCGCCTTTGCCGATGCCGTCGATGCCGGCCACACCGCCTGGCGCGCCGGCGCCATGCAGGCGCAGGACGCAGCCCAGGCCAGCACCCCCGTTCTGGGCATGCCTTTCTGGCACAACAATTAAGAAGAACACAGGAACGCCATGACACCTGACGCCATCGAGCAGGCCATCGTCGCCGCGCACCAGCAGGCCTTTGCCGACTTTCCGCCACAGCCTGCGCCCGCGCCCGGCCCGCACCTGTGGGCCGACGAGCCGGTCTACCGCGGCGCGCTGGCCGCGTGCAGCCGGCTGGGCTTCATCGCCATCGATGCCGACTGCCTGGCCTCGGCCTGGTACCGCCAGAGCCTGCGCACCAGCCATTTCGACGCCAACGCCTGGCCGGCCACACCGGCCGACTTCGGCCTGCATGTGAGCGGCAGCGCGCCGGCTTTCGCCGCCTGCCCGCGCGCGCTGGGCCTGTACGCGGTGCTGCCCACGGCCGAATGGGTGGGCCGCATGGCGCGCGCCGGCGTACCCACGGTGCAGCTGCGCTTCAAGTCAGCCGACGCCGAGGCCGTCCGCGCCGAGATCCAGGCCGCCGTGCGGGCCGTGCAGGGTACCGATGCGCTGCTGTTCATCAACGACCACTGGCGCGAGGCGATTGCCGCCGGCAGCTACGGCGTGCACCTGGGCCAGGAGGACATGGACGCCCTCAGCCCCGACGAGCTGCAGGAGCTGCGCGCCTCGGGCGTCCGTTTGGGCATCAGCACCCACGGCTACGCCGAGATGGTGCGCGCCAGCCAGGCCGTGCCCAGCTACATCGCGATGGGCGCGGTCTTCCCCACCACGCTCAAGCAGATGGCTACCGTGCCGCAAGGCCTGGCGCGGCTGATGCACTACGCCGAGCTCACCCGCAGCTACCCGCAGGTGGCCATCGGCGGCATCGGCGCCGAGCAGTTTAGCCAGGTGCGCCAGAGCGGCGTGGGCTCCATCGCCGTGGTGCGCGCCATCGTCAACGCCGACCATCCCGAGCAGGCCGCGCAGGCGCTGATGCAGCGCCTGGCCGCATAAACTCGGAGGCCTAAGGAGATCACATGAACGCATTCTTCCCACAGGTCGCCGTGGTCGGCGCGGGCGCCATGGGGCGCGGCATTGCGCAGATGGCCGCCCAGGCCGGCAGCCAGGTGCTGCTGTTCGACCAGCAGCCCGAAGCCGTGGCCGCGGCCATCCAGTCCGTCACCGAGCAGTGGCAGAAGATGCAGGCCAAGGGCAAGTGCAGCGCCGAGCAGCTCGCCGGCTGGACGGCCGGCCTGAAGGCTGCCGACAGCCTGCAGGCCTTGGCCGGCTGCAACCTGGTGATCGAGGCCATCGTCGAGCGGCTGGACGCCAAGGTCGCCCTCTTCAGCGCGCTCGAAGCCATCGTCGGCGAAAGCTGCGTGCTGGCCAGCAACACCTCGTCGCTGTCGGTGACGGCCATCGCCAAGCCGCTCAAGCGCCCGGGCCGCTGCGCCGGGCTGCATTTCTTCAACCCGGTGCCGCTGATGCGCCTGGTCGAGGTCATCCCCGCCACGCACAGCGACGCCGCGGTGGTGGATGCGCTCACCGGCTACGTCAAGAGCATGGGCCACACGCCGGTCACGGCCTGCGACATGCCGGGCTTCATCGTCAACCACGCGGGCCGGGGCTACGGCACCGAGTCGCTGCGCCTCGTCGGCGAGAGCGTGGCCGACTTCGCCACGGTGGACCGCATCCTGCGCGACCAGATGGGCTTCAAGCTCGGCCCGTTCGAGCTGATGGACCTGACCGGCCTGGACATCTCGCACACCGCGATGGAGTCCATCTACCGCCAGTTCTACGACGAGCCGCGCCTGCGCCCCAGCGCCCAGGCCGCGCAGCGCATGACGGCCGGCCTGCTGGGCCGCAAGACCGGTGCCGGCTTCTACCGCTACGAAAACGGCCAGCAGCAGGTACCGCCCGAGCCGCCCGTGCCGCAGGTGGCCGAGCTGCCGCCGGTGTGGGTGTCGCCGCGCGCCGCCCGCCGCGCCGAGCTGTACCAGCTGCTGAAGAACCTAGGCGCGCGCATCGAGACCGCGCAGGCGCCCTCGTCGCAGGCGCTGATCCTGGTGGCGCCGCTGGGCTTCGACATGACCACCGTGGCCGCCGTCGAGCGGCTCGATCCGGCGCGCGTCGTGGGCATCGACATGATGCTGGACGACGCCGCCACCCGCCGCCGCGTGCTGGCCACCACACCGGCCACGCGCCGCGACATGCGCGACGCCGCCCACGCCCTCTTCGCCAGCGACGGCAAGGCCGTGAGCGTGGTGCGCGACAGCGGCGGCTTCGTCACCCAGCGCGTGGTGGCGCACATCGTCAACATCGCCAGCGACATGTGCCAGCAGGGCCTGTGCAGCCCGGCCGACCTGGAGACCGCCGTGACGCTGGGCCTGGGCTACCCGCTGGGCCCGCTGGCCATGGGCAACGCCATCGGCCCGACGAACGTGCTGGAGATCCTCTTCAACCTGCAGACCGTCTACGGCGACACCCGCTACCGCCCCAGCCCCTGGCTGCGCCGGCGCGGCGCCATCGGGCTGAGCCTGCTGCACGAAGAAGAGTAAAAACGTCTGACACACGGCCTGCTTTGCCGCCTGCTAAGCTTGGCCCGTGCCGCCAGCCGGCCCGCCCGGCTGCGGCATTTCGCCTGAAACACCCTTTCGAAACGGACACACCATGGCCCAATACCACATCGCCGTCATCGTTGGCAGCCTGCGCAAGGATTCCTTCAACCGCCAGCTGGCCAACGCCGTGATCAAGCTCGCGCCGCAGGACTTCAGCCTGCAGATCGTGCCCATCAACGAGCTGCCGCTGTACAACCAGGACCAGGACAGCGCCGTGCCCGACGTGGTGAACCGCTTCAAGGACACGATCAAGCAGTCGCAGGGCGTGCTGTTCGTCACGCCTGAGCACAACCGCTCGCTGCCCGCCGCGATGAAGAACGCGCTCGACCAGGGCTCGCGCCCCTGGGGCCAGAGCGTGTGGGCGGGCAAGCCGGCCGGCGTGATGGGCATCTCGCCCGGCGCCGCGGGCACCTCGATGGCGCAGCAGCACCTGCGCAACGTGCTGGCCTTCCTCGACGTGCCGACCATGGGCCAGCCCGAGATGTTCCTGCAGATGCGCGAAGGCATGTTCAACGCCGACGGCAGCATCGCCGAGGCCAGCCGCGAGTTCCTGCAGAAGTGGATGGACAAGTACACCGCCTGGGTGCGCAAGCAGGCGGCCTGAATCCGTATTTAGCATAAAAATAGCTTCCAGCGCTTGTCCATCAAGCGCTGGAAGCTATTTTTTTGATAGTAATCAGATCGAAACTGTCTCGGCTTCGGACGTTGGACGCGCCGGCTTGGTGCGGGCCAGGCGCATCACCTCATGCGGCGGCAGCGTCTTCAGGCGGTGGTCGCTCCATGCCTGGCGCCAGCGGCGCGCGCCGGGCAGGCCATGGCGCAGGCCCAGCATGTGCCGGGCAATCGAATACCAGTGCGTGCCGTGCTCGGCCGCTTCGCGCTCCATGTAGCGCACCATCTCTTCCTCGACCCACTCGCGCGTGATGCCACTGGGCTCGGCGCCGAAGTACGACGCATCCCAACTGGCCAGCCACCAGGGGTTGTGGTAGGCCTCACGGCCGACCATCACGCCATCGACCTGCTCCAGCTGCTGCTGCACCAGCGCATCGGTGGCGATGCCGCCGTTGACGGCGATGGTGAGCTGCGGAAAGTCCTGCCTGAGCCGCGCCACCACCTCGTAGCGCAGCGGCGGGATCTCGCGGTTCTCCTTGGGCGACAGGCCCTTGAGCCAGGCATTGCGGGCATGGACGATGAAGACCTCGCAGCCGGCCTCGGCCACGCTGCCGACGAAATCGCGCACGAAGCCGTAGCTCTCTTCCTTGTCGATGCCGATGCGGTGCTTGACGGTGACGGGGATGTCCACCACGTCGCGCATGGCCTTCACGCAGTCGGCCACCAGCTCGCGCTCGTTCATCAGGCAGGCACCGAAGGCGCCGCGCTGCACGCGCTCGCTGGGGCAGCCGCAGTTCAGGTTCACCTCGTCGTAGCCCCATTGCTGCGCCATCTGCGCGCACTGCGCCAGGTCGGCCGGCTCGCTGCCGCCGAGCTGCAGCGCCACCGGGTGCTCCGCGTCGTGGAAGCGCAGGTGGCGCGCCACATCGCCGTGGATCAGCGCGCCGGTGGTCACCATCTCGGTGTAGAGCAAGGCGTGGCGCGACAGCAGGCGGTGGAAATAACGGCAGCCTCTATCGGTCCAGTCCATCATGGGGGCCACGGACATGGCCGGATAGGGACGCTGCGCCCGGTCCCAATTTCTAGGTTCGCTCATGGCTGTTGGTCGTCAAAGAAAAACACCCCGGATACCAGTCCGGGGTGTTCACAGGCTGCATTATCCCGCCGCGGGCGGATGCCAAGCGGGCGCAGGGTTTTTCAGCCGCCCAGGTAGGCCTTGCGGATGTCCTGATTGGCCAGCAGGCTGGCGCCCGAATCCTCGAGCACCACGCGGCCGTTCTCGAGCACATAGCCGCGGTCGGCGATCTGCAGGGCCTGGTTGGCGTTCTGCTCCACCAGGAACACGGTCACGCCCTGCTCGCGCACGGTTTTGATGATCTCGAAGATCTGCGCGATGATCAGCGGCGCCAGGCCCAGCGTGGGCTCGTCGAGCAGCAGCAGACGCGGCTTGGACATCAGCGCGCGGCCGATGGCCAGCATCTGCTGCTCGCCGCCGGACATGGTGCCCGCGCGCTGCTCGGCGCGCTCCTTCAGGCGCGGGAACAGGCCGTAGACATACTCGATGCCCTTGGCGGTCTCGTCCTTGTTCAGGAAGAAGGCGCCCATCTGCAGGTTCTCGACCACGGTCAGGTCCTTGAATACGCGGCGCCCCTCGGGCGAGATGGCGATGCCCTTGCGCATGATGAGGTGCGAGTCCTGGCCCACGATCTCCTCACCCTCGAAGCGGATCGTTCCGCTGCTGGCCCGCGGGTTGCCGCACACCGTCATCAGCAAGGTGGTCTTGCCCGCGCCGTTGCTGCCGATCAGCGAGACGATCTCGCCCTGGTTCACGTGCAGGCTCACGTCGTTGACGGCACAGATCGCACCGTAATGTGTACTGACGTTCTGAATCTCCAACATCGGCTGCATCACGATTCCCCCAGATATGCCTTGATCACACGCTCGTTGCTGCGGATTTCCGCCGGCAGGCCCATCGCGATGGGCTTGCCGTACTCCATCACCAGGATGCGCTCGGACACGCCCATCACCAGGCTCATGTCGTGCTCGATGAGCAGCACGGTCACGCCGTAGTCGCGGCGCAGGTCGTTGATGAGGTGCTGCAGCTCGACCTTCTCCTGCGGGTTCAGGCCGGCGGCCGGTTCGTCCAGCATCAGCAGCTTGGGACTGGTGATCATGCAGCGCGCGATCTCCAGCCGCCGCTGGTGGCCGTAGGCCAGATTGCCCGCCTCGCGGTTGGCGAAGGCGCGCAGGCCCATCACGTCGAGCCAGTGCGCGGCCTGGGCCACGGCCTTGTCCTCGGCCTCGCGGTAGGCGCGGGTCTTGAACAGGCCGGACAGCAGCCCGCGCTTGACCTGCTGGTGCTGCGCGACGAGCAGGTTCTCCAGCACCGTCATGCCCTTGAACAGGCGCACGTTCTGGAAGGTGCGCACCACACCGTGGTTGGCCACCTCGTGGCTGGACAGGCCCGCGATGGACTTGCCGGCCAGCTCGACCTGCCCTTCGGTGGGCTTGTAGAAACCACTGATGCAGTTGAACACCGTGGTCTTGCCGGCCCCGTTGGGGCCGATGATGGCGAAGATCTCCTGCGGCTTGATCTCCATGGCCACATGGTCCACGGCCAGCAAGCCGCCAAAGCGCATGCACAGGCCGTTGACCTTCAAAATAGCGTCACTCATAAACACTTCTCCAATGCGTTGATACCGTGTTTACGGGTTACTGCTTGAGCTCGGTCTGGTGCCGCTTCATCGGGAACAGGCCCTGCGGACGCCAGATCATCATCAGGATCATCACCAGGCCGAAGATCAGCATGCGGTACTCCGAGAACTCGCGCGCCAGCTCTGGCAGCACGGTGATCAGGATGGCCGCGATGATCACGCCCAGCTGCGAGCCCATGCCGCCCAGCACCACAATGGCCAGGATCAGCGCCGACTCGATGAAGCTGAACGATTCGGGGTTCACGATGCCCTGGCGCGCGGCGAAGAAGGCGCCGCCGAAGCCCGCGAACATCGCGCCCAGCGTGAAGGCCGAGAGCTTGATCTTCATCGGGTTCAGGCCCAGCGACTTGCAGGCCACCTCGTCCTCGCGCAGCGCCTCCCAGGCACGGCCGATGGGCATGCGGATCAGGCGGTTCGAGATCCACAGCGTGACCAACGCCAGCAGCAGCGCCATCAGGTACAGGAAGATCACCATGTGCAGCGAATTGAACTCCAGCCCGAAGAACTGGTGGAAGGTCGTGCCGCCCTCGGTGCTGGGGTTGCGCGCCATCTCCAGGCCGAACACCGTCGGCTTGGCCAGGCCCGAGATGCCGTCCGGCCCGCCGGTGAAGTCCACCAGGTTGACCAGCAGCAGGCGGATGATCTCGCCGAAGCCCAGCGTCACGATGGCCAGGTAGTCGCCGCGCAGGCGCAGCACCGGAAAGCCGAGCACGAAGCCGAACAGCGCTGAGGTGGCTCCCGCAAACGGCAACGCCTCCCAGAAGCTCCAGCCGGCCCAGTGGAACAGCATCGCATAGGTATAGGCGCCCACGGCGTAGAAGCCGACGAAGCCCAGGTCCAGCAGGCCGGCAAAGCCGACCACGATGTTCAGGCCCAGGCCCAGCATCACGTAGATCAGCGCCAGCGTGGCGATGTCCACCGCGTTGCGGCCCGAGAAGAACGGCCAGATGACGGCCGCCAGCAACACCAGCAGCATCAGCGCGCGCCGGCCGCCCGGCTGCACCTGCGGCAGCGCCGGCAGCCAGCCCTGCTTGAGGCGGCTGGCGAACAGCGGCTTGACCAGCTGGAACAGGAACACGATGACGATGGCACCGATCACGTAGTTCCAGTGCGGCTCCAGGAAGTTGCGGCCACCGCGGCGCTGCAGCTGCAGGCCGAAGATGGGCAGCACGACCAGGCCCGCCAGGATGGCGGCGATGATGGAGTCTTTGATCCTGGTTTTCATCAGACCTTCTCCACCTCGGGTTTGCCCAGCAGGCCGGTGGGCCTGAACAGCAGGATCAGCACCAGCAGGCCGAAGGCCACGATGTCCTTGTACTCCGACGAGATGTAGGCCGCCGCCATGGTCTCGGCCACGCCCAGCAGCACGCCGCCCAGCATGGCGCCGGGAATGCTGCCGATGCCGCCCAGCACTGCCGCCGTGAAGGCCTTGATGCCGGCCACGAAACCGATGTAGGGATTGAGCTTGCCGATCGCCAGCGCGATCAGCACCCCGCCCACGGCCGCCAGGATGGCGCCGAGCACGAAGGTGAAGGACACGACCTTGTTGGTGTCGATGCCCAGCAGGTTGGCCATCTGCATGTCCTGCGCGCAGGCGCGCGACGCACGGCCCATGCGCGAATGGCGGATGAACAGCGTGAGCGCCACCATCAGCACGACGGCGACCACGATGATGAGCATGCGGGTGTAGGGCACGTAGATCTCAAACCCTCCGTCGCCGCCACCAAAGGTGAAGGTGCCGGGGATCAGCGCCGGCACGGCCATGTCGCGCGCGCCCTGGCCCAGGGCCACCCAGTTCTGCAAGAAGATGGACATGCCGATCGCCGAGATCAGCGCGACCAGGCGCGGGCTGCTGCGCAGCGGCTTGTATGCCACCTGCTCGACCGCATAGCCATAGACGGCCGTGAGCGCCACCGCCACCAGCAGCATGGCGCCGACCACCAGATAGACCGGAATGCCGCTTTGCGTGCCGATCGCCGACAGCGTGACCAGGCCGATGTAGGCGCCGATCATGTAAATCTCGCCATGGGCGAAATTGATCATTCCAATAATTCCATACACCATCGTGTATCCAATGGCCACCATCGCGTAGATCGCGCCCAGCGACAGGCCATTGAACAGCTGCTGTATGAATTGAGGCAAAAAATCACTCATACGAAACCACTCGTCAACAAGAGGATTGGCCCATGTTGCGGGCCAAAACAAGAAGGCATGGCCCTATGTTTTAGAGCCATGCCTTGCGATGCGCAATCAGCAGTTACTTGGTGGCTGGCGACTTGCTGCCGTCCTTGTGCCACTGGAACACCTGGAAGTCGTAGGCCTTCAGGTCGCCCTTGGCATCCCAGGCCAGATTGCCCAGCGGGGTGTCGAAGGTGGCGGTGTGCATGTGCTTGGCCACCTTGGCGGAGTCGTTGCCCACGGCCTTGATGCTCTCGGCGATCACCTTCACGGCGGCGTAGGAGTTCATCTGGAATGCACCGGACGGATCGCGCTTCTTGTCCTTGAACGCCTTGACCACGGCCGCGTTCTTGGGGTTGGAGGCAAAGTCGGCCGGCAGCGTCACCAGCATGCCTTCGATGGCGGCGCCGCCGATGGCGTTGATCTCGGGGTTGCCCACGCCCTCGGGGCCCATCATGCGCACCTTCAGGCCCTGCTCGCCGGCCTGGCGCAGCAGCAGGCCCATTTCGGGGTGGTAGCCGCCGTAGTAGACGAAGTCCACGCCGGCGCTCTTGAGCTTGGTGATGACGGCGGAGTAGTCGCTGTCGCCGGCGTTGATGCCTTCGAACAGCGCCACGTTGGTGCCGGCGGCCTTCAGCGTGTCGCGCACGGCCGAGGCGATGCCCTGGCCATAGGCCTGCTTGTCATGCAGCACGGCAACCTTCTTGGGCTTGATCTTCTCGGCGATGAACTTGGCGGCGAACGGACCCTGCTGGTCGTCACGGCCGATGGTGCGGAAGATGTAGGTGAAGTTCTTGCCTTCGGTCAGCGCGGGCGACGTGGCCGACGGGGTCACCACGACCACGCCTTCGTTGTTGTAGATGGGGGCGGCGGCGATCGACGCGCCGGAGCACACCGGGCCCACCACGTAGTGGATCTTGGCGTTGACCACGCGGTTCGCGGCTACCGGGCCCTGCTTGGGTTCGCAGGCATCGTCCACCACCACGGCTTCGAGCTTGTTGCCGTTGATGCCGCCGGCGGCATTGATCTCCTCGACGGCGGTCTCCACGCCTTCCTTGACCATGTCGCCGTACTGCGTCACCGGGCCGGTGGCGGGCAGCACCATGGCGATCTTGATGTTCTGCGCATGCGCTGCACCGGCCAGCAGGCTGGCAGCGAAGCCGGCTGCGACCACGACAGAATTCAGACGAAACGGGACTTTCATGCTCATATCCTTTACACAAACAGGTGGGATCGCGTCATTATCGTTACGACAATAATGTTTTTCGCGAGTGACCGGCAGCATATAGGCAAAAATTTTTTGAACAACAGGGATGGCGGGTATTGCCAAGCGCGTCCATTTGTGTAAAAGAGGCCACGCGGACCTGGACTCCGTGCCGGGCGCCTCGCGCGCTACTTCCGGGTCAGCTTTGCGCCCCAGGTCCTCGACAGCGGCTCGGGGCTGGCTCCTTGCGGTATTTCCAGGCGCAGGAGCAGGCCTCCGCGGGGCAGCGGCATGAGCCTCAGCCGGGCACGGATGCACTTCGCGCGGTGGCGCATGCCAGCCAGTCCCCGGCCTTGGAGCTCTGCGCCATTGGTCGGGAAGCGCACCCCATCGTTCTCGATCTCCAGGACCCACTTCTGCCCTATCGCATAGGACCGGATGGAGACCTTGCGGGCCTGCGCATGCTGCAGCACGTTGCACAGCGCCTCCTGGACGATCAGGTGGAAGTGCCCTACCGCCTCGCTGTCCAGCATCGGCGGCGGAGTCGATGCGCTGATCTGCCAGATCAGAGTGATCCTTCTGCTGCGCAGCAGCGGATCGATCCGGTGCCGCAGCTGTACCAGGCATCCCATGAGATCCGGGTTCTCCATCGCCATGGCATCCACGGAGGTGCGCAGGTTGAACAGGCAGGCCTCCAGATGCTGCACCAGGACCAGTGCAGGCACACCGAGGTGGCGGCTTTCGGCCACGGCCAGCACCAGCGGCCCACCTACGCCATCGTGCAATTGGCGCGCGATGCGCTGGCGCTCCCTGGTGATCAGCTCGTGCTTTTCGCGGGACCTGTCGTTCCCTGCCCTGTGCTTGCAGCTACGCCACCATGCCCATCCAAGTCCGCCCTGGAGCAGGCCTGCCACGAACAGGATGGCAGCAAGCAGCCTGTCATCGGGTGCCGAAGCCTCGGACCACACCAGCATCCTGCAGGCCCAGCCCAACTGAACGAGCGCCGCACCGCCATTGGCCAGGAAGAGCGCCAGTCTCAAGAACGCGGGGTTGAGCATGCCCGGTCTCAGGCATTCATATCAGGCCGCGGACCAACGCACTTTTCACAGCCTGGGCACGGGAGCGGACCTGCAGCTTGCGATAGGTATTGCGGATATGGGTGTTGACGGTCAGGTGGCTGATTTTGAGCCGCACCGCAATTTCCTGGCTGGTATAGCCGCAGGCGATCATGCGCAGAATATCCTGCTCGCGCTGCGACAGATGGTCGTAAATCTTGCCAGTGGTCAAGGCTTGCTCGTGGGCATAGTGGGACCGGGTATCGAAATGCTGCAAAAGCCGCTTCGCGAGATGCGGGGTAATGGCTGCCCCGCCATTGGCCACCTGCAATACCGCCTGCGTATAGCCGCCGAACCACGAGTGCTTCACCAGATATCCGGATGCGCCCAGTTCGATGGCGCGCAATACGTTCTGCTCCAACTCCGTTACCGACACCACCAGGTATTGCGCGGCAGGCCGGTGGGCGTGGACATACTCGAGCAGTTGCATTCCCTGGCCATCGGGCAGGGTCAGGTCGATCAGCGCCACATCGAAATCCTGCGCCTTGATGATGCGCTTGGCTTCCTTCACCGTTGCGGCGCGCCCCACCACGTGGATGCGATGGTCCGCAGAAAGCTCCTGGTGCAAGACATTGATGAAATGGATGTCGTCATCCACCAGCAGACAGCGAACGGGCCGGCTGCGCTGGCCGACGAGAAAGGACGGCCACATCGACGGAGGATTGGAATACATCTCGAACCCGCTGCCGCCCTGGAGATTCACCGCTATATCCTGAGATCCAGAATCCGGTATACCAGTAGCCATATTTTTGTAACTATTCATCACAAACCTCCGCGCTGGATGTGCCCGCCACGGCTTCGTAAATGGAACAGTAAGTGATACGTATGCTCAAGCCTAGCAAGCTTCACATTGAATTACGTAATATTACAAAAAACATTTTGCGTTACTACCAGTTTTATTTTGCGTTTGCAACTTCATCCAGTTAGCCACTCGTCAGCAACCACGGGCATGGCAGAGCCTTTCACTGGTTAACACTTGATGACAAAGCGGTAGCCGAATCGCGCGATTTCTTGAAACACCCGATCTCCGGACACTGAACCCAGGGCGAACGACATCGAACACCACATTGCGTGGCACCGAAGAAGGCGTCCTGAGCTTCACGGCAGGCCTTGGCCACCGTGAAATTTTTCATCCGAGAACGAGGAGAGCATCATGAAAAGCCTTGCAGTACTGACCGGTCTGTTCCTTGCCACTGCCGCCATGGCGCAATCGGCCGACCGGCACCCGCCTTCGCCTCCGCCAGCCCCCACGCCTGCCCTCAGCACCCAGAGCTGCACGACCTGCCCGGACATCCAGATCAACGCGCCGTTGACGCAGGTCACGTCGGTGAAGTCCGGCTCGATCAGCAACAAGGCCTACGACAACTCCACGGCGCGGCAGAACCTGTCGAGCAACACCGGCAACGTGACCATCAACAAGGAGACCGTGCAGTTCACCAGCGTGTCGAACGCCTCCATCTCGAACGAGTCGCATGACAACGCCAACGCGACGCAGAGCCTGGCCTCCAACCTGGGCAAGGTGACGGTCAACGGCAAGCTGTTCCAGATGGCCGCGATCCGCAATGCCAGCGTGTCCAACTACGCCAACAGCAATGCCACGGCCACGCAGAACATCTCCAGCAACAACGGCTGCACCGTCTGCAACAAGTAGTTCGCACGGATGAGCCTGCCCGCGCCGCCCCTGGCGCGGGCACCACCTGAGGAGCATGGCCATGATCCGTACCGTACTTCTGCCGCTTCTGGCGCTTCTGGCGCTGGGCATCGGCGCCGCGCAAGCCGCTCCGGGCGAAGACCCCGTGGTGCTGAGCAAGCCCGTGGACCACCTGCAGCTGCCCATGGCGCAACCCGGGCCGTCGCAGGGGCTGGATGGCGTCAACGGCCTGCCGGCCAACGTGCAGGCCAAGATCGCGCGCCTGGAGGCCAAGGCGCTTTCGGACTCCACCTCCGGCATCTACACCGATGCGGACATCAAGACCACCGTCACCGGCAACCAGCAGAACAAGACCTGCATCCAGGACGTGGGCAGCAATTCCAGCCTGAACTCGCCCGTGCGCTATGGCCCGGGCAACCAGCAGCAGATCGTGGTGCTGCGCGGCGACCTGGTCAATATCTGCAAATGAAGGCATGGCGGGCGGCCGCATTCCCGCCCCCTGCCCCCCCGCATTGCGGCGGGAGTCTCCTCGCCCACCAACGGAGCTTTGCCATGACACACACTGCGCTCACCCTCGGCCGGGCCACGGCGGGCATGGCACGGCGCTGGTCCCGGGTGCTGGGGGCCGCCTGCGCCACGTCGCTCGTGGCGGGCTGCATGACCCCGCCCTACGCCAACAACGAGGCCGAATACCAGACCCATGCGCCGCTGGCCAACAAGCCTGTCGTGCGCCCGGTGCGCTCGTTCACGAGCTTCTCCGATTCGCTGATGTGCATGGACCACCTCTTCAAGGATGCCGGCATGTCCACGGTGCTGGTGTCGAGCAAGTCCATCCCCGACTACTCGGGGCGCATAGCCGTCAGCACCAAGGACATGGTGATCACCGCGCTGTCGCAGATGTCGCGCATGAGCAATGCCTTCCGCTTCGTGGACTACGAGGTGGACATCGCCCGGCAGGACACGGTGCAGAACCTGACCACGCTGCTGCTCAACAACAACCAGATCCGGCTGCAGCGCCCGGCGCTCTACATCTCCGGCGCCGTGGCCTTCGTCGACCAGAAAGTCATCAGCAACAACAACGACATCGGCCTCTCCGGTCCGCGCATCGAGGCCGGCTACAGCCGCAACCAGAACGCCACGGTGATCGGGCTGGAGATGCACCTGGGCGACTTCCGCAGCCGCACCATCATCCCGGGCATGGACTCGGCCAACGAGATCGTGATCGGGGCCGGCGGCCGCGGCGTGGACCTGTCCGGCCGCATCGGCACCTACGGCGTGCAGTTCAGCGTGGGGCGCGACTATGCGCAGGGCTCGGGCCCCGCCATCCGCACCCTGGTCGATCTGGCCATGATCGAGCTGATGGGGAAGTGGGCGCGGCTGCCGTACTGGCAGTGCCTCACGCTGGACCAGACCCACCCCGACTTCCAGCGCCAGATGCGCGAGTGGTACGACGAAGGCGATGCCGCGAGCCGCAACCAGCTGGTCAAGCGCGTGCTCTTCCAGCAAGGCTATCTGGCATCCGCACAGCCCGATGCCGACACGGCCGAACTGCGCCCCGCGCTGGCGCGCTTCCAGGCCGACCACCAGCTCGTCACCACCGGCGTCATCGACTTCCCCACCTACGAGCGCTCGCTGCGCAACTATGTCAGCGTCTCGCCCGAAGGCAAGCTCGAACGCATAGGCTGGGCGCCCAAGGACGAAAGCAGCGGCAGCGCCGCGGCCACCAACATCCGCCTGAACATCGAGAACATCATGCTGGAGCGTACGTCCTTCACCGTCGGCGAGCAGATCTTCGTCTCGGCCTCGGTGTCCCGCACCTCGTACCTCTACTGCTACATGGCCGGCGCCAACGGCAGCGTGATCCGCCTGCTGCCCAACAACACCAACACCTCGGGCTGGATACAGGCCAACCAGACCATCCGCATCCCCGACTGGATGAGCCCCAACCCCGGCTTCGTGATGGACGCGGGCGCGCCCGGCCTCGAAGGAATGGCCTGCTTCGCCTCCGACGGCAACATCCTGGAACAGCTGCCCACCAACCTGCAGGCACCGCCCTTCACCCCGCTGCAGGGCATCTCCAATCTCGACGAACTCGAAGCGGTGTTCCGCAGCGTGCCGGCAGGCTCGCGGGTCGCAGCGCGCAAGCTCATGTGGCAAGTGACGCCGAAGGCAGCGCCGGAACCGGCGCCCCAGGCCGCGCCGCCCGCACCGGCCCCAGCGGCGGCCCGCACCGGCAAGCAGCAGACCAAGGCCGCAGGCCGCCCGGCGGCGGGGTAGCGTCCATGTCCAAGCAGGCCTTCCAACGCGGCATGCAGTGGCTGTGCTGGGCGCTGCTGGCGGTCAGCCTGGTGCTCGACGTGGCGCTGCCGGTCGCCGAAGCCCAGATACCGTCCCGCAGCCACCACGCAGACCGGCTGAACGAGCAATACGGCACCCGTCCGCAGCTCGATGCCGACCAACTGCGCGGCAACCAGCCCGTGCCCGGCGCCATCACGCCCGCGAATGCCGAAGCGCCCTACATCCGCGCGCTGGAACGGCTGGCCGCGCAACCCACCTCGGGCAGTGGCCGTACCGCGGTGGCCGGCGCGAGCACCCCCGCCGAAGCCGCCTGGCTGCTGGGCCTGCTGTACCTGCATGGCCTGGGCACCGGCACCCACCCGGCCAAGGCGCGCGAATGGTTTGCGCAGGCCCAGCGCCTGCGCCACCCGCTGGCCCCGGCCGGCCTGGCCTGGTGCCAGCTCGATGGCTGCGGCCAGCAGCCGCAACCGCAGCAGGCCACGCCGTGGATCGAGCAATTGCGCAAGAGCGACGCCGGCCGCGCCGCCTACCTGGAATGGCTGCGCAACCAGAAGACCGCCCCGCTGGAAGTGGCCACCCCGCAGAACCCGCAACTGGACGACGCGCCGCGCCAGCCCAGCGCCCTGATCCTGCGCAGCGCCAGGGCCGGCGACCCCTACGGGCAGAACGAGCTGGGCATCTTCTACGCCCAGACTGGCCGCAGGCAGGAAGCGCGCCGGCTGTTTGCCGCCGCCGGTGCGCGGTCGCCTGCGGCCCAGGCCAACCTGGACTGGCTTGAGCGCTCCGCCCAGGCCACGCGCACCGCCCTGCCCGCCCCTCCCGGCCAGCAAGGCGGCGAGGCGCTGTTCCTGCGCGCCCGCCAGTTCCACCGCGGCGACGGCGTGCCCGTCAACTACGTGGAGGCCATGCGCCTGTACCGGCTGGCGGCCAGCCAGGGCAACGCCCATGCGCAGCAGATGCTGGGGCTGATCTACACCCGCCCCACGCCCACCGGCGACATCAACATCGTCTGGATGCAGCAGCTGGCCAACGTGGACATCACCCGGGAAGGCGGCGGCACCCTGATGGAGCCACCGCCCTCGCCGCTGCCGCAGCACGACCCCACGCCGCTGTACGACTACGTGCCGCCCCGGCTGCGCAGCGGCCCATGAAGGCGGATCAGGACTCCAGCTTGATGCCGGTCTCGCGGATCACCTGGTCCCAGGTCTTGACCTCGCTCTCGATGCGGCGCTTGGCGTAGGCGGCGTCCTCGGTGACGATGTCTATGCCCAGGCCGCCGAAGCGGTTCTTGACCTCGGGGTCCTTCAGCACCGTGTTCAGGTCGGCGTTGAGCTTGTCGACCACGGCCCTGGGCATGCCCGCGGGCGCGGCGATGCCGAAGATGGACACCACGTCGTTGTCCATCTTCACCCCGGCCTCGCGCAGCGTCGGCACGCCCGGCAAGGCCTCCACGCGCTTGGGGCCGGCGATGGCCAGCACCTTGATGCGACCGGTCTTGAGGTTGTTGATGGCTGTCGAGGTGTTCACGAACATGGCCTGGATCTGGCCGCCGATCAGGTCGGTCACACCCGGCGTCGAGCCCTTGTAGGGCACCGGCGCGATGTCGGTGCCCGTGGCGCGCTTGAGCATCTCGCCCGCGATGTGCTCCAGCGAGCCGTTGCCCGTGGTGGCGTACGAGAGCTGGCCAGGCTTGGCCTTGGCGAGCTGGACGAACTCCTGCACCGTGTTCGCCGGCAGGCCAGCGGGCACGATGAGCACATTGGGCAGATAGCCGACGATGGCCACGTGCTCGAAGCCCTTGAGCAGGTCGTAGCCAGTGCTGCGGCCCATCAGCCGGGCGTTGATGGCGTACGAGGTCAGCGCCGTCATCAGCAGCGTGTTGCCATCCGGCGCGGCCTTGGCGACATACTGCGCGCCGATGTTGCCCGAGAAGCCGGGCTTGTTGTCGACGATGACCGAGTGGCCGCGCAGCACCGCGAGCTGCTGCGCGATCATGCGGGCCATCGCATCCAGCGAGCCGCCCGGCGGGTAGGCGACGATGATGCTCATGTCGCGGGGCTGGGCCAGGGCCGGCCCGGCGGACGCCAGCAGCGGCGCGGAGGCGGCGATCAGCCACTGGCGGCGGGAAATGCGAGGCATGGTGCTAACTCCTTGGATCAAACAATCGTATCGGCCGGCAGGGCCGCCATGGCCATTGCCAGTGCGCGCGCCGAGGCCGGCTGCGGTGCGTTCAGCAGCTGCCACAGCGCCGCGGCGCGGGGCTTGGGTAGCGCCTGCACCGCGCAGTGCATGAACTTCGCCTCGTGCTGCGCGGCGGTCAGCGGCAGGCTCGGATGCCCCCGGGGCTTGGCCTGGCGCTGGCGGAACACCTCCACGCCATCGCGCAGCACCACCAGCTCGGCGAAGTCGCCATTGCCCGCCGGAAAATCCTCGCCCATCGACAGGCGCACCCGCCCAGCGCAGGCGCGCGCCTCGGGGCGCTGCACGGCCGCATCGCTGAAATCCTCCACGTCCTGGGTGCCCCACAGCGCGGCCACCGCCACGCAGTACTCGACGTGGAACTTGGCCTCCAGCCCGCGCTGCGGCCAGGCCTTGCCGCGGATGGTCTCCAGCCGCTGGCTGATGCCGCCGCGGATCTCCACGCCGTCCATCGTGCCAAAGCATCCCTCTTGCCGGGCCTGCAGCACCAGGTCGACCAGGGCGTGCATCAGTGAGCAGGTCGGGTACTGCTTGTAGACGATGCCCGGCTCCAGCACCTCCCAGGCCTGGCCAAACGGCCGCAGGCCGCGCGCGGCGCTCTGGCTGCCGTCGTCGCAAAAGAGCTGCAGAAAGCCTTCGTGGCCTTCCAGCGCCTGGGCGCTGGCCGTCATGCCACCGGCCGCGAGCTGCGCGGCCAGCACGCCGTGCTGGGCCGCCAGGCCGGCGTGCAGGGCCTTGGCCATGGTGCCGAAGTTCACCCGCAGGCCGCCCGCCATCGAGCTGGCCAAGCCCAGCGCATGGCAAGTACGTTCTTCGTCCAGCCCCAGCAGCAACGCGCAGGCCGCCGCTGCGCCCACGGCGCCCAGCGTGCTGGTGGTGTGCCAGCCGAGCTGCGAATGCCGGTCGTTGACGCAGCGCCCCAGGCGCCCCGCCACTTCCACGCCGGCCACATAGGCGGTGACCAGCGCGGCGCCGTCGGCGTCCAGCGCCTCGCCCAGCGCCAGCACCGCCGGCACGATGGGCGCCGATGGGTGGCCGCGCAGGGATTCGTGCGTGTCGTCCAGTGCATGGGCGTGGGCCGCGCAGCCATTGACCAGCGCCGCATCGCGCGCCGTCGCCTGGCCGGCCTGCGCCCACAGCGTGCACGGGCCCGGCGCCTGCGCCAGGGTCTGCGCCGCGATGCGCGCTACTGCGTCGGTCGCGCCGGCCAGGCCGCCGCCTATGCAGTCGGCCATGGCTTGCCGGGCCTGGGCCTGCGCCGTCGCGGGAATCTGATCGAGGTGCAGGCCGGCGACAAATCGCGCCAGCGCCCGCGTCAATCCCAGCTCGCCGCTCATGCGGCATCTCCATCGAGCCAGTCGGCCACATGGCCATCCATCTCTTCGAGAAAGTGCTCGATGCCATGGCCACCGCCGCCGGCCTGCAGCGCACGGGCCACGGCCGCCACGCTGGCGCGCGGCACCACGGCCACGCCCTCGGCGCTGGCGCAGACCACGTCGCCGGGCTGGATGACCACGCCCGCGCAGGCCACCGGCACGTTCAGCTCGGCCGGGCCGAACTTGGGCCCCGAGTGCGGCGACACCGCCAGTCCGTAGACCGGCAGACCGGCCGCCTGCGCCTCGGCGATGTCGCGCCAGGCGCCATGCACCACCAGGCCGGCCATGCCACGCTGCTCGCAGGCGTACTTCAGCAGCTCGAAGCCGCCCATGCACCAGTGGGTGAAGCCCTGGCCGTCCACCACCAGCACATCGCCCGCCTCCACCGCGCGCACGGCGGCCATGACGCCGAGGTTGTCGCCCGGCGGGCACTTGGCGGTGAAGGCCGGGCCGCACAGCGGCACTGCCGGCGCAACCAGCGAGTGCAGCGCCGGCTGGCAGGTGTACATGCGGCCGACAAGGTCGCTCACGCGGGTAACGTCGGCCTGCGCCAGCACCGCCACGTCGGACGGCGCGGGCCGCTCGAAGCTGCGGTTGAACACGAAGGGCGGCAGCGGCCGCTTCCAGCGGCGGTCAGTGGGATGGGAAGACATGGGTACAGCGTTTCATCAACAATTCTGGTGACTGACGCTGGATTGTCCCGGCGATTCCTCTCTGGAGGAAACGATGTTTAGTGATCGGAGGGATAGAAAAACTCATCAACTCCAGATCACGGCCTCCAGCCACTCGCGGAAGGCTGCGATCGCCGGCGCAGCCTGGCGGGCCTCGGGGCAGACCAGGTAGTAGCCGCGCGTGCTGGGCAGCACCTGGGTGGACAGCAGCGCCAGGCTGCCCTGCGCCAGCCCCTCGGCCACCAGGAAGCGCGGCAGCAGCGCCGCGCCCAGGTGAGCCTGCACGGCTTCGAGGATCATGTTGAAGCTGTCGAAGCGCGGGCCCTGAAAAGCCTCGCCCGGTTCCACCTGCACCGCCGCAAACCAGTCCTGCCAGGCCGAGGGCCGCGTGAACTGCTGCAGCAAGGTCGCCCGCGCCAGGTCGGCCGGCGCCAGCAAACCCAGCCGCTCGCGGTACGCGGCGCTGCAGACCGGCAGCATCTCTTCGTCCATCAGGTGCATGCAGACCGCGCCCGGCCACGAGGCCTCTCCGTAGTGGATGGCGGCGTCGAAGGGCTCGGCCGCAAAGTCGAAGGGCGCGCTGCGCGAGACCAGGTTCAGGTTGACCTCGGGATGCGCGGCGAAGAAGCCCGGCAGGCGCGGCACCAGCCACTTGGCGGCGAAGGTGGGCACGGCCGCGAGGTTGAGGATCTCCTTGTCGCCGCTGGCCATGGCCTGGTGTGTGGCCTCGCCCAGCTCGCGCAGCAGGCGCCGCACCTCGCGCAGGTAGCGCTCGCCGGCGCTGGTCAGCAGCACCCGCTGGCGCACGCGCGCGAACAACGCCACGCCCAGTTGCGCCTCCAGCAGCCGCACCTGCTGGCTCACGGCGCCCTGCGTCAGGTGCAGCTCGTCGGCCGCGCGCCGGAAGTTGAGGTGCCGCGCGGCGGACTCGAAGGCCGCCAGCGTGGCAGTGGATGGCAGGCGGATGCGCTTCATGAGGGTCAAATCAGCCTCCAGCGCCCATGCAGCAAGCGCCAAAAGCTACCAAATAAATAGCAATCAAGCCGCATGTTCAGAGGATGTCCAGCGGCTGCTTGCGCCGCGGCGGCGGCGACGCGGCATCGATGGCAGCCAGGTCCTCGGCATCGAGCACCAGCGGCAGCGCCACCGCATTGGCGCGCACATGCGCGGCCGAGCCGCTTTCGGGGATGGCGATCACTTGCCCGCTGCGCATCGCCCAAGCCAACGCCACCGCCGTGCCACTCACCCCATGCTTGTCGCCGATCTCGGCCAGCAGCGGGTCGTCGACCAGCTCGCGGTGGCCCAGCGGGCAGTAGGCCATCACGGCCACGCCGTGCTCGCGGCACCAGGGCAGCAGGTCGAACTCGATGCCGCGGCTGTGCACGTTGTAGAGCACCTGGTTGACCACGCAGTTGCGGCCACCGGGCACGCGCCACAGCTCCTGCATGTCGTCGGTGTCGAAGTTGGAAACGCCCCAGTGCCGGATCCGGCCCTCGGCCTTGAGCGCCTCGAAGGCCGCCACCGTCTCGGCCAGCGGCGTGCCGCCGCGCCAGTGCAGCAGGTACAGGTCGATGCAGTCCACGCCCAGGCGCTGGCGGCTGGCCTCGAAGGCGCGCTCCACGCCGCGCCGGCTGGCGTTGTGCGGCAGCACCTTGCTGACCAGGAACGGCCGGGCGCCGCCCGCCGGCAGCCGGCGCAGCGCATCGCCGATCAGCTCCTCGGACAGGCCGTCGCCATACATCTCGGCCGTGTCGATCACACCCAGGCCCAGCTGCAGGCCGGTGAGCAGCGCGTCGATCTCGGTGTCCCAGTCGCGCCGGCCCTGGCCCAGATGCCAGGAACCGAGGCCCAGGGGCGCGCGCCCTTCGAGAAAGCCCGGCGCCGGGGAATGCGGGGTGGTGGACATGCGGGAAATCTCCTGTTCTGGCGCAGCGGACAGGCCGTTGCGCTGATGATTTTGATAGCTGCTGGCGCTTGGCATATAAGGGTTTTAAATAGAAAAATATGAATAACCCAAGTCCATCAAGCGCCAGCAGCTACGATTCTTGAAATGGTGCCAGCTGGCCCTGGGCAAATCCTAACCTGCCTTTGCTGCGCCCTGGCGTGATCCAATGCCCCGCCCACGCCTGCAGCCCTGGTAACATCCCCGCCCGTTACCACCTGTAAGCCAGCCATGTTCTTTGGAATCAGCCATCTCGTCCTGCCCACCACCAACCTGGAGCGCGCCGCCCTGCTGTGGCGCGATGTGATCGGCTTTGCCGAGGCCCGCCGCGGCGACGGCTATGTGGACATGGACTCGGGCAGCATCGTGCTGCGGCTGGCGCAGGTGGCGGCGGTGGAGTCACCCGTGTCGCTGCGGCTGCAGGTCAGCGACGTGGACCGCGCCTACGCCACCTTGCTGGCGGCCGGCGCCGCATCGCGCTATGCGCCCATGCGCACGCCCGAGCTGGAGGCCATGGCCTGCGTGACCGATCCGGACGGCCACGCCATCGTGCTGTGGCGCCCGCTGACCGAGGACGAATGGGGCTTCGTGCCCGAGCTGCCCAAGCAGGGCGAATGGACGGCCGAGGCCGAAGACCTGCTGCAGCGCCTGCTGGCCCATGTGCCCGCCCTCTTCCGCATGCTGGCGCGGCGCAAGACCACGCGGGTGATCGAGCAATTGGCCGACGAGGCCCGCAGCGCGGTGACGCGCGAGCTGGTCATCAAGGGCTACATCACCGCCTCGGCCAAGGTGACGCGCTACCGGCTGGTCGAGCCGCTGCGCGCCGAAGGCATAGACCCCGCCCGCTACCAGGCCGAGTTCGACTACGAGTGATTTGAATCAAATACGGCTTTAGCGCTTATCCAGCAAGCGCCAGCAGCTATCAAAACCATAGAAAAAGGCAGCCGAGGCTGCCTTTTTTTTGGTGTGCGCCAGGGGCGCTTACTTCTTGCTCGGCGGCACGTCGGTGCACGAGCCGTGCGCCACTTCCGCCGCCATGCCGATGCTCTCGCCCAGCGTGGGGTGCGGGTGGATGGTCTTGCCGATGTCCACCGTGTCGGCGCCCATCTCGATGGCCAGCGCCACTTCGCCGATCATGTCGCCCGCATGCGTGCCGACCATGCCGCCGCCCAGGATGCGGCCGTGGCCGTGGGCCTCGGGCGAATCGTCGAACAGCAGCTTGGTGAAGCCTTCGTCGCGGCCGTTGGCGATCGCGCGGCCCGAGGCGGCCCAGGGGAACATGCCCTTCTTGACCTTGATGCCCTGTGCCTTGGCCTGGTCCTCGGTCAGGCCCACCCACGCCACTTCGGGATCGGTGTAGGCCACGCTGGGGATCACGCGGGCATTGAAGGCGGCCGAGGCCAGCTCCTTGTTGCCCTGCAGTTCGCCGGCGATGACTTCGGCGGCCACGTGCGCTTCGTGCACGGCCTTGTGTGCCAGCATGGGCTGGCCCACGATGTCGCCGATCGCGAAGATGTTGGGCACGTTGGTGCGCATCTGGATGTCGACATTGATGAAGCCGCGGTCGGTGACGGCCACGCCGGCCTTCTCGGCGCCGATCTTCTTGCCGTTGGGCGTGCGGCCCACGGCCTGCAGCACGAGGTCGTAGGTCTGCGGCTCGGGCACCTTCACGCCGTCCTTGGCCGGCTCGAACGTGACCTTGATGCCCTCGGGCGTTGCCTCGGCCGCCACGGTCTTGGTGTTGACCATGATGTTGTCGAAGCGCGGCGCGTTCATCTTCTGCCAGACCTTGACCAGGTCGCGGTCGGCGCCCTGCATCAGGCCGTCCATCATTTCCACCACATCGAGGCGTGCGCCCAGCGTGCTGTAGACGGTGCCCATCTCGAGGCCGATGATGCCTCCGC
This sequence comes from Comamonas humi, assembly GCF_054782535.1. Lineage (NCBI taxonomy): Bacteria > Pseudomonadati > Pseudomonadota > Betaproteobacteria > Burkholderiales > Comamonadaceae > Comamonas > Comamonas humi. The sequence continues at coordinate 214,988 of NZ_BAAGSH010000004.1, read as the reverse complement.
CCAGGATCAGCATGCGCTTGGGCACTTCCTTCAGCTCCAGCGCGCCGGTGGAATCCACCACGCGCGGGTCGTTGGGCATGAACGGCAGGCGCACGGCCTGCGAGCCGGCGGCGATGATGGCGCGCTTGAACTGCACGACCTTCTTGCTGCCGGTCTTCTCCTGCGCCGTGCCCGTGGTCTCTTCGACCTCGAGGTGGTTGGCGCTGACGAAGTTGCCATAGCCGCGCACCACGGTGACCTTGCGCATCTTGGCCATGCCGGCGAGGCCGCCGGTGAGCTTGTTGATGACCTTCTCTTTGTGGCCGCGCAGCTGGTCGATGTTGACCTCGGGTGCGCCGAACTTGACGCCGGCCACGTCGAGGTGCTTGACCTCGTCGATCACGGCGGCCACGTGCAGCAGCGCCTTGGAGGGGATGCAACCCACGTTCAGGCACACGCCACCCAGCGTGGCGTAGCGCTCGACGACCACGACCTTGAGGCCGAGGTCGGCCGCGCGGAACGCCGCCGAGTAGCCACCGGGGCCACCGCCGAGCACGACCACGTCGCAATCGACGTCGACCGTGCCGCTGAAGTTGCTGGCCACGGGTGCGGCCACGGCAGCGGCCGGAGCCGGGCTGGGAGCCGCGGCAGCGGGTGCGGCGGCCGGCGCGGGCGCCGGAGCAGCGGCTGCACCTTCGGCGGCTTCGAGGCTCAGCACCACCGAGCCTTCGGCCACCTTGTCGCCGATCTTGACCTTGAGTTCCTTGACCACGCCGGCATGGCTGGACGGGATCTCCATCGAGGCCTTGTCGGACTCGACGGTGATCAGGGACTGGTCCACGGCCACGGTGTCGCCGGGCTTGACCAGCAACTCGATCACGCCTACTTCTGCAAAGTCGCCAATGTCGGGAACCTTGATGTCGATGACTGCCATGTCAGTAGTCCTTTCAGAGCAGCACGCGGCGGAAGTCGGCCAGGATCTGGCCCAGGAAGGCGTTGAAGCGCGCGGCAGCGGCGCCGTCGATCACGCGGTGGTCCCAGGTCAGCGACAGCGGCAGCATCAGGCGCGGCTGGAAGGCCTTGCCGTCCCACACCGGCTCGATGTTGGAGCGGCACACCCCGAGGATGGCCACTTCGGGCGCATTGATGATGGGCGTGAAGTAGCGCCCACCGATGCCGCCCAGCGACGAGATGGTGAAGGTCGCGCCGCTCATGTCGGCCGGGCCGAGCTTGCCGTCGCGGGCCTTCTTGGCCAGCTCACCCATTTCCTGGCTGATCTGCAGCACGCCCTTCTTGTCGGCGTCCTTGATGACGGGCACGACCAGGCCGTTCGGCGTGTCGGCCGCAAAGCCGATGTGGTAGTACTGCTTGTAGATCAGCGCATCGCCGTCCAGCGAGCTGTTGAACTCGGGGAACTTCTTGAGCGCGGCCACGCTGGCCTTGATCAGGAAGGCGAGCATGGTGACCTTGGCGCCGCTCTTCTCGTTCTCCTTGTTGGTGGAGACGCGGAAGGCTTCGAGATCGGTGATGTCGGCGTCGTCGTGGTTGGTGACGGACGGGATCATGATCGCGTTGCGCAGCAGGTTGGCGCCGCTGATCTTCTTGATGCGCGACATCTCCTTGCGCTCGATGGGGCCGAACTTGGCGAAGTCCACCTTGGGCCAGGGCAGCAGGTCGAGACCGACGCCGGAGCCACTGCCGGCAGGCGCCTTGGCGGCCTGGGCCTTGGTCTGCACCGCGCCTGCCATCACTTGCTTGGTGAAGCTCTGGATGTCTTCGGCGGTGATGCGACCCTTCTGGCCGGAGCCCTTGACCTCTTCCAGCGGCACGCCCAGTTCGCGGGCGAACTTGCGCACCGACGGCGAGGCATGCGGCAGCTGGCCGGAAGGCGCAACCGTCGGGTTGTGCGCGGGGGTGGCAGCGGCAGCCACCGGAGCGGCGGCGGCCTGGGCCGGAGCCGCTGCAGGAGCGGCAGCGGCCGGTGCAGGTGCCGGAGCGACAGCAGCCGGAGCCGCGGCCACGCCCTGGGCGCTCATCTGGCCGACCACATCGCCCACGTTGACCTTGTCGCCGATCTTCAGCGTCAGCGCGGTGATGGTGCCGGCGGCCGGCGACGGGATCTCCATCGAGGCCTTGTCGGACTCGACGGTGAACAGCGACTGCTCGGCGGTCACGGTGTCACCCACCTTGACCAGCAGCTCGATCACGGCCACGTCCTTGAAGTCGCCGATGTCCGGTACCTTGATGTCCAGCGGGCCGGCGGCGGCGGCAGGCGCAGCAGCGGCCGGTGCGGGCGCCGGGGCTGCAGCCGCGGGGGCTGCTGCGGCGGGCGCCGGTGCCGGAGCGGGTGCCGCGGCAGCGGCAACACCTGCGGCCTCAAGCTTCACGATGACCGAACCCTCGGCCACCTTGTCGCCGATCTTGATCAGGATTTCCTTGATCACGCCAGCGTGGCTGGACGGGATCTCCATCGATGCCTTGTCCGATTCCACGGTGATCAGCGACTGTTCCTGGGTCACCGTGTCGCCCACGTTGACCAGCAGCTCGATCACGCCCACTTCCGCGAAGTCACCGATATCGGGGACCTTGATGTCAATCAATGCCATTGTTGTGTCTCCTCGGTATCAGGCATACAGCGGGTTGATCTTGTCGGCCTGGATGCCGTACTTGGCGATGGCATCGGCCACCTTCTGCGCCGGCAGCTTGCCTTCCTTGACCAGGCTGGTCAGCGCAGCCACGACGATGTAGTGGCGGTCCACCTCGAAGTGCTCGCGCAGCTTGCGGCGGAAGTCCGAGCGGCCGAAACCGTCGGTGCCCAGCACCTTGAACTGGCGGCCTTCGGGGATGAAGGGACGAATCTGCTCCGCATAGGCCTTCATGTAGTCGGTCGACGCGATGACCGGGCCGGTGCTCTTGGCGAGCTGCTCGGTCACGAAGGCGACGCGCGGGGTCTCCAGCGGGTGCAGCATGTTCCAGCGCTCGGCATCCTGGCCGTCGCGGGTCAGCTCGTTGAAGGACGGGCAGCTCCACACGTCGGCGGCGATGCCCCAGTCCTTTTCCAGCAGTTCCTGGGCGAAGAAGGATTCGCGCAGGATGGTGCCGGAGCCCAGCAGTTGCACGCGCTCCTTGCCCTTGCCGCCTGCCTTGGACAGGTACATGCCCTTGAGGATCTGCTGCTCGGTGCCGGGCGTGAGGCCGGGCATCGCGTAGTTCTCGTTCAGCAGCGAGATGTAATAGAACACGTTCTCCTGGTTCTGCACCATGCGGCGCAGGCCGTCCTGCATGATCACCGCCACTTCGTGCGCGAAGGTCGGGTCATACGAGATGCAGTTCGGGATGGTGTTGGCCAGGATGTGGCTGTGGCCATCCTCGTGCTGCAGGCCTTCGCCGTTCAGCGTGGTGCGGCCCGAGGTGCCGCCCAGCAGGAAGCCGCGCGCTTGCAGGTCGCCGGCCGCCCAGGCCAGGTCACCGATGCGCTGGAAGCCGAACATCGAGTAGTAGATGTAGAACGGGATCGTGATGCGGTTGCTGTGGCTGTAGCTGGTGGCCGAGGCAATCCAGCTGGACATGCCGCCCGCTTCGTTGATGCCTTCCTGCAGGATCTGGCCCGCCTTGTCCTCCTTGTAGTACATCACCTGGTCCTTGTCGACCGGGGTGTACTGCTGACCGTGCGGGTTGTAGATGCCGATCTGGCGGAACAGGCCTTCCATACCGAAGGTGCGGGCCTCGTCCACCAGGATGGGCACCACGCGCGGGCCGATGGCCTTGTCGCGCAGCAGCTGCGTCAGGAAGCGCACGTAGGCTTGCGTGGTCGAGATCTCACGGCCTTCGGGCGTGGGTTCGAGCACGGCCTTGAAGGTGTCCAGCGACGGCACGGTGAACTGCTCGTCGGCCTTCTCGCGGCGGTGCGGCAGGTAGCCGCCCAGGGCCTTGCGGCGCTCGTGCAGGTATTTCATTTCCGGCGTGTCGTCGGCCGGCTTGTAGAACGGCAGGTCGGCCAGCTGGCTGTCCGGGATCGGGATGTTGAAGCGGTCGCGGAATTCGCGGATCGCGTCGTCGTCGAGCTTCTTGGTCTGGTGGACGTTGTTCTTGCCCTCGCCGACCTTGCCCATGCCGAAGCCCTTGACGGTCTTGACCAGCAGCACCGTGGGCTGGCCCTTGGCCGTGTTCGCGGCGTGGAAGGCCGCATAGACCTTCTGTGCATCGTGGCCGCCGCGGCGCAGGTTCCAGATCTCGTCGTCGCTCATGTGCTCGACCATCTTCAGCGTGCGCGGATCGCGGCCGAAGAAGTTCTTGCGCACGTAGGCGCCGTCATTGGCCTTGAACGACTGGTAGTCACCGTCGTTCACGTCCATCATCAGCTTGCGCAGCGCGCCGTCCTTGTCCTTGGCCAGCAGCTCGTCCCAGCCCTTGCCCCACAGCAGCTTGATGACGCTCCAGCCGGCGCCGCGGAATTCGCCTTCCAGCTCCTGGATGATCTTGCCGTTGCCGCGCACCGGGCCGTCCAGGCGCTGCAGGTTGCAGTTGATGACGAAAACCAGGTTGTCGAGGTTCTCGCGTGCCGCCAGGCTGATCGCGCCCAGCGATTCCGGCTCGTCCATCTCGCCGTCGCCGCAGAACACCCAGACCTTGCGGTTCTCGGTGTTGGCAATGCCGCGGGCGTGCAGGTACTTCAGGAAGCGTGCCTGGTAGATGGCCATCAGCGGGCCCAGGCCCATGGACACCGTGGGGAACTGCCAGAAATCGGGCATCAGCTTGGGGTGCGGGTAGCTGGAGATGCCCTTGCCGTCCACTTCCTGGCGGAAGTTCAGCAGCTGTTCTTCGGAAATGCGGCCTTCGAGGTAGGCGCGGGCGTAGATGCCGGGGGACACGTGGCCCTGGATGTACAGGCAGTCGCCGCCGTGGTTCTCGCTCTCGGCGTGCCAGAAGTGGTTGAAACCGGCGCCGAACATATTGGCCAGCGAGGCGAAGGAGCCGATGTGGCCGCCCAGGTCACCGCCTTCGGGCGGGTGGATGCGGTTGGCCTTGACGACCATGGCCATGGCGTTCCAGCGCATGTAGGCGCGCAGGCGCTGTTCGATCTCGAGGTTGCCGGGGCAACGGGCTTCCTGGCCGGGCTCGATCGTGTTGACGTAGCCGGTGTTCGCGGAGAACGGCATGTCCACGCTGCTCTGGCGCGCATGTTCGAGCAGATCCTCCAGCAGCGCATGGGCGTATTCCGCGCCTTCGCGGTCAATCACCGCGGATAGCGCATCCATCCATTCACGGGTTTCCTGGTCGTCCGTACGAGGCGCTTGGGCCTGGGGGTTTTGATCGGGCTGATTTGACATCGCTCACGTCTCCTTTTCGCCTTAAGTGTTACATCGAAAACTTGGGGTGAAGGCGAGTTTCGCACAGATTGGCAAAATTTCAAATAGCGATTTTGATTTTTATAATATGGAATTTTGTTGCGCTCGCACAATGAAGAACAGAGTTTCAAAGCGCCATGCTGGCTGGCGAGGATTCGCCGCTCATCTACACTTGCGGCCATGAACTCGCCGGAAAAACCCACTGCCACAGTTGACCTTTCGGCCGCGCCCCGCGCGCCCTGGTGGCGCACCTGGTGGCGCGGGCTGTCGCCGTCGCGCCAGGACCGGGTGGCCATGGCCGCGCCGCTGGTCGCCGTGGTGCTGTTTTTGATTGCCATGCTGGCGGTGTTCTGGTACCTGCGTTCGGAAGAGCTGGAGCGCGAGCACGACGCGCTGCGCCGCGACATGGAGTACGCCCAGCAGCGCATCCGGCTGCGCCTCCTGGAGCGCCAGGACCAGGTGATGCGGCTGGCGCGCGACCTGAGCAACGAGGACATCGAACGCAACGGCTTCGTCGACCGCGCGGACACGCTGATCAGCCAGTACGCCGAGCTGCAAGCGCTGAGCTGGATCGACAACAAGCGCCAGGTCAAGGCCACGCAGTTCGGCCCCAGCGTGGCCGCCAGCGAGCTGCTGACGGTGGGCGAGATCGTGCGCAAGAAAGAGGTGCTCGACCTGTTCGAGCAGACGCGCAACACCCAGCAGCCCATGTACTCGCAGCCCACGGTGGCGCCCAACGCGGTGCCCATGCTGCTGCTCGAGGTGCCGATCTCGGACCAGGGGCGCTTTTCTGGCGTGATCCTGGCCGAGTTCTCCATCGACAACCTGCTGCGCTACGCCACGCCCACCGAGGTGCTGGCGCGCTACGCCGTCACCATGCTGGACGCGCATGGCCACATCATTGCCGGCACGGCACTGTCGCGGCGCACGGCCGGGCAGCTGTTGCCGTGGCGCGCCGCGCCCAACCACTACGAGGTGCCGGTGTCGCCTGTGGGCAACGGTCTGATCCTGCGCGCCCAGGCCTACCGCACCTCGCTGGGCCTGATCGGCAACGGCCTGTTCTGGGTCGTTGGCGTGCTGAGCCTGATGACGGCCTGGCTGCTGGTGGCCACCTGGCGGCACACGCGGCGGCGCATCCGCACCCAGGCGGCGCTGCAGAACGAGATCAACTTCCGCCGCGCGATGGAAAACTCGGTGCTCACCGGCATGCGCGCACTCGACCTGCACGGCCGCATCACCTATGTGAACGCCGCTTTCTGCCAGATGACGGGCTGGAGCGAGCAGGAGCTGGTCGGCCAGCTGCCACCCTACCCCTACTGGCCCGAGGGCGACCACAGCACCTACCACGACATGCTGATCGACGAGATGAGCGGCAAGGTGTTTCCGGGCGGCTTCCAGCTGCGTGTCAAGCGCAAGAACGGCACGACCTTCGAGGCGCGGCTCTACGTCTCGCCGCTGATCGACGGCCATGGCCGCCAGACCGGCTGGATGACGTCGATGACCGACATCACCGAGCCCAACCGCATCCGCGAGCAGCTGTCGGCCTCGTACGAGCGCTTCACCATCGTGCTCGAGGCGCTGGACGCCTCGGTCTCGGTGGCGCCGCTGGGCAGCTCCGAGCTGCTGTTCGCCAACAAGCTCTACCGCCAGTGGTTCGGCTCGCAGACGGCCGGCCACCTGCAGCTGGTCGCGCAGGCTGGCGTGCTGCCCAATGCCACGCCCACCGGGCCCGACGACGAGGACGGCCTGATGGGCCTGCCCAGCGACTCCCTCACCACCAGCATCAGCGGCAATGCCGAGATCTACCTGCCCGAGCTGGACAAATGGCTGGAGGTGCGCTCGCGCTACCTCAACTGGGTGGACGGGCGCCTCGCGCAGATGGTGATCGCCAACGACATCACCTCGCGCCGCCGGGCCCAGGAGCAGGCCATGCGCCAGGCCGAAAAGGCCGAGACCGCGAGCCGCCTCATCACCATGGGCGAGATGGCCTCCAGCGTGGCGCACGAGCTGAACCAGCCGCTGTCGGCCATCAGCAACTACTGCAGCGGCATCATCTCGCGCGTGAAGAACGGGCAGATGACCGAGGAGACCCTGCTCGGCGCGCTGGAGAAGACCGCGCACCAGGCGCAGCGCGCCGGCCAGGTGATCCACCGCATCCGCTCCTTCGTCAAGCGCAGCGAGCCCAACCGCACCTCGTCCGACGTGGCCGAGATCGTCGGCGAGGCGCTGGAGCTGGCCAACATCGAGCTCAAGCGCCACAACGTGCGCCTGGCGCACCACATCGCCGCGCGCCTGCCGCGCATCATGGCCGACAGCATCCTGATCGAGCAGGTGCTGATCAACCTGATGAAGAACAGCGCCGAGTCCATCGCCAACGCCAACCGCCCGCCGCACCAGCGCCTGGTGGAGCTGCGTGTACTGCCCAAGAAAATCAACGACATCGATGTGATAGAGTTTTCCGTCCAGGACACGGGGCGCGGCCTCTCGCCCGAAGTGCTGGAGCGACTCTTCCAGGCCTTTTTCTCCACCAAGAGCGAAGGCATGGGCATAGGCCTGAACCTGTGCCGCAGCATTGTCGAGTCCCACCACGGCCGGATGCAGGCCGAGAACCTCTACAATGGCGGCGACATCACGGGTTGTAGGTTCAGTTTCTGGCTCCCCGTGGGCAACTAGCTAGCCAGCCCCGGGCTGACTTGACCGAAGGAATAGTGCATGAGCTTGATCCCGAAGAAGGGCACCGTTTACGTAGTGGATGATGACGAGGCAGTCCGCGATTCGCTGCAGTGGCTGCTGGAAGGCAAGGATTACCGGGTGCGCTGCTTTGAATCGGCCGAATCCTTTCTGGCACGCTACGATCCCCGCGAGGTCGCCTGCCTCATCGCCGACATCCGCATGGGCGGCATGAGCGGGCTGGAGCTGCAAGACCGCCTGATCGAGAACCGATCCCCGCTGCCCATCGTCTTCATCACCGGCCACGGCGACGTGCCCATGGCCGTGGACACCATGAAGAAGGGTGCGCTGGACTTCATCCAGAAGCCCTTCGACGAGGCCGCCCTGGTGTCGCTGGTGGACCGCATGCTCGACAAGGCGCGCGAAGCCTTCGCCGGCCACCAGCAGGCCGCCAGCCGCGACGCACTACTGGCCAAGCTCACCGGCCGCGAATCGCAGGTGCTCGAGCGCATCGTCGCCGGCCGCCTGAACAAGCAGATCGCCGACGACCTGGGCATCAGCATCAAGACCGTGGAGGCGCACCGCGCCAACATCATGGAAAAGCTCAACGCCAACACCGTGGCCGACCTGTTGAAGATCGCCCTGGGCAGTGCAGCCAAGGCCTGATCGCCACGACAAACTACCAAATTCATAGCATCATGCGCTGATACCACCTACGGTACAGCGCATTTTTCATTCGGAACCGCGACCATGACCGCCCAACTCATCGATGGCAACGCCCTCTCCCGCCAACTGCGCGCCGACGTCAAGGCCCGCGCCGACCGCCTCAAGGCCCAGGGCGTCACGCCCGGCCTGGCCGTGATCCTGGTCGGCGACAACCCCGCGTCCCAGGTCTACGTGCGCAACAAGGTCAAGGCCTGCGAGGACTGCGGCCTGCACTCGGTGCTCGAGAAGTACGACGCCGGCATGACCGAGGCCGAGCTGCTGGCCCGCGTCGAGGCGCTGAACAACGATCCCAGCATCCACGGCATCCTGGTGCAGCTGCCGCTGCCCGCGCACATCGACGACCACAAGGTGATCGAGGCGATCTCGCCCGCCAAGGACGTGGACGGCTTCCACGTGGCCAGCGCCGGCGCGCTGATGGTGGGCGAGGTCGGCTTCAAGGCCTGCACGCCCTACGGCTGCATGAAGATGCTCGAATCCATCGGCATGAAGGACCTGCGCGGCAAGCATGCGGTGGTCATCGGCCGCTCCAACATCGTCGGCAAGCCCATGGCGATGATGCTGCTGGCCGCTAACGCCACGGTCACCATCACCCACAGCGGCACGGCCGACCTGGCCGCGATGACGCGCCAGGCCGACATCGTGGTCGCCGCCGTGGGCAAGGTCAACGTGCTGACGGCCGACATGGTCAAGCCCGGCGCCGTGGTCATCGACGTGGGCATGAACCGCAATACCGAGGGCAAGCTCTGCGGCGACGTTCATTTTGACGGCGTGAAGGAAGTGGCCGGCTACATCACCCCGGTGCCCGGCGGCGTGGGCCCGATGACCATCACCATGCTGATGGTCAACACGCTGGAGTCGGCCGAGCGCACCGTGTAAGCCACACTGTCCGCTTCAAAATCAATAGCTGCCAGCGCGCATGCAGTATGCGCTGGCAGCTATTTTTGTTTCAATTCTTTGCATTTACCCCAACAAAGGCCCATGGCGCCGCGTGACAATCGATTTGCCGTCACCATACCGGGAGCGCGAATATCTTCTGCAAGCAAGTTGATAGCAGAGCATTCGCCTCCAACTAACAGGCACCATGACCCAATCCCTGCCCGCCAATCCCCTGCTTGATTTCTCCGGTCTGCCGCTGTTTGACCAGATCCGCCCCGAACACATCGAACCCGCCGTCGACATCCTGCTCGCCGAGAGCGAGGCCGCGCTCGCGCAGGTGACCGAGCCTGCCTTCCCGGCCGAGTGGACCGCCATCGCGCAGGTGCTGGACGTGGCCACCGAGAAGCTGGGCCGCGCCTGGGGCATGGTGGGCCACCTGAACTCCGTCGCCGACACGCCCGAGCTGCGCGCCGCCTACAACGCCGAGATGCCCAAGGTCACCGCGTTCTGGACGCGCCTGGGCGCCGACGAACGCCTGTACGCCAAGTACAAGGCCATTGATCCCGCCAGCCTGAACGCCGAGCAGAAGCAGGCCCTGGCCAACGCCATCCGCAACTTCGTGCTCTCGGGTGCCGAACTGCAGGGCGCCGACCGCGAGCGCTACGCCGAGTTGCAGGAGAAGATGGCCACCACCTGCCAGAAGTTCAGCGAGAACGCGCTCGACGCCACCGACGGCTTTGCCTACTACGCCGAGCCGGCCGAGCTGCAAGGCGTGCCGCAGGACGTGGTCAACGCCGCGCGCGCCGCCGCCGAGGCCGAAGGCAAGAGCGGCTACAAGCTCACGCTGCAGTTCCCCTGCTACCTGCCGGTGATGCAGTTCGCCGACAGCAGCGCGCTGCGCGAGAAGCTCTACCGCGCCTACACCACGCGCGCCAGCGAGTTCGGCGATGCCAAGCTCGACAACACGCCGCTGATCGTCGAGATCCTGAAGATGCGCGAGGAAGAGGCCCGTTTGCTCGGCTACGCCAACTTCGGCGAACTCTCGCTCGCGCCCAAGATGGCCCAGTCCGCCACGCAGGTACTAGGCTTTTTGCAGGAGCTGGCCGCCAAGGCCAAGCCCTACGGCGAGAAGGACGTGCGCGACCTGCGCGAGTTCGCCCGCACCGAGCTGGGCCTGGCCGATCCGCAGCCCTGGGACTGGACCTACATCGGCGAGAAGCTCAAGGAGGCGCGCTACGCCTTCAGCGAGCAGGAGGTCAAGCAGTACTTCACCGCGCCCAAGGTGCTGGCCGGCCTGTTCCAGATCGCCGAGACCCTGTTCGGTATCCAGATCCGCCGCGACGAGGCGCCGGTGTGGAACCCGGCCGTCGAGTTCTACCGCATCGAGCGCCAGGGCCAGCTGCTGGCACAGTTCTACCTCGACCCGCCGGCGCGCAGCGGCAAGCGCGGCGGCGCCTGGATGGACGACGCCCGCACCCGCTGGCTGCGCCCCGACAACGGCGAGCTGCAGACGCCCATCGCGCACCTGGTGTGCAACTTTGCCGCCGGCGTCGACGGCAAGCCGCCGCTGCTCACGCACGACGACGTGATCACCATGTTCCACGAGTTCGGCCATGGCCTGCACCACATGCTCACCCAGGTCAACGAGCGCGATGTCTCGGGCATCGCCGGCGTCGAGTGGGATGCGGTCGAGCTGCCCAGCCAGTTCATGGAGAACTTCTGCTGGGAATGGGAAGTGCTGCGCCACATGACGGCCCACGTCGACACCGGCGAGCCGCTGCCGCGCGCGCTCTACGACAAGATGATCGCCGCGAAGAACTTCCAGTCCGGCATGCAGACGCTGCGCCAGATCGAGTTCTCGCTGTTCGACATGCGCATCCACACCGAGCTGCATGGCGAGCAGGGCATCAGCGCCGCGTCGGTCTACGGCGTGCTCGGCGACGTGCGCCGGCAGGTCGCCGTGCTGCCCTCGCCCGCGTTCACGCGCACGCCCAACACCTTCACGCACATCTTCTCGGGTGGCTACGCGGCCGGCTACTACAGCTACAAGTGGGCCGAGGTACTGTCGGCCGACGCCTTCGCCGCCTTCGAGGAAGCGGCCCGGGCCAAGGGCAGCGCCGACGTGGTGGACCCGGCCATCGGCCAGCAGTACCTGCGCGCCATCCTCGAGGCCGGCGGCAGCCGCCCGGCGATGGAGTCGTTCAAGGCCTTCCGCGGCCGCGAGCCGCAGCTCGAGGCGCTGCTGCGCCACCAGGGCATGGCGGAGCCCGTCGCGGCCTGATCCGGCGCACGCAGCGGCGTGCGGTAGCGGCATAATGCGGCCCCAGAGAGGGGCTCGCCACATGACCATTACCAGAATCACCATCGCCGCCTTGCTGCTCGGCGCCAGCGGCATCGCCGGCGCGCAGCAGGTCTACCGCATCGTCGGGCCGGACGGCAAGGTCACCTTCTCGGATCGCGCACCGACGGCCGATGCGGCGGGCAAGGCGGTCGCTTCCGCCCCTGCCTCCGCGGCCGACGCCAACGCCGGCCTGCCGCTGGAGCTCAAGCAGACCGCCGGCAAATTTCCGCTGACGCTGTACACCAGCCAGCCCTGCGCGCCCTGCGACATGGCACGCCGCCACCTGCAGGCGCGCGGCGTGCCGTACACCGAGAAGACCATCACCTCCAACGAGGAGATCGCCGCGCTGCAGCGCATGAGCGGCGACGGCGCCCTGCCCTTCGCCACGCTTGGCGGCCAGAAGCTCAGCGGCTTTTCGTCCAGCGACTGGGACAGCTACCTCGATGCGGCCGGCTACCCCAAGGCCTCGGTGCTGCCGCGCAGCTGGCGCCAGCCGGCCGCGACCGCGCTGATCCCCAAGACCGTGGCGCCCGCCGCACCCCAGGCAGCCGCGCCGGCCCGGGAAGCCGAGGCACCGGCAGCGCCCAGCCGCGCCACGCCCGACAATCCCAACGGCATCATCTTCTAAAAAAGAGAGCTGCTCGCGCTTGCTGTACAAGCATTTCAGATGGAAAAACATCTGAAACGGCCATACAGCAAGCGCCAGCAGCTATGTTTTTAGAACTCCAGCGTCTGCACGCCCTGCTCGGTGCCGAGCAGGCAGACCGCGGCCTTCTGGTGCGCGAACACGCCCACCGTCACCACGCCCGGCCACTGGTTGACCTCGGACTCGAAGGCCAGCGGATCGGCGATGGCCAGGCCCGTCACGTCGAGGATGTGCTGGCCGTTGTCGGTGACCAGCGGCGCGCCGTCCTTCAGGCGCAGCACGGCCTGGCCGCCCTTGGCAGCAAAGCGGCGCGCGATCTGCGTGGCGGCCATGGGGATCACCTCCACCGGCAGCGGAAAGCGCCCCAGCGTCTGCACCTGCTTGGAGGCATCGGCAATGCAGATGAAGCGGTCGGCCAGCGCGGCGACGATCTTCTCGCGCGTGAGCGCCGCGCCGCCGCCCTTGACCATGTGGCCCTGGCCGTCGATCTCGTCGGCGCCGTCGATGTAGACCGACAGGCGCTCGACCGCGTTGGCATCGAGCACCTTGACGCCGATGGCGCGCAGGCGCTCGGTGCTGGCCTCGGAGCTGGACACGGCGCCCGCGATCTGGTCCTTGATGGAGGCCAGCGCGTCGATGAATTTGTTGACCGTGGAGCCCGTGCCCACGCCCACCACCTCGCCGGCTTGCACGTATTGCAGGGCTGCGCGGCCCACTTCGGCCTTGAGTTCGTCTTGAGTCATAGGGTAATCGGCGAAAATTGACAAATACCGGCAATTATCCCATTCCCCATGTCCCTGATTCCCTACTCCCTGGCCCGCTCCGTCCTGTTCGGCATGGACCCGGAGGCCGCGCACGAGTTCACGATGAACATGCTGGCCTCGGGCCAGAACTCGCCGCTGGCCTGCGCCTGGCGCAACCCGCGCATCGCCGACCCCGTCACGCTGGCCGGCCTGCGCTTTCCCAACCGCGTGGGCCTGGCCGCCGGGCTGGACAAGAACGCGCGCTGCATCGACGGCCTGGGCGCCATGGGCTTCGGCTTCGTCGAGGTCGGCACCGTCACGCCGCTGGGCCAGCCGGGCAACCCCAAGCCGCGCATGTTCCGCATCCCCGAGAAGAACGCGCTCATCAACCGCCTGGGTTTCAACAACGAGGGGCTGGACGCCTTCCTGGCCAATGTGCGCAAGGCCCGCTTTCGCCAGCAGGCCGAGCCGCTGCTGCTGGGCCTGAACATCGGCAAGAACGCCGCCACGCCCATCGAGGACGCCACCAGCGACTACCTGAAATGCCTGGACGGCGTGTACCCGCACGCTGACTACGTCACCGTCAACATCAGCTCGCCCAACACCAAGAACCTGCGCGCGCTGCAGAGCGACGAGGCGCTCGATGCGCTGCTGGGCGCCGTCGCCGAACGCCGCGAGCAGCTGGCCGCGCAGCACGGCCAGCGCAAGCCGGTCTTCGTGAAGATCGCGCCCGACCTGACGCCCGAGCAGGTCACGGTGATTGCCGCCACGCTCAAGCGCCACGGCATGGACGGCGTGATCGCCACCAACACCACCATTGGCCGCGACGCGGTGGCCGGCCTGCCACATGCCGAGGAGACCGGCGGCCTTTCCGGCGCGCCGGTGTTCGAGGCCAGCAACGCGGTGATCCGCCAGCTGCGCGCCGAGCTGGGCGCGGGCTTTCCGATCATCGGCGTGGGCGGCATCCTGAGCGGCGCCGACGCAGCGCGCAAGATCGAGGCCGGCGCCGACGTGGTGCAGATCTATACCGGCCTGATCTACCGCGGCCCCACGCTGGTGCTGGAAGCGGCCCGCGCGCTGCAGGCCATGAAGCGCTAATTCAGACGCTAGGCGGCCTGGCTGCCGCTGCCGCGCAGGCCCAGCTTGCCCAGCAGCTGCCGGTCGGCCTCCACGTCGGGGTTGCCGGTGACCAGCAGCTTGTCGCCGTAGAAGATGGAGTTGGCGCCGGCCATGAAGCACAGCGCCTGCACCGCGTCGCCCAGCTGCTGGCGGCCGGCCGACAGGCGCACGCGCGCCCGGGGCATCAGGATGCGCGCCACCGCGATCACGCGCACGAAGTCCAGCGGATCGACCGGCTCGCTGTCGGCCAGCGGCGTGCCCGGCACGCGCACCAGGCTGTTGATCGGCACCGATTCCGGGTAGGGATCGAGGTTGGCCAGCTGCGCCAGCAGGCCGGCACGGTGCACCGGCGCCTCGCCCATGCCCACGATGCCGCCGCAGCACACGCTGATGCCCGCCTGGCGCACATGGGCCAGGGTGTCGAGCCGGTCTTGGTAGGCGCGGGTGCTGACCACGTCGGTGTAGTACTCGGGCGCGGTGTCGAGGTTGTGGTTGTAGTAGTCCAGCCCCGCGTCGCGCAGGGCCTCGGCCTGGTGCGATTCCAGCATGCCCAGCGTGGCGCAGGTCTGCAGGCCCAGGCCCTTGACGGTGCCGATCAGCTCGGCTACGCGCTCGATATCGCGGTCCTTGGGCGCGCGCCAGGCGGCGCCCATGCAAAAGCGGGTCGCGCCCGCATCCTTGGCGGCCTGGGCGGCGTGGCGCACCTCGTCCACGCTCATCAGCTTGTTGGCTTCCACGCCGGTATCAAAAGATGCCGATTGCGGGCAGTAGCCGCAGTTCTCGGGGCAGCCGCCGGTCTTCACCGACAGCAGCGTGGCCAGTTCGATGTCGCCCTCAGGCCAGTGCTGGCGGTGCACCGTCTGCGCCTGGTGCAGCAGGTCGAGGAAGGGCAGGTCCAGCAGGGCCTGCACCGCCTCGACGCTCCAGGGGCCTGCCACCACGGGCTGCGCCGGTTTCTCGAAAAACTGAATGGACTGCATCATCACTCCCTATGAATCGATGGGGAGTGATTGTGCCCGCAACCTTCTGGTGGGAAACGCAACCCAGGTTGCAAAAAACGCCAATCAGGCCGATTCCGTCTCTTCGAAGAAAACCAGCCGGTTGCCGAACGGGTCCTGCACCCGCACCTCGCGCATGCCCCAGGGCATGGTTTCGAGCCCGGGCCGGGCGTAGCCGTACTGCTGGTCGAGCAGCCGCTGGTGGAAGGCCGGCAGGTCGGCGCAGGCCAGCCGCACACAGGCGCCGGGACAGGCGTCGCCGTGGTGCTCCGACAGGTGCAGCACCAGGCGCTGCCCCTGCCAGTCCAGGCTGATCTGCTGGTACAGCGGCAGCGCGGGCTCGAAGCGGTGCTGCCAGTCCTGCACAAAGCCGAGGAAGCCGAAATAGAACTCCTCGGCCTTGGCCTGGTCGAAGCTGCGCAGCACGGGGATGACCGTGTTCATCGCGCCTGCCTCAGCCCAGCGCCGCGATCACTTCGGGCGGCGCCTGCACCAGCTCGATCAGCACGCCCTCGCCCGACACCGGGAACTCGTCGCTGCTCTTGGGGTGCAGGAAGCAGATGTCGTGCCCCGCCGCGCCCTTGCGGATGCCGCCCGGCGCAAAGCGCACGCCCTGGGCCGTGAGCCATTCGACCGCCTTGGGCAGGTCGTCGATCCACAGGCCGATGTGGTTCAGCGGCGTGGCGTGGACGGCGGGCTTCTTGTCGATATCGAAGGGCTGCATGATGTCCACCTCGACCGCGTGCGCACCACGGCCCATGGCGAGGATGTCCTCGTCGACGTTCTCGCGCTCGCTCTGGAAGGTGCCGGTCTGCGCCAGCCCCAACATGTCGACCCACAGGCGCTTGAGGCGGTTCTTGTCGGTGCCGCCGATGGCGACCTGCTGCATGCCCAGTACCTTGAACGGGCGATCCGCTTGGCTCATGAAACTCTCCTTTTTTGATGAATGGCGCATTATCGGCAATACGCCCCACCCTCCTTGCGCACCGGCGCACCTAAATGACAGCCGGCTGCGGCCAGCCTGCCGTCCTGCCCGCCTCGCGGGCCAGGTAGGCCCGGGGCGTCAGCCCGCACCAGCGGCGAAAGGCCCGCGCGAACACCTTGGGCGACTCGTAGCCGGCGCTCTCGGCCACCCGGCTCGACGGCAGGCCCGCCTCCAGCTGCTGGGCAGCGAGCGCCATGCGGTGCGCGGTCAGGTAGGCGATGGGCGCCGTGCCGACCAGCTCCTTGAAACGGGTGCTGAAGCGCGTGCGCGACATGCCGGCCTCGGCGGCCAGCGACTCGACGCTCCAGTCGCGCTGCGGCTCGCGGTGCATGCCGACGATGGCGCGCGCGATGGCCGGGTCGCCGAGCCCGCGCAGCCAGCCTTCGCCGATGGCGGTTTCGTGGGCCAGGTGCTCGCGCAGGATGTTGACCAACAGCAGTTCGCCCATGCGGGCGGCCGACAGGCGCCAGCCCGGGCGCCGCGCCAGTGTCTCCACGGTCAGCGACTCCATGGTCATGGCCAGGCAGTCGGCCAGCGGCAGATCGCGCGCGCGCACATGGATCAGCGGCGGCAGGATGCGGAACACCGAATGCCGGCAGTAGGCGGAGAACCAGACCAGCGCGGTGAACATGTCGGTGCCGGGCCCGCCTCCGCCATGGCTGAAGACCAGCGGGTTCTCGTCCCTCGCGCCCTGCGCGTGCCGCGCGATCATGCGCGAGAACGGCTCCGGCACCACGCCCAGGTCGGAGGCCACGGTGTGCGGCGCCCCGGTGGGCAGCATGACCAGGTCGCCCGGCTCGACGCGCACCGGCTTCATGCCCTCGACCTGCAGCCAATAGGGCTCGCCGCGCGCCATGCGGATCAAGGCGCCCGAGACGCCTTCGGAGCGCAGGCTCCAGGGCGCCGTCAGCGCGAAGCGCGCGGTCACGGCGCGCTCGGAGCGGCAGATGTCGAGAATTTCGCTGAGGGTGTCCATTGCATGCGGGCTGCTCGTCCAGGGGGCCGGCCGGTAACGGAGCCTGAACGGATAGTGCCCAAATCCGGCTTCTCGGCGGTAGAGCGCCAGACGCCCTTGCCGAACAATCCCATCTTAACGAAGCATCGTCAACGAACCCGGCCTCCGGGCCTATGAATACAGGAGAAAACACATGGTCGCATTGAAAATCGGCGTCGTCGGCGCCGGCATCGGAGGCCTCGCTGCCGCCAACGCCCTGCACCAGGCAGGGCATGACGTGACGGTCTTCGAGCAGAGCAAACAGTTCCTGCGCGTGGGCGCCGACATCAACCTCACCCCCAACGCCGTGCGTGCGCTGGACGGCCTGGGCGCCAACATTGCCCGCGACGTGCGCGCCTCGGCCGCGCGGCCCACGCACCGCATCAGCCGCACCTGGGACAGCGGCGAGGAGACCTCGCGCCTGGCCATGGGCGACGAGGCCGAGCGCAAGTACGGCGCGCCCCAGCTCACCATCCACCGCGCCGACCTGCTGGCCGCGCTGGCCGATGCCTTTCCCGCCGAGCGGGTGCAGTTCGCCAAGCGCGCCCAGAGCATCGACGACGGCGCCGGCGGCGTCTCCATCGCGTTCACGGACGGCAACCGGGCCGACGGCCTGGACGTGCTGATCGGCGGCGACGGCATCCACTCCGTGGTGCGCAACGCCATGTTCGGTGTCGAGAGCCCGCGCTTCACCGGCGTGGTCGCGTTCCGTGCCGTGGTGCCGACCGAGCGGGTGCGCCAGGTGCCCAACATCGGCGCCTTCACCAAGTGGTGGGGCCCCACGCCCGAGAGCCAGATCGTGACCTTCCCACTGAACCAGGGCCGCGACACCTTCATCTTCGCCACCACGGCGCAGGATTCGTGGCATGAGGAATCGTGGACCACGCCCGGCAGCGTCGAGGAGCTGCGCGGCTTCTATGCTGATTTCCACCCCGATGCGCGCGCCCTGCTCGACGCTTGCGACAGCGTGCTCAAGACGGCGCTGTACGAGCGCGACCCGCTGCCGCGCTGGTCGCAGGGCCACCTGACGCTGCTGGGCGACGCCTGCCACCCGATGATGCCCTTCATGGCCCAGGGCGCGGGCATGGCGATCGAGGATGGCGTGGTGCTGGCGCGCAACCTGGCTGCAGTCACCAGCGCCGAACAGGTCACGGCCGCGCTCGCTCGCTACGAGCGCATGCGCATGGAGCGGGCCAGCCAGATCCAGATCGGCTCGCGCGGCAACAACTGGCTACGCCAGGGCGGCAATGCCGACTGGGTCTACGGCTACGACGCCTGGCAGGTGCCGCTGGAAGCGGCCTGACCCCAGGCGCCTAGCGCGGCTTGCGGCCGGCGCCGGGTTTGCCCGCCTTGGTGCCAGCCCGCGGCGGCAGCCCGGTGTGCTGGGTCAGGATGCGGCCGGGCTTGGGCTCCTCGCGGCGGAAGCGCACGTCGCCCGTGGGCTCCTGCGACGGCCGGCGGGGCGCCAGCGCCACGGGCTTGCCATCCTTGTTGATGGCGTAGGCCTGGCCGCCCTTGGCCGCGCCGGGCGTGCTGTTCTTCTTGCGCGCGCTCTGGTAGCTGCCGTCCACCAGCGGCTGGAAGGTGGGGATCAAGTGGTGCTTGCCGTTGCCGATCAGGTCGGCCCGGCCCATGGCCTTGAGCGCCTCGCGCAGCACCGGCCAGTTGTTCGGGTCGTGGTAGCGCAGGAAGGCCTTGTGCAGGCGGCGGCGCTTTTCGCCGCGCACGATGTCCACGGTCTCCTCCTGCGCGTCGCGCATTTCGCGGCGCACCTTGGTGAGCGTGTTGCGGCCGCTGTGGTACATGGCCGTGGCGGTGGCCATGGGGCTGGGGTAGAAGGTCTGCACCTGGTCGGCGCGGAAGCCGTTCTTCTTGAGCCAGACCGCGAGGTTCATCATGTCCTCGTCGCTGGTGCCCGGGTGGGCGGCGATGAAGTACGGGATCAGGTACTGCTTCTTGCCCGCCTCTTCGCTGAACCTCTCGAACAGCTGCTTGAAGCGGTCGTAGCTGCCGATGCCAGGCTTCATCATCTTCGACAGCGGGCCGGCCTCGGTGTGCTCGGGCGCGATCTTGAGGTAGCCGCCCACGTGGTGCTGCACCAGCTCCTTCACGTACTCGGGCGACTTCACGGCCAGGTCGTAGCGCAGGCCCGAGCCGATCAGGATCTTCTTGATGCCGGGCAGCTTGCGCGCACGGCGGTAGATCTTGATCAGCGGGCCATGGTCGGTGTGCAGGTTCTGGCAGATGCCGGGGAAGACGCAGCTGGGCTTGCGGCAGGCGGCCTCGATCTCGGGGCTCTTGCAGCCCAGGCGGTACATGTTGGCCGTGGGGCCGCCCAGGTCAGAGATGGTGCCGGTGAAGCCCTTGACCTTGTCGCGGATGTCCTCGACCTCCTGGATGATCGAGTCCTCGGAACGGCTCTGGATGATGCGGCCCTCGTGCTCGGTGATCGAGCAGAAGGTGCAGCCGCCGAAGCAGCCACGCATGATGTTGACCGAGGTGCGGATCATCTCCCAGGCGGGGATCTTGGTCGCGCCGTCATGGCTGCCCTGCTCGTCGGCGTAGCTCGGGTGCGGGCTGCGTGCATACGGCAGACCGAAGACCCAGTCCATCTCGGCCGTGGTCAGCGGGATGGGCGGCGGGTTCAGCCACACGTCGCGCGCCGTGGCGCCCTCGCCATGGGCCTGCACCAGCGCGCGGGCGTTGCCGGGGTTGGTCTCGAGGTGCAGCACGCGGTTGGCGTGCGCATACAGGATGGGGTCGGCCTTGACCTGCTCGTAGCTGGGCAGGCGCAGCACGGTCTTGTCGCGCGGCGGCTGCTTGCCCCGGGCGCGCAGCGAGAGATTGGGTACGAACTGGATGGGTTGCACGTCCGTCACCGAAGTGCCGTCCTGCGACAACATTCCCTTTTCCTGGCCCTCTTCCTTGGAGCAGACCTGGCCCTGGGCCTCGGCCTGCTCGCTGGTCGTCATGTAGGGGTTGATGTGGGGCTCGACCACGCCGGGCTCGTCCACGATGGTGGAGTCGACCTCGAACCAACCCTCTTCCGACGCGCGGCGGAAGAACGCCGTGCCGCGCACGTCGGTGATGCTCTCGACCGGCTCGCGCGCCGCGATGCGGTGCGCCACCTCGACCAGGGCCCGCTCGGCGTTGCCGTAGAGCAGGATGTCGCACTTGCTGTCTACCACGATGGAGCGACGCACCTTGTCGCTCCAGTAGTCGTAGTGGGCGATGCGGCGCAGGCTACCCTCGATGCCGCCGAGCACGATGGGCACGTCCTTGTAGGCCTCGCGGCAGCGCTGGCTGTAGACGATGGCCGCGCGGTCGGGCCGCTTGCCGCCCACGTCGCCGGGGGTGTAGGCGTCGTCCGAGCGGATCTTGCGGTCCGCCGTGTAGCGGTTGATCATCGAGTCCATGTTGCCCGCCGTCACGCCCCAGAACAGGTTGGGCTTGCCTAGCGCCTTGAAGGCCTCGGCGCTCTGCCAGTCCGGCTGGGCGATGATGCCCACGCGAAAGCCCTGCGCCTCCAGCACGCGGCCGATCACCGACATGCCGAAGCTCGGGTGGTCGACATAGGCATCGCCCGTCACTAGGATGATGTCGCAGCTGTCCCAGCCGAGCTGGTCCATCTCGGCGCGGCTCATCGGCAGGAACGGCGCCGTGCCGAAGCGCTTGGCCCAGTAGGGGCGGTAGCTGGTCAGCGGCTTGGCGGCGCGCTCGAAAAAGGAGACGTCGATGGGAGCGCTCATGGCAAAGGGTCTGGCAAGGGGTGGGCGCGCAGGCGCACAAACGAGCGCACAAAACGGGCGCGGCGGACGCAGGCGGTAGAGGGCGAGTATTTTACCGGGCCGCCCGGTTTGGCGTGCATTTACGGGTATACCCGTGTCCGCCTCCCAAGCAAATCGGCGCCGGGTGAGGCACCCGGCGCCGATACGGATTCAGTGAGGGAGCCTTACCACTCGCCGCCTTCGCGCACCCGCTGCGCGAGATCGACATAGCCATCGCCGTCGTTGGCCGACGCACCCAGGTTGGCGGGCGGCAGCATCTGCATCGCGTAGGTGGGCGGCTCCATGCCGGAGCGGCCGAATTCGTGGTCGTTCAGGGCATCGTCGGCGATGTGGCGGTGGGACTGCATGGCGGCTCCGAAAATGATGCGCGACCGAATGGCAACCAACTCTGCGACAGGTGCGCGTTTGCCATTCGATTGCTGGGTAAGATGTCTTGCTCCGGCTATGCAACCTGTCCGCCCCGTTATTGCAACAGAGGCATGTGTACAACGCATGACAATGTGCCGGCGTTGACCTCTCCGATTGCAAAAAATTGCCACTTGCCTGCCTGCATGCCTTTCTCCCTCGCGCACCCCGTCCACTGCGAACTGCTCATCAAGAAAAGCCGCTTCATCGGCTGTGTGCAGCCGGTGCGCGACCGAGCGCATGCGCAGCAGATCGTCGACGCGCTGCGCGCCGAGCACCCCGCCGCCACGCACGTCTGCTGGGCCCTGCTGGCCGGCAGCGACGGCGCGGCCAACGATGACGGCGAACCCAGCGGCACCGCCGGGCGGCCGATGCTGAACGTGCTGCGCCACCAGGACCTGCAGAACGTGCTGGCCACCGTGGTGCGCTACTACGGCGGCGTGAAGCTGGGCGCCGGCGGCCTGGTGCGCGCCTACACCGACGCCGTGGCGCAGGCGCTGCTGACGGCCGAGAAGCTGCCGGTGCAGTCGTTCAGCGAGCTGCGCTGCCGCTTCGCCTACCCGCACGAGGGCCTGGTGCGCCGGCTCGCGGCCGACGCGCAGGCCGAGATCCTTGACGTGCAGCACGCCGCCGACGTGCTGCTGCTGCTGCGGGTGAACGACCGCGAGCTGCAGGCGCTGCGCGCCGCCATCGTCAGTGCCACGCAGGGGCAGGCGCGGTTCGAGACCGACGAAGCCGCGGACTAGCAGCCCCTGCAAAAAACATAGCTGCCAGCGCTTTCCACATGCTATTTTCAATAGATAAAACACTGGAAATCATTACCTGACAAGTGCTAGCAGCTATCATTTCAAGAGGAAACTCATGCCACGCTTTGCCGCCAACCTGTCCATGCTCTACAACGACGTGGACTTCCTCGATCGCTTTGCCGCCGCTGCCCGCGATGGCTTTAAGGCCGTCGAATACCTTTTCCCCTATGCCTACCCATCCGCGCAGCTGGCCGAACTGCTGCAGCAGTATGGCCTGCAGCAGGTGCTGTTCAACGCCCCGCCCGGCCACTGGGACGCGGGCGAGCGCGGCCTTGCCTGCCTGCCGGGACGCGAGGCCGAATTCCGCGAAGGTATTGACCAGGCCGTCGAATACGCGCGCGCCCTGGGCTGCCCGCGCATCCACGTGATGGCCGGCCTCGTGCCCCAGGGCGCCGACGCCGCGCAGGTGCACGCCACCTACGTGGCCAATGTGCGCCACGCCGCCCGGCAAGCCGCGCCCCACGGCATACAGATCCTGCTCGAGCCCATCAACGGCCGCGACATGCCCGGCTTCTTCCTGAGCCGCCAGGACCAGGCCCACGCGCTGGTGGCCGAGATCGCCGAGCCCAATGTCAAGGTGCAGATGGACCTGTACCACTGCCAGATCGTCGAAGGCGACTTGGGCGTGAAGATCCGCCAGTACCTGCCCACGGGCAACGTCGGCCATTTCCAGATCGCCGGCGTGCCCGAGCGCCACGAGCCCGATGTGGGCGAGATCAACTACCGCTACCTGTTTGGGCTGCTGGACAGCCTGGGCTGGGATGGCTGGATAGGCTGCGAGTACAAGCCCGCGCGCGGCGCCGCGCCGCATGCCACCCGCGACGGGCTGGGCTGGCTGAAACCCTGGCTTTGAACGCCACCAAGAAATACCAATGAAAATAGCTTCCAGCGCCCGTCTGCCGTGCGCTGGAAGCTATTTTTTCAGGAGTGATGGCTGAGCGCGTGCCTACTGGTTGGCCGGCACGGTGTAGGTGTACTCGCGCAGCACGCCGCCGCCGCCCACGCTGCCGTCGGTGACGGGCTGGCGCACGCGCTCCACGCAGGCGCGCTGGTCTTCCTGGGTCTTGAAGGCCGAGCAGCGCGCCACGGCGTTGCGGGCAAAGTCGTCGGGCGTGCCCACGGGGTTGGCCAGGCGGTCGGCGTTGGCCGGCTCGCCGTTCGGGCCGCTGCGGTCGTGGCGCTGGGAGGCAGCGGGTTTCTTGGCGTGCTGCGCCGCATCGGCGCTGGCGGTGCCGACCACGGCCAGGGCGGCGGCAACGGCCACGGTCTGCAGGGAACGGATCCAGATGTTTGTCATGGGTGACCTCCTTGAATCACCCAAGCATGCTTCCCGGCGCGCGGCCCCGGCGTCAGCCGGGATTCACAGGCCGCGCCAGATACGGACTACAAGGCGTCGCCGAACCACTCGGACACGCCTTCGGCCATGCGCGCGAACACCGTGTCCAGCGTGGGCGCCTGGGCGCCGAACAGCGCGTGCAGCACCGCCGGGCACTCGAACCAGCCATGCATGTAGGTGCCCAGCACCGCCGGGTTCGCGCCCTGCCAGGCCAGGCCGGGCAGCAGCTCGGTGGCGCGGTCGCCGGCCGCCTGCATGTCGGCGCGCAGCCGGGTCACGCCGTGGTGGATCTCGTAGCCCTCGGCCTGCACGCCCGACAGCGCCTGCCACGGCGATTGCAGCGCGGGCAACTGCACGCGGCTGGGCTGCACGGTCTTGGCCTGGTCGAACAGCGTGGCCAGCGGCAGCAGCCCCAGGCCGGCGGCGTTGCCGTCGATGCCGTGCGGGTCGATCAGCGCCTCGCCCAGCATCTGCAGGCCGCCGCAGATGCCCAGCACCCGCCCGCCCCGGGCCGCATGCGCGCAGATGGCCGCGTCCAGCCCCTGGCGGCGCAGCCACTGCAGGTCGCTGGCGGTGGCCTTGGAGCCGGGCAGGATGATCCAGTCGGCCGCCTGCAGCTCGGCCGGCGAGCGCGCCCATACCAGGCGCACGCCGGGCACGGCCTTGAGCGGCTGGAACTCGTCGAGGTTGCTGATGCGCGGATAGGCCACGACGGCGATGGTGGTGTGGACGGCGCCGGTGGCGGTGGAGCGCTCGTCGAAGACGCCGTCCTCCTCGGGCAGGCCGTGGTGGAACTGCATGGGGATGGTGGCCACGGTGGGTACGCCCGTCAGCTCCTGCAGCATCTGCGGCGCGGGCGCGAGCAGGCTCGCGTCGCCGCGGAACTTGTTGAGCACGAAACCCTTGATCAGCGTCCGCTCCTCGGGCGGCAGCAGCGCCCAGGTGCCGTACAGGTGCGCAAACGCGCCGCCGCGGTCGATGTCGGCCACCAGCAGGCAGTGCGCGTCGCAGTGCCGGGCTACGCGCATGTTGACCACGTCGCTGGCATGCAGGTTGATCTCGGCGGGCGAGCCCGCGCCCTCGATTACCACCACGTCGTTCTCGGCGCGCAGCTCGTCCAGCGCCTGGGCGATCTGCGGCCAGACCGTCAGGCTGCGGCCGCGCCAGGGCATGCGGCTGAGGGCCTCGTCCACCTGGCCGAACAGCACGACCTGGCTATGCGTGTCGGCCTCGGGCTTGAGCAGCAGCGGGTTCATGCGCACGTCGGGCACCGCGCCCGCGGCCAGCGCCTGCAGGTACTGCGCAGTGCCGATCTCGCCCCATTGGCCATCGGGCGTGGCGACGACGCGCGCGTTGTTGCTCATGTTCTGCGCCTTGAAGGGCGCGACCTTGTAGCCCTGCGCCCGGTACCAGGCGCACAGCGCCGTGGCCACCCAGCTCTTGCCGGCGCCGCTGCTGGTGCCCAGCACCATCACGCACCACGCCGTCATGCGCGCACCTTGGGTTGCAGGGGCAGCACCATGCGCTGCAGGATGCGCTCGAGCGCATGGTCGCCATGCAGGCACAGGCCGGTGTGCACGGCCGAGGTCTGGATGATGCTGCTGCGCCTGGCCGTGAGCCAGTGGAAGCGCGCGCGGAACGGCAGCTGCGCGATCGGCCCGCCCTCGGGCCGGCCCTCGCAGATGGCGATGATGCTGCCCAGGTGGCGGTACACCGTCTCCAGGTCGACCCCAGGGTCGAGCGCCAGCAGCCGCGCCTCGTCCAGCGCCATGGCGGCCTGCAGGTAGCCGCTGCGCTGGCACGAGACGATCACGCCGGCGTTGACGAACTCCTCGCGCTCCACGCGCGGCACCACGCGCACGACCGCGTAGTCATACACATCAGGCGCGTGCATCGATGGCTCCTTGCAACCAGCGGCCACGGTCCTGCAGCCGGGCCAGAAAATAATCCACATACGCGGCGCGGTGGGCCTGCGGGTCGGCCAGCGCATCGCCCTGGCGGTCCTGCGCCGCCTGGTCCAGAAAGCAGTCGGGCACGGCCGCCAGGATGGCCTGCAGCACCGCGGGCGTGAGCCGCTGCGCCAGCGCCTCGTCGACCTGTGCCAGCTGCGTGGCCTGCGGCAGCAGCACATGCTCGGCGATGGGCGCATAGGGCTTGCCGGGGTCGGCCACCCGCCCTTCCCAGGCGTGGTGAAAGGTCAGCGTGGCGCCGTGGTCGATCAGCCAGGGCTGGCGCTGCCACACCAGCAGGTTGGTGTTGCGCGCGGTGCGGTCGACATTGCTCACCAGCGTGTCGAACCACACCAGGCGCGACGCGAAGTCGCTGTCGACCCTATCGACCGCGGGGTCGAAGTTCACCGATCCCGGCAGGTAGTCCAGCCCGACGTTCAGGCCGTCGCTGGCGCGGATCAGGTCCTGGATCTCGGGGTCGGGCTCGGTCTGCGCCAGCTTGGCATCGAGCGTGGCCAGCACGATCTCGGGAATGGGCAGGCCGAGCGCCCGCGCGATGCCGCCGGCGATCAACTCGGCCATCAGGGCGCGCACGCCCTGCCCGGCGCCGCGGAACTTGAGCACATACAGGCCGAGGTCATCGGCCTCGACCACGGCCGGCATGGAGCCGCCTTCGCGCAAGGGGGTCACGTAGCGCTCCACGACAACGGAGCGCAAGGAGGGAATGGGTAAGTCCATGCGAAATGGTAGCGTCTTGGTTAGAGGATGAACGGGTTCATGGGCTGCCCCAGGCCTGCTCCAGCGCGGCCTGCGATGCGGGTGGCAGCACGCCCAGGCGCACGTGGCCGGGCAGACCGAAACTGGCGCAGTCACGCAGCTTGGTGCCCTGCGCGCGCAGGCTCGCCAGGCGCTGCTGCATGCATTCTTCGGTCAAAGGCAGGCGCGCCACAAAGTAATTGGCCTGGTGGCCGGGGATGATCTGCCAGCCCAGCCGCTCGCACAGCGCGAGCTGCCGGCGCTTCCAGTCGCGCAGCGTCGGCAGGCTGTGCGCCAGCCACTGCTGCGCGGCGTCGCTCGTCCAGGCTTCGAGCAGGGCCACGCCGTGCGCGCCGACCACCCACGATGGCGCCAGCTCGCGCAGTGTGTCCAGCTCGTCGTCCGTGGCGTGCAGCGGCGCAATCGCATACGCGGCGCGCACGCCCGTCATGCCCAGGGCCTTGTTGGGCGTCCATAGCTGCCACACGTGGTCCAGATTCCGTTGCGGCGGCCCGCCTTCGAGCCACAGCGGGCGGTAGGCGCAGTCGAGCACCTGCCAGCCGCCGGCTGCGGGCGCCGGGAATGCCTCCAGTTGCCCCAGCGGGCTCGACGGCTCGCAGAGCCAGTGCAGTTCGCCGGGCGCGGACGGCTGCAATCCCCAGACGCGCGCCGCCTGGGCGTAGTCGCCATAGTGGTGCCGGGGCAGCGCGACAGCCTGGGCGCCGCTGCGCGCCGCATGCTGGGTGAGGCGGTGGATCAGCTCGCTGCTGCTGCCGCCGATCAGGATGCGCCGCACTGCCACCGCGTGGAAGGCCGCGAGCCGCGCGCGCAGGCTGGTGTAGCGCGGATCGGGGTACTGCGCCGCATGCGCGGCCTGCAGCGCTTCCATGGCCACGGGGCACGGCCCGCAGGCGTTGCGGTTGGTAGAGAAGTCGTGCGCCGGCACGCCCAGCGCATCGGTGCCGCCGTGCATGCCCTCAGCCATGGAGCGCTCCGAACCACATTGCCATCAAAACGATAGCTGCCAGCGCGCACCCCACCTGCGCCGCAATTACTTTGGATGCCAGATGCACGGCCCGCTGCAAATCGGCGGAGCCGGGCGCCGCGCCCTGCGCATGGAGCTGGTACACCCCGGGCTTGGACAGGCGCACGCCCAGCGCCAGCGCCATCGCGCCCATGGGCCAGCCGCCGTTGGGCGACGGCGTCACGCGCGCATCGCGCCGCAGCGCCTGCCAGGGCACGCCGCCGGCCACCAGCGCCAGCCATGCGGCCGTGAGGCGCGCCGGAATCCAGTTGAGCACATCGTCGGCCCGCGCCGCCCACTTGCCGGCCCACTGCCAGTGGCGGCGCTGGGCGCCTTCACCGCGCCAGCCGGGGTAGCCCCACATGGCGTCGGCCGTGTTGGCCAGGCGGTAGACGGCCGCGCCCGGCAGGCCGGCAACGGCGAACCAGAACAGCGGCGCGATGACGGAGTCGCAGAGGTTCTCGGCCAGGGTCTCGATGGCGCTCTCGCGCACCGTGGCGGCGTCGAGCTGCGCGGTGTCGCGGCTCACCAGCCACGATAGCCGCTCACGGCCCGCCGGCAGCGACTGCTGCAGCGCGGCCTCGACGGCCAGCACCTCGTCCTTCAGCATGCGCCAGGCCAGCAGCGGCTTGAGCAGCACGCCCATGCACACGCCGGCCAGCCACCAGGGCTGATACGGCAGCACAAAGAGGATCAGCCAGTAAAGAGCAAAAATAATAGCTGCTAGCGCGCACCAGGCAATCATTCCCAATATAAATCGCGCCCAATCCCTTGGATGATCAGCGCGAGGCGCTATTATTTTTCCTATGGCACCGAGCGCTTTGCCCATGTAGACCACGGGGTGCAGCCACGCGGGTGGCTCGCCCCAGAGCCGGTCCAGCGCCAGCGCCACCAGCACGGCGATCAGCGCGCACAGCACGTTCTGCGACCATAGGACGGCCGCATCCGGCGCAGCCGTGAGCGCCCTGTATAGCCAGCCCAGCGGGCTGAACGACCAGGCCAGCAGCTCCGTCCACGTGATCGCCGTCATGCCGCGGGCGGTTCCTCGGTCCAGACGTCGTCCATCAGCATGTCGCCCAGCGGCGCGCGGCAGGCCCATTTCTCCTGCTGCAGCATGGGCTCGGCGTAGTAGGCATCGACGGGGCCCAGGCACAGCACGCCCAGCGGATGCGCGCCCGCCGGCATGTGCAGCAGCGCGGCCAGCGCCTGCGGCTCGAAGATCGACACCCAGCCCATGCCCAGGCCCTCGGCGCGCACGGCCAGCCACAGGTTCTGGATGGCGCAGGCGGTGCTGGCGATGTCCATCTCGGGCAGCGTGCGGCGGCCGAAGATGTGCGCCTCGCGCCCCGGCGGCATGGCCACCACCAGCACCTCGGCCGCATCGAGCACGCCCTGCACCTTGAGCTTCATGAAGTCTTCCTCGCGCTCGCCCAGCGCGTGGGCGGTGCGCACGCGCTCTTCCTCGACCAGCGCATGGATGCCCTGGCGCAGCGCGCGGCTCTTGACGCGGATGAAGCGCCACGGCTGCATGAAACCCACGCTGGGCGCATGGTGCGCGGCGCGCAGCAGGCGCAGCAGCACGTCCTCGGCCACGGTGCCGCCGGCAAAGTGGCGCATGTCGCGGCGCTCGTAGATGGCGCGGTAGACGGCGGCGCGCTCGGCCTCGGTGAAGGGCGTGGCGGCGATCGTCGCGGGGTGCATGGAATGGGCGGGAGGAAGAGGTGTATCGGCCATGGTTCGATTGTGAGCCTTTATGCGGCGGGCGGCTCAGGCCGCCCCGCCCTCCAGCGTCAGCAGTGCGCGCTTGCGCGGCAGCCCGCCGCCAAAGCCGGTGAGGCTGCCGTCGCTGCCAACCAGGCGGTGGCAGGGCACGACGATGGAGACCTTGTTCTGCCCGTTGGCCGCCGCCACGGCGCGCGTGGCCGTAGGCCGGCCGATGGCGCGCGCCTGCTCGGCATAGCTGCGCGTGCGGCCGTACGGAATCTGCAGCAGCGCCTGCCAGGCGCCGACCTGGAACGGCGTGCCGACCAGGTCGAGCGGCACGCCGAAGACCTGCCGCTGCCCCGCAAAATACTCCGCCAGCTCTGCGGCCAACTGGTCAAGCACCGCGTTGCGACCCGCCTGCGCAGCGCCGCCGCGCGCGGCCTCGACCTGGGCCAGCTCGCGTGCCACGCGCTGCGGCACGTCGAATTCGAGCATGCACAGCCCCTGCCCCGACGCCACGGCCAGCATCTCGCCCAGCGGCGTGGGCAGGTGGCGGCGGAGCAAGGCCACGGCCTCAGTCCTCGATGCCGCGCTGCGCCGGAATGCCGGCCTGGAAGGCGTGCTTGACGAGCTTCATCTCGGTCACCGTGTCGGCGATGTCGATGATCTCCTGCGGGCAGCGCCGGCCGGTGAGGCAGACGTGCACGTCCTTCGGCCGCGCGGCCAGGGTGTCGAGCACCTCCTGCAGCGGCAGCCAGCCGTAGATCAGCGGGTAGGTGACCTCGTCGAGCACCACCAGGAAGTACTCGCCCGACAGGATCGCGGCCTTGGCCTTTTCCCAGCCGTCGCGCGCGAGCTGGCCCGACTGGTCCAGGTCCTTGCTCTTCCAGCTGAAGCCGTCGCCCAGACCTTCAATGGGCAGACCCACCTGCTCGGCCAGGCGGTGCTCGCCGAAGCGCGCCGTGGGCACCTTCATGAACTGGAACACCTTCACGGCCTTGCCGCGGCCGGTGGCGCGGAAGGCCAGGCCGAAGGCCGCCGTGCTCTTGCCCTTGCCATCGCCGGTGTTGACGATGACCAGGCCGCGGCGTTCGCCCTCGGGCTTCTCGTAGGGCTTTTCGGTGGGGGGAGTTTCGATCTGCATGGTTTCCTCTTTCAATCAATGGCGCGCCATGCGCGGGATGGCCAGCCACTGGCCGTCGAGCTGCCGCACCTGGATGCGATGCTCGAACACGGCCTCCAGCGCCGCATGGGTGGCGGGGTCGGCGCAGGCGCCGTGGTGCACGGCCCGGCCGGCCTGCATGATGAGCATGTCGTCGGCCTGCAGCGCCACCGACAGCTCGTGCAGCACGCTGACCACGCTGGTGCCCTGGGTCACCAGCTCGCGCACGATGAGCATCCAATCGGTCTGGTGCGGCGGGTCGAGGTTGGCCAGCGGCTCGTCCATCAACAGCACCTGGGCCTGCACGGCCAGGGCCCGGGCCAGCAGCACGCGCTGGCGCTCGCCGCCCGACAGCTCGGCCAGCGGCCGGTGGCGCCAGTCCCAGGCCTGGGTGGCCTGCAGGCACTGGCGCACCACGGCGTGGTCCTCGTCGCTGGGCGAGGCCAGCCAGGCCTGGTGCGGCAACCGGCCGAGCATGGCCACGTCGTAGCTGGTCAGCTCGTCGGTGGCGGTCTCGTTCTGGCCCAGCCAGGCCAGCGCGCGCGCGCGCTGCTGGCGCGGCCAGCCCTGCAAGGGCTGGTCCAGCAACTGCACCCCGCCCTGCAGCGAATGTACCGGCCACAGCCCGCACAGCACCTTGAGCAGCGAGGACTTGCCCGCGCCGTTGGGGCCGACGATGCTGGTCCAGCGCCCCGCGCCCAGGCGCACCGTCACGTCGTGCAGGATGGGCTTGTGGTGCACCTGCGCCCCGATGTGCTCGGCGGCGATGGCGATCTTGGTCATGGCGGCGCTCATCCCAGGCCTCCGCCCGCTGTGCGGCGGTGCATGCGCCACAGCAGGTAGGTGCCGCCCAGCGCCGCGGTGAGCACGCCCACCGGCAGCTCCTGCGGCGCAATCAGCCAGCGCGCCAGGATGTCGGCCGCCAGCAGCAGCACGCCGCCCATGACGCTGGCCAGCAGCAGGCTGCGGCCGTGCCCCACGCGCACCAGGCTGCGCACCAGGTGCGGCGCGGCCAGGCCCACGAAGGCGATCAGCCCGGTCTGCGCCACCGAGGTGCCCGTGGCCAGCGCCAGCACCAGCACCAGGCCGTAGCGCATGGGCGCCAGCGGCAGGCCCAGGCTGTGCGCCGTGGCCTCGCCCAGCGTCAGCCCGTCGAGCACGCGCGAGAAGGCCCAGGCCGCCAGCGAGCACAGCAGCCACACGGCCAGCATCAGCGCGCAGCCGCTCCAGCCCACGAAGGCCGAGGTGCCGAGCACGAAGCTCTGCATGGCCTGCAGGATGTCGGGATGGCGCAGCTCGATCAGGTCGCGCACGGCGCCCAGCACCACGCCGACGATCACGCCCGCCAGCAGCAGGCGCAGCGTACTCTGCACATTGCGCGCCAGCGTCACCGTGAGCAGCACGGCGCCAGCGGCGCCCGCGAAGGCCATGCCGGTCATGCCCAGGCGGTGCCAGATGTCCAGCCCGGTGAGCGCCGTGCCCATGGCCACCAGGCCGATGGCGCTGCCCAGTGCCGCGCCCGAGGCGCTGCCCAGCAGGTATGGCTCGGCCAGCGGGTTGCGGAACAGCCCCTGCGCCACCGCGCCCGCCAGGCCCAGCAGTGCGCCGGCCAACCAGGCGCCGGCCGAGCGCGGCAGGCGGATGTCGGTCACGATCTGCCAGGCCACCGGGTCATCGCGCATGCGCAGCACGCTCTCCCAGCCGGTGCTGCCCACGCTGGCGCCCACGGCCAGCAGCAGCGCGGTCAGCACCGCCAGCACCAGTGCCAGCCAGCGGCTGCGGGCCAGGCCCGGGCCCATGTCGTGCGTAGCGTTCACTTGCCGGTGCCCAGTTTTTCCGTCAGGCAGCCGGCCATCAGCCGCGCGGCCTCGGCCATGCGCGGGCCGGGGCGCACGATGATGTCGGCCTCTTCCTGCGGGAAGATGCAGACGCGCTGGCCCTTGACGGCCGCGAGGTGTTCCCAGCCCGGGTACGAGGTGGCCACCTGCATGCTGCGGCTGCCCATCATGATGACGTCGGGGTTGGCGCGCAGCAGGAATTCCGGGCTCAGGCGCGGAAACGGCCCCAGCTCGGGCGGCACCACGTTGCGCACGCCCAGGCGCGCCAGCGTCTCGCCGATGAAGGACTGCGGCCCGGCCGCATACGGCCCGCGGCTCACCTCGAAGTACACGCGGGCGTTCTTCGCCGATGCGGGCATGGACTGCGCCGCGGCCTCGACGCCGGCATTGATCTCGCGCCAGACCTTTTCCGCCTCGGCCTCGGGCACGCCCAGCAGGCGCGCCAGCCGCAGCAGCGCCTTGTGCACGCCCTGCTGCGAGTTCACATCGGTCACCACCACGGTGAGGCCCAGCGACTCCAGGCGCTGAGCCACCTTGACGGCCGCGGCCCGCGACAGCAGCACCACATCGGGCCGCGCCGCCACCACGGCCTCGACGTTCGGGTCCACCCCGCCGCCCAGCACCGGCAGCTTGCGCACCGACTCGGGCCAGTTCGAGAACCGGTCCACGCCCACCAGCCGGTCGCACAGCTGCAGCGCGCAGACGCCCTCGGTCAGCGAAGGGAGCATGCTGACGATGCGCTGGGGATTGGCGGGCAACTGGACGGTGCGGCCGCGGTCGTCGGTGACGGCCTGGGGGGCGATCAGTTGCACGGCGGTGGCGGAGGTTGCGGCGGCGCACAGTGCCAATGCAGAGAAAAATGCTTTGAACGAATCCATGGACAGGAGCCGGGGTTTCGGCCCGGCGGCCGACCTACTTTTCTTGCTCCTGCAAGAAAAGTAGGCAAAAGAAGCAGGCCCTGCTGTCTGCGACCCCAACGCCTTGCGTTGGGGCAACCTGTGGCGTGACGTTTGCGGGGTGCGCCGCAGAACTCTCTTCGCGCCCAAGGGCGCTCCGTTCGAACAACCGCGGCGAGTCAGATAACGAAGCATGCGCGCTCCGACGCGCATGCCACCCCGCAAACGCCCCGCCCCAGGCGCAGCCAGAAGGGGTGGGGAGACTGGCCGGGCCATCGCTTCGCTCGGCCCCTGAGGTTGCCCTCCGCGCCTCTCGCCGTGCCGAGAAAGGCAGGGCACGGAGCGTGCATGCCAAAGCACCTTCCCCGCCTCGGAAAACCGCGCCACCACAGCCATGAAAAAATTCATCATTTCAATTGCAACGGCAAGCCCGCCGCCATCAACGTCACCCGATTGCACACCGCCGCCACCCGCTGGTTCAGCGTCCCCAGCGCATCGACGAAGGCCCGCACCTCGCTCCCGAGCGGAATCACGCCCAGGCCGATCTCGTTGCCGACCAGCACCACCGGCCCGCGTGCCTGCTGCAACGCTTCCAAAAAGAGAGCCTCCTGCGCTTGCCACGCTTGCGCTGGGGGCATATTTTGCTTCAAATCCTCGGGCGCCGGCATCAGCCAGTTGGTGAGCCACAGCGTCAGGCAATCCACCACCAACAGGCGGTGCGGCGCACTGTGCGCAGCCAGCGCGGCGGCGAGGTCACGCGGCTCCTCGATGGTGGCCATGCCTGGCACGCGCTCCGCGCGGTCGCGCTGGTGGCGGGCGATGCGCGCGCGCATCTCGCCATCCCAGGCGGTGGCCGTGGCGACCAGCAGGGCTTCATGACCTGGCTGCTGGGCCAGCCATTGCGCGGCCAGCAGCTCGGCGCGACGCGACTTGCCGCTTTTCTGGCCGCCCAGCAGCAAGGCGCGAAGCTTCGGATCGATCAATGTGTCCATGGCCGTCATGGTGGCACGGCTCCCAGCAGCCCGGCCACCGCCTCGGGGCATGAAGGGAACCAGGCATGGAAATAGCTGGCATGGATGCTGCCGTGCCGGTACAGGGCCTCGCCCGCATCGGCGCGCGGCTCCTGCCCCGGGCGGCTGGAACGCGCCAGCACCTGCGCATCGCTGGCCAGCTTCGAATAGTGGAAAGTGTGGCCGCGCAGCAGGCCCCACGGTGTCTGCAGCTGCTGCATGCCCAGCCCGGCCAGGCGCTTCTGCATCGTGGCCTGCCCGGGCAGCAACTGCCACAGCGCGTGCCGATGGCCATCGGCGTCGCTCAGCCCTTCGCACAGCGCCACCATGCCACCGCACTCGGCCCAGACGGGCCGGCCCTGCTCCACGTGGCTTTGCAGGTCGAGCTGCAGGCCGGTGTTGGCCTGCAGCGCCGCCGCATGCAGCTCGGGGTAGCCGCCGGGCAGCCACAGCGCGTCGCAGGCCGGCAGGCGCTCGCCCGCCAGCGGCGAGAAGAAACGCAGCTCGGCCCCCATGGCCTGCAGGCAGTCGAGGTTGGCCGCGTAGATGAAATTGAAGGCCGCGTCGCGCGCCACGGCCACGCGGCGGCCGGCCAGCAGGCGCGGCGGCGCAGGCGCCGGCTCGGCCGGTGGCGCGAATTCCACCGACCAGTCGGCCTGCCAGGCAGCCCAGGGCTTGGCGCCCAGCGGGGTCTGCGCCAGTGCGTCGGCGGCAGCGTCGAGCCGCCGCTCGGCATCGGGCAGCTCCTGCGCGGCGATCAGGCCCAGGTGCCGCTCGGGCAGCAGGCGGGCGCTTTCGTCGATGGACACCCGCGGCAGTGCGCCCAGCCACAGGTCCGGCTCGCGCAGGCCTTGGCGCAGCAGTTCGGCGTGGTGCTCGCCCGCGACGCGGTTGGCCAGCACGCCGGCCAGCGGAAGTGCCTCGTCGTAGTGCCGCAGCCCGTGCGCCACGGCGCCAAAGCTGCCGGCCATGGCCGAGGCGTCGATCACCGCCAGCACCGGAATGCCCAGTGCCTTGGCCAGGTCGGCGGCACTGCTCGGGCCGTCGAACAGCCCCATCACGCCTTCGACCAGAATCAGGTCGCAGCTCTCGGCCGCCGCATGCAGGCGCTGGCGCACGTCGGCCTCGCCGGTCATCCAGCGGTCCAGCGCATGCACCGGCGCGCGGCTGGCCAGCTGCAGCCAGTGCGGATCGAGGAAGTCCGGCCCGCACTTGAACACCTGCACGCGCCGCCCCTGGCGCCGGTGCAGGCGCGCCAGCGCGGCGGTGGTCGTGGTCTTGCCCTGGCCCGAGGCCATGGCCGCCACCAGCAGGGCGACGCAGCGCGCCATCAGCGGGGCGCCCAGCGCACGCCCACGTAGACCGAGCGGCCTTCGGTGGCGTAGGTGCGGGCCAGTTCGTACTTCTTGTCGGCCAGGTTGTTCAGCCGCGCGACCAGGCTGAAGTCCTTGCCCAGCTGCGTGCTCGCCGTCAGGTTCAGCAGCGTGTAGCCGCCCAGCACCTTGGTGTTGGCCGCGTCGTCGTAGCGCTGGCCGTTGGCCTGCAGCTCACCGCCCAGCGTCCAGCCCGCCAGCGTGGTGTCGGCCGACAGCGTGGCGCGGCGCTTGGCGCGGCGGGCCAGCATCTTGCCGGTGTCCAGGTCGTGCGGGTTCTGGAAGTCCACCGAGGCGCGCAGGTTCACCATGCCGACGCGCGTGCCGCCGGCCAGCGTCACGCCTTCATAGACCGCGCGGCCCACGCTGGCGTAGCAGCCGCCGAACGGGCCCTCATTGCCCGCGCAGGTGCCGGTGCCGCCCACCCAGTTGATGAGGTTGCGCACGCGGTTGCGGTAGACGGTGGCCGAGAAGCTGTCGTGGCCGTCGGCCCAGCGCAGCCCCAGTTCGGCATTGCGGCCCTGCTCGGGCGTGAGCGACGGGTCGCCGTACATACTGAAGCGCTGGTACAGCGTCGGCGCGCGAAAGGCCGTGCCCGCCGAGACCGTGGCGCGCCAGTGCGGCATGAACTCGTAGCCGTACGAGGCGCTGCCGGTGGTCTTGCCGCCGAACTCGCTGTCGCGGTCATGGCGCAGGTTGAACTGCGCCGTGTGCGCACCGCTGCGCAGGCCCCAGCCCAGCGCCAGCGCGTTCTGGAAGCGCTTGCGGTCGATGTCGCCGTTCTCCAGCTTGTCCTCGCGGCGCTCCAGCGCCGCCGTCAGCGTGTGGATGCCGCGCCGGTATTCGTTCTGGAACAGGTAGTTCTGCAGGCGCGTGTCGGTGAGGTAGGGCGAGGGCCGGGTCTCGTACTCGTCGCGCGACTGCGTGTACTGCAGCTTGGTGCTGTACTCCGAGGTCCACTGCGCCTGCCAGTTCAGGCCCAGGGTCTGCAGCTTGCTGATGCTGCGGTCGTCGACCGGGGGCTTCGATGCGTCGTAGCCCGAGTTCATGGTCGAGGACAGCAGGGTCGCCTCGACGCGGTGCTGGCGGTTGATCTGGTAGCCCAGGCGTCCGAACACGGCATTGTTGCGGTAGCCGTCGTCGTCGGGGTTGGCGGTGGCCACGGTGCGGGCGTTGAAGCCGTGCGACTGCGCGCGCGCCAGGCCGATGGCGTAGTCCCAGCCATCCGCACCGCCGCTCACGCCAGCCTCGGCGGTGAAGGTGCCGCGGTTGCCCAGGCCCATGCCCACATAGGGCTGCGGCGCGCCTTCGCCTTTCCTGGTGAAGATCTGCACCACGCCGCCCATCGCGTCCGAGCCGTAGACCGCGGCCGCCGGGCCGCGCAGCACCTCGATGCGGTCGATCACCGACAGCGGAATGGCCTGCCACGAGGCGCCGCCGGTGGACTGCGAATCGATGCGCACGCCGTCGATGTATACGGCCGTAAAACGTGTATCGGCACCGCGCAAATACAGGCTGGTGGTGGCGCCGGGGCCGCCGTTGCGCACCATCTCGATGCCCGGCAGGCGCGAGAGCACATCGGCCACGCCGCTGGGGCCGGCGCGCTCGATGGTCTCGCGGTCGACGATGGACATATCGGCCACCAGGTCGGACAGCGGCTGTGCGGTGCGGTTGGCGGTGACCACCATTTCGGACAGCGGGGCGCCGCCGTCCTGCGCCAGCGCGGGCGAGCAAAGCGCCAGCGCGGCGACGGAAATGGCGGACAGGCGCAGCGCGGCACACGCGCGGGGCGGCAGAGAAATCGGACTCATGGGGAACAGGGAAATCAGAATGACCCGCGCCGGCCTCCCCGCCGGCAAATGGGAAACAAGGATGCTCGCCCTGCCCTCGCCGGGCGAAAAGGCGCGTCATCCACATCGTTGGCCGGTATCCGGGCTGGCGACGTTACAGCACACGCCTTCCCAAGCACTTGTTCAAGGTGTTCAGTGGCTAGAATGTGGCTGCAGATAGCGTCACAACGCTATCAGTCGCTTACCGTTGCGGGGGCAGCGCAGGTTGAGTGGCAACCGGCCGAAAGACCGGCACACTTCCCTGCTTCCCGTTGAACTGCCGCGCTGTGAACCATTGCGGCGAGCACCAACGGATACAATTTTATCGCCGTTCGCGGTCGCTCCTACTTAATTCACTGTCTCCCTATGGTCACCACGTCGTCTTTGGACTTGATACTGGAACGGGCAGAAGCCCTGCTGGCCCGCCACGAAGCCCTGCAACGCGCCCATGCACAGCTGCAGGAGCAGGTCGCCACGCTCACCCAGGAGCGCGACTCCTTACAATCGCGGCTGAACGCGGCGCGAGCGCGCGTGGACGCGATGATCGAGCGCCTGCCCAAGACCTTCGAACAGGATGACGTATGAAGCAGATGGAAGTACACATCATGCAGCAGAGCTACATGCTGGGCTGCCCTGAAGGCCAGGAGGAGCGCCTGCAGACGGCCGTCAAGCATGTGGATGCGGCGATGTGCGGCATCCGCGACACCGGCAAGATCCGCGGCCGCGAGAAGATCGCGGTGCTGGCGGCGCTGAACATCGCCTTCGACCTGCTCGAATCCCAGGCGGCGGCTGCGGCAGCCGAAGCGGCGGCGGCCGAAGCCGCGGCGGCTCCCCAGCCTGCACCGGTGCCTGCGCCCGAGCCCGTCGCGCAGGCCACGCTGGACCTCGACGAGCCGCGCATGCAGGCCCTGCTCGAGCGCCTGGATTCGGCGCTGAAATAGCAAGTTTAGAAATTTAACCAGGCTTACGGCGCTGATAAATCCGTTTGCCCGGAAGGCCCCTTCGCAGCGCATACAATGGAGTCGTTCGCAGCGCTGCTGGGTTTTAAGTTCCTTGAACCAATGCTATACGTAGCATGGGCTTGGTACATTGCTCCTCGAGCGTGATCGTCTCGCGTCAGATGAACCCAACGTCGAGCTGCCCTCGCCCACCTGAACCCCCGGTTCAGGACAACCGCCCGGTGGATGTTGCGAACACCTCTCATGCCCTGCAAAGGCCACCGGCTCCGGTGGCCTTTGTTCTTTTGCGCAATCCCCATGTCCCTGATTGATCCCTCCACGATCGCCATGCTGGCCGGCCTGGGCCTAGTGGCCGGTTTTCTCGCGGGGCTGCTGGGCATCGGCGGCGGCATGATCCTGGTGCCGTTCATGAGCTACCTGCTCGGGCGCCAGTCGGTCGAGCCAGAGCTGGCGATCAAGA
Organism: Comamonas humi; assembly: GCF_054782535.1. NCBI lineage: Bacteria > Pseudomonadati > Pseudomonadota > Betaproteobacteria > Burkholderiales > Comamonadaceae > Comamonas > Comamonas humi. The sequence continues at coordinate 176,268 of NZ_BAAGSH010000004.1, read as the reverse complement.
TGGCGATCGCAACGTCGATGGCGACCATCATGTTCACCTCGGCCTCCAGCGTGCGCGCGCACCACCGGCGCGGCGCGGTGCGCTGGGACATCGTCTGGCGCCTGGCGCCCGGCATCGTGCTCGGCGGGCTGGTGGCCAGCCTGGGCATCTTCGCGGTGCTCAAGGGCAGCTACCTGGGCATGTTCTTCGGGCTGTTCGTGGGCTATTCGGCGCTGCGCATGTTCTTCAAGAGCGAGACCCAGCGCGCGCGCGACATGCCGGGCACGCTGGGGCAACTGGGCGCGGGCGGCGTGATCGGCTGCCTGTCGGGCCTGCTGGGCGCGGGCGGCGCCTTCATCAGCGTGCCGTTCATGACCTGGTGCCGCGTGCCCATCCACAATGCGGTGGCGACCAGTGCGGCGCTGGGCTTTCCGATCGCGGTGACGAACGTGCTCGGCTTCCTGGCTGCGGGCCTGCACCTGCAGGGGCTGCCGCCGGGCGCCATCGGCTACATCTGGCTGCCGGGCCTGGTGTCGGTGGCCGTGTGCAGCGTGCTGACCGCACCGCTGGGCGCCAAGGCAGCGCACCAGCTGCCGGTGGCAAAGCTCAAGCAGGTGTTCGCCTGCCTGCTGCTGGCGCTGGCCAGCTACATGCTCTACAAGAGCGCGATGGGGCTGGTGCACTGATCAAAAAAGAGAGCATCTTGCGCTCATCCATCAAGGAATGCAGAGCCATTCACACCCACACTCCTTGAATATCAAGCGCCAGCAGCTTCTTTTTTGATAGCTAGCACCACAGCACCGGCCCGCGCTGCAGCGCGTGCATCCACAGCGCCCAGCCGCTCATCAGCACCAGCACCGCGCCGGCCAGGCGGGCGCCCAGGTCCTGCCGCCAGGCGTTGGCCGCCCTGCCCGCGCGCGCCAGCAGCCAGGGGCCGAGCACCAGCCACAGCGTGCCGCCCGCACCGAAGGCCAGCATGGCCGCGGCACCGCCGGCGGCGCTGCCCGTGAGCGCCGCCACCGCCACCGCCGAGTACAGCAGGCCGCACGGCAGGCAGGCCCAGGCCAGGCCCAGCGCCAGCACGCGGCCGCGCGTGGCCAGGCCCTGCTGCACACGAGCCCACAGGCGCCGGCTGGCCCGCTCCATCCATGCCGGCTGGCGCGCCCAGACCAGCAGCGTCAGCCCCCACAGCAGCACCAGCAGCTGCAGCAGCGCCCAGGCGGGGCGCAGCGCCGCGGCCCATTGCACGCCCTGCGCAAAGCCGCTGATGGCCGTGGCCGCCAGCGCGCCCAAGGCCGCGTAGCCGGCGAGCCGGCCGGCATGCAGGGCCGCGAGGCGCATGGCATCCGCCTGCGGCAGCGCCGCCGGCATGCCGGCGGGCACCCAGACCAGGGGCTGGGCGCGCTGCGGCGCGGCGATGCGGGCGCAGGGCGCGGCGCACATGGCCAGGCAGTGGGGCCCGCCGGCGAGCCCCATCAGCAATGCGGTGCCGAGCACGCCCCACAGCATGGTCAGATGATCTTGGAGAACCGCGCGCGGTTGCGGTCGGCCTGCAGGTAGCGGTCGAACACCAGGGCGATGCCGCGCACGAAGTACCAGCCCATTTCGGTGACGGCGATCTCGTCGCTGCCCACCTGCACCAGGCCCTGGGCCTGCATGGCCTGCAACTGCGCCAGCTCGGGCGCGAAGTAGCGGCCGAAGTCGATCAGCCAGGCCTGCTCGATGGATTCGACGACGAGGTTGCCCTGGCACATCAGCGCCATGATGACGGCGCGGCGGATGAGGTCGTCGCGCGACAGCGCCAGCCCGCGCACCACGGGGATCTGGCCCTGGTCGATCAGGTCGTAGTACTCGTCCAGCGTCTTGGCGTTCTGGCTGTAGGTGGCGCCGATGCGGCCGATGGCCGAGACGCCCAGGGCCAGCAGGTCGCAGTCGGGATAGGTGCTGTAGCCCTGGAAGTTGCGGTGCAGCCGGCCCTGGCGCTTGGCGACGGCCAGCGCGTCCTGCGGCAGCGCGAAGTGGTCCATGCCGATGTAGACGTAGCCGCCGGCCTGCAGCGCCGCGACGGCCTGGGCCAGCATGGCGAGCTTGTCGGCCGGCGCGGGCAAATCGGCCGTGGCGATGCGCCGCTGGGCCTTGAAGCGCTCGGGCAGGTGGGCGTAGGCATAGAGCGCGATGCGGTCGGGGCGCAGCTCGCGCACCAGCGCCATGGTGCGGGCAAAGCTCTGCGGCGTCTGCAGCGGCAGGCCGTAGATCAGGTCGACGTTGATGGACTCGAAGCCCAGTTCGCGCGCGGCGCGCACCAGCTCGAACACCTGGCCGGCCTCCTGCTCGCGGTGCACAGCCTTCTGCACGGCGGGCTCGAAGTCCTGCACGCCGAAGCTCAGGCGGTTGAAGCCCAGGCCGGCGAGCAGCTGCAGGCGCTCGCGGGTCACGGTGCGCGGGTCGATCTCGATGGAGTATTCGCCGCCGGGCACCAGGCGCAGGCGGCGGCGCAGCAGGTCCATCAGACGCACCAGCCCCGCGTCGCTGAGGAAGGTGGGCGTGCCGCCGCCCAGGTGCAGCTGGCTCACGGCCTGGTCGGGGCCGCTGTGCTGCACGTGCAGGTCGAGCTCGCGCTCCAGGTAGTCGAGGTACTGGTCGCCGCGCTCGTGGTGCCTGGTGACGATCTTGTTGCAGGCGCAGTAGTAGCACAGCGACTCGCAGAACGGGATGTGCACGTAGACCGACAGCGGCTGCGCCCGGCCCGTGTGCGTGCGGCGCTGCTCGAGCGCGAGGATGTAGTCGCCGGCGCCGAAGGCCTCGACGAAGCGGTCGGCGGTCGGGTACGAGGTGTAGCGCGGGCCAGGCACATCGAAGCGGCGCAGCAGTTCGGGCGTCAGGGCAATCATCGGGGCGTCTTCCATTTTTTTACTGTGCACCGGGACGCGCCCGCCGTCCTTGATGCAGATCAAGAAGGATTCCGGGGCCTTGGTTCACAATACGGATACACAGGCTCCGGGCCACACGCCGACGGAGCTGAATGCCACGCCAACGGAACCCTTGCATGTCCACCAACGCCATCAAAGTCGCCTGCTCCAACTGCAACCTGCGCGAGCTGTGCATGCCCGTGGGCCTGTCGAATGAGCAGATGCAGCGCCTGGACGAGGTCGTGGCCACGCGGCGCAAGCTCAAGCGCGGCGGCACGCTGTTTGCCAACGGCGAGGCATTCACGTCGCTCTACGCCATCCGCACCGGCTTCTTCAAGACCTGCGTGACGACCGAGGACGGGCGCGACCAGGTCACGGGCTTCCAGATGGCCGGCGAGATCATGGGCCTGGACGGCATCGTCAACGACCGCCACTCCTGCGACGCGATCGCGCTGGAGGACGCCGAGGTCTGCGTGATGCCCTACGAGCGGCTGGAGGAGCTGTCGCGTGAGGTGAATGCGCTGCAGCACCACGTGCACAAGATCATGAGCCGCGAGATCGTGCGCGAGCACGGCGTGATGCTGCTGCTGGGCAGCATGCGCGCCGAGGAGCGGCTGGCGGCCTTCCTGCTGAACCTGGTGCAGCGCCTGCACGCCCGCGGCTTCTCGCAGACCGAGCTGGTGCTGCGCATGACGCGCGAGGAGATCGGCAGCTACCTGGGCCTGAAGCTCGAGACCGTGAGCCGCACCTTCTCGAAGTTCGCCGACGACGGCATCATCGAGGTCCGCCAGCGGCATGTGCGCATCGTCGACGCCGACAAGCTCAAGGGCCTGGTCAACAACCAGACCGCCTGCCACTGAGCGAACTCCTGTTTTCATAGCTATCAGCGCTTGATGCACAATCGCTTCAGCCACATTTTCCTTCAGAATCACCGCGACAGGCATCGGGCCGTCCCTGCACCGGCACCGGGCAGCGGTTGATCTCGAACGGCGACAGCGACAGCAGCGTGGTCATCGCGGTGGCCGCCGTCATCAGCGCCCAGAACACGAAGAACGCCACGGTGTAGATGCCGGTGCGCGACAGCGGCAGCGGCTCGCCGGCCCAGGTCAGGTCATGCGGATCGATGACCGCGAAGACCAGCATTTCCTGCACGCCGGCCAGCAGGAATGCCGGCCAGGCGATCCACATCCATCGTTGCAGCAGCATCTTCGTACTCCTTGGCTATCGGGCTCTATTTGGGCTGGTCGGCCGCCGGCGTGGCCGCGTGGTTGCGGGCCTTCAGCGCCGGCGCCAGGCTTTTCTGCGGCTGCGCGAGGCGCTGGTTGATGTTCAGGCCGTTCTGGTAGTAGTTGTCGTCGATCACCGGGTCCTGCCCGCGGGCCGCGATCCAGGCCGTGGCCACGCCGGCCACCACCACCAGCGCGGGGCCGGACAGCAGCAGCCAGACGGAGAGGAACTTCCACCAGGGTTTGCCGGCCTCCGGCGTGGGTGCGGGTTGCGTTGCATTGCGGTTCATCGTTACCTCCTTCGGGAATGGCGGCGGGGCTCGCTCAGCGGGGTACGAGGAAGATGGACTTCTCTCGTACCCGCTCGTCGTTCTCCTCGGCCTGGATGTCGAAATGGATGGGGTGCGAGCCGGCTTCCTGGCTGCCCCAGCTCTCGTGCGGCAGCTGCAGCCGCACGGCCACCCAGCGGGCCTGGGCCGGCTCCACGGTCACCACCGGCTCCGAGGCCACGGCCAGCCCCGGCAGGCCGCCGGCCGTGATGCGGTAGCTGCGCGGCGCCTCGGTGGCGTTCATGATCTGCAGGCGGTAGACGTTCTCCAACTGGCCGCCGGCCACGATGCGCGCAAGCGATGCGCGGTCGCGCACCACATCCACCTTCAGCGGCGTGCGCACATAGAGGCTGGCCACCATGGCCACCGACAGCGCCAGCAGCACCGCGCCGTAGACCAGCACGCGCGGGCGCAGCACCCGGCGCAGCATGCGCGCCCGGGCCCAGCCCTGAGCCACCGCGTTCTGCGTGGCGAAGCGGATCAGGCCGCGCGGGTACTGCAGCTTGTCCATCACGGTGTTGCAGGCGTCCACGCACAGGCCGCAGCCTATGCACTCGTACTGCAGGCCGTCACGGATATCGATGCCGGTGGGGCAGACCTGCACGCAGAGCTTGCAGTCGATGCAGTCGCCCAGGCCCTGGGCGCGGTAGTCCACGCCCTTGGCGCGCGGGCCGCGGCGCTCGCCGCGCTGCGGGTCGTAGGTCACGATGAGCGTGTCCTTGTCGAACATCGCGCTCTGAAAGCGCGCGTACGGGCACATGTACTTGCACACCTGCTCGCGCAGAAAGCCCGCATTGCCGTAGGTGGCGAAGCCGTAGAAGCCCACCCAGAACAGTTGCCACGAGCCCTGCAGCGCCATCAGCTCGGCCGCCAGCGTGCGGATGGGCACGAAGTAGCCGACAAAGCTGAAGCCCGTCCACAGCGCGATGGCGATCCACAGCGCCTGCTTGAGCGCCTTCTTGCGCAGCTTCTCGACAGTCCAGCTGCCCTGGTCCAGCCGCAGGCGCGCGCTGCGGTCGCCCTCGACCACCTTTTCGATCCACAGGAAGATCTCGGTGTACACCGTCTGCGGGCAGGCAAAGCCGCACCACAGCCGCCCCGCCACCGCGGTGAAGAGGAACAGCGACAGCGCGCTGATGACCAGCAGCCCGGTGAGGTAGATGAAGTCCTGCGGGTACAGCACCAGCCCGAAGAGGTAGAAGCGCCGCGCGCCCAGGTCGAACAGCACCATCTGCCGCTCGCCCCAGGACAGCCACGGCAGGCCGTAGAACACCAGTTGAGTGAGCCACACCATCGCCCAGCGCCAGCGCGAGAACAGGCCGCGGATGGAGCGCGGGTAGATCTTCTGGTGCGCCTCGTACAGCGACACCGAGGCGGCGTCGCCCTCCCCGGCGGCCGCGGGCGCGGCCACGATGGGGATCACCTTCTTGCCGGCGGGCTGGCCGGGGCGCTCGGAACTGCTCATGGCCCGGCCTTACTTCGCCGCCGCGGCCGAGGCGTTCGACAGGCCCCAGACATAGGCGGTGAGCACGTTGATCTGCTGCTCGGTGAGCTTGTCCTCCTGCGCGGGCATCTGGTTGGTCTTGCCGTTGTTGACCATGGCGACGATCGCCGCCTCGCCCCAGCCGTGCAACCAGATGTCGTCACTCAAATTGGGCGCGCCCAGGGCCTGGTTGCCCTTGCCGTCCATGCCGTGGCAGGCCGCGCAGGCGGTGAACTTGGACTTGCCCAGGCTGGCGCGCAGCGAGTCGTGCGGGCTGCCCGAGAGGCTGAGCACGTACTGCGCGAGGTTGCGCACGTCCTCGGACGAGCCCACGGCCGCGGCCATCGGCGGCATAGCACCGGTGCGGCCCTTGGTGATGGTCTCGTGGATCTTGTCGGGCGAGCCGCCGTACAGCCAGTCGCCGTCGCTCAGGTTCGGGAAGCCCTTGCTGCCGCGCGCGTCCGACCCATGGCACTGCGCGCAGTTGTTCATGAACAGGCGTTCGCCGATGGCCATGGCCTGCGCGTCCTTGGCCAGCGCCTCGGGCGCCATGCCGTCGAAGCGGGCGTAGACGGGGGCCAGCTCCTTCGCGGCCTGCTCCACCTCGAGCTGGTAGCGCTGCGCCGAGGTCCAGCCCTTCTGGCCGGCGAAGCTGCCCAGGCCCGGGTACAGCGCCAGGTAGCCCGCGCCGAAGACGATGGTCAGCACGAACAGCCACATCCACCAGCGCGGCATGGGGTTGTTCATCTCGGTCAGGTCGCCGTCCCAGACGTGGCCGGTGGTGTTGTCCGCCGTGGCCTGCACCTTCTTGCGCGAGGTGATGATGAGCAGCAGCAGGCAGGCGGCGATGCCCACGACGGTGATGACGGTCACGTAAAGCGACCAGAAGTTGCTTGCGAAATCGCTCATGGCAGTTCTCGTTGGGGTTGTGCGGTCTCGCCATCCTGGAAGGGCAGCAGCGCGTCCTGCTCGAAGCGTGCGCGGTTGCGGCCGGCGTAGGCCCAGGCGGCGATGCCGAGGAAGCAGGCGAACGAGGCCAGCGTGGCGACGATGCGCATCGTGGTGATGTCCATGGCGGGCCTCCTTACTTCAGCGCCCGGCCCATGACCTGCAGGTACGCGATCAGCGCATCCAGGTCGGTCTTGCCCTTGACGTCTGCCGGCGCGGCGGCGATCTCCTCGTCGCTGTAGGGCACGCCCACCTTGCGCAGCGCGCGCATGCGCGGCTGCACCTCGGCGGGATCGAGCTGGGCCGTGGCCAGCCAGGGATAGGCCGGCATGTTGGATTCGGGCACCAGGTCGCGCGGGTTCAGCAGGTGGATGCGGTGCCACTCGTCGCTGTACTTGCCGCCCACGCGGTGCAGATCGGGCCCGGTGCGCTTGGAGCCCCACTGGAACGGGTGGTCGTAGACGAACTCGCCCGCCACCGAGTAGTGGCCGTAGCGCAGCGTCTCGGCGCGGAAGGGCCGAATCATCTGCGAGTGGCAGTTGTAGCAGCCTTCGCGGATGTAGACGTCGCGCCCCATCAGCTGCGTGGCGGTGTAGGGCTTGAGGCCCGCCACCGGCTCGGTGGTGGACTTCTGGAAGTACAGCGGAACGATCTCCACCAGCCCGCCGATCGCCACCACCAGCAGGATCAGCACGATCATCAGGAAGTTGCTGGTCTCCACCCTCTCGTGGGTGAAGCCGCCAGCGCTGTTTGCGTTGTTGTGCGCCATGGATGAACCTTTGCTTTCGGGGGACTCAGGCCTGCACGGCCTGCGTGGAGGGAACCGGCACCCGCACCGAGCGGCCGGAGATCGCCGTCATCCAGACGTTCCAGGCCATGACCAGCATGCCGATGAGGTACAGCAGGCCGCCGGTGACGCGCACCACGTAGAACGGATAGGTGGCCTTGACGCTCTCGACGAAGGTGTAGGCCAGCGTGCCGTCGGGGTTCACGTCGCGCCACATCAGGCCCTGCATCACGCCGGCGATCCACATCGCGGCGATGTACAGCACGATGCCCACGGTGGAGAGCCAGAAGTGCAGCTCGATGGCCGGCACCGAGTGCATCTTCTCGCGGCCGAACAGGCGCGGCACCAGGTAGTACAGCGAGCCCATGGTGATCAGCCCCACCCAGCCGAGCGCGCCGGCGTGCACGTGGCCGATGGTCCAGTCGGTGTAGTGCGAGAGCGCGTTGACGGTCTTGATCGACATCATCGGCCCCTCGAAGGTGGCCATGCCGTAGAACGACAGCGAGACGATCAGGAAGCGCAGGATCGGGTCGTCGCGCAGCTTGTGCCAGGCGCCCGACAGGGTCATCATGCCGTTGATCATGCCGCCCCAGCTCGGCGCCAGCAGGATCAGCGAGAACACCATGCCGACCGACTGCGTCCAGTCCGGCAGCGCCGTGTAGTGCAGGTGGTGCGGGCCGGCCCACATGTAGGTGAAGATCAGCGCCCAGAAGTGCACGATGGACAGGCGGTAGCTGTACACCGGGCGGCCGGCCTGCTTGGGGATGAAGTAGTACATCATCCCGAGGAAGGCGGTGGTCAGGTAGAAGCCCACGGCGTTGTGGCCGTACCACCACTGCACCATCGCGTCCTGCACGCCGGCGTAGGCCGAGTAGCTCTTCATCCAGCTCGCCGGGATGGCCGCGCTGTTGACGATGTGCAGCAGCGCCACCGCGATGATGAAGGCGCCGAAGAACCAGTTGGCCACGTAGATGTGCCGCACCTTGCGGATGCCCACGGTGCCGAAGAACACGATGGCGTAGGCCACCCAGGTGAGCGCGATCAGGATGTCGATGGGCCACTCGAGCTCGGCGTATTCCTTGCCCGAGGTGTAGCCCAGCGGCAGGCTGATGGCCGCCGCCACGATCACGGCCTGCCAGGCCCAGAAGGTGAAGCTGGCCAGCCGGGGGCAGAACAGCTTCGTCTGGCAGGTGCGCTGCACCACGTAGTAGCTGGTGGCGAACAGCCCGCAGCCGCCAAAGGCAAAGATCACCGCATTGGTGTGCAGCGGCCGCAGGCGCCCGTAGCTCAGCCAGGGAATGCCGAAGCCCAGCTCCGGCCATGCCAGCTGCGCGGCGATGAACACGCCCACCGCCATGCCGACCACGCCCCACACCACGGCCATGATCGTGAACTGCCGCACCACGGTGTCGTCATAATGCGCGGCCGGTGCTTGCGCGGCAGCAGCTGCTTGGGTATCTGTCGCAATCATCGTAGTCCTCGTAGATGTTGCAATCAGTGTCAAACAAACGCCCCGCGGCGGCCTTGACGCACATCAAGGCTCCTGGAGAATGCGCTCCGCCTCCTGGTCCACGCTCTCGAACTGGCCGCGGTACACGGCCCACCACAGCGCCGCCACCACCAGCAGCACCAGCACCACCGACAGCGGGATCAGCAGATACAGGATGTCCATCGCCTGCCCTTCCTTCGTAGATTGCTATTCAATAAGGAGCTGCCTGCGCTTGCTGGATGAGCGCTGGAGCCGTATTTGGCATTGAATCCTCTGGCACACGCGGCCAGCGCGCCAGCCGCGCCGCATTGCCCACCACCAGCAGCGAGCTCAGCGCCATGCCCAGGCCCGCGAGCCACGCCGGCATCCAGCCGGCAATGGCCAGCGGCACGCAGACCGCGTTGTAGAGCAGCGCCCAGGCCAGGTTCTCGCGCACGATGCGCAGCGCGCGGCGCGCCTGGGCAAAGGTGTGCAGCACCTGCCGCAGGTCGCCGCCGGGCACGGCCACGTCGGCCTGCGCCTGGGCCAGCGGCACGGCACTGCCCATGGCGAACGACACATCGGCGCCGGCCAGCACCGGTCCGTCGTTCAGCCCATCGCCCACCATGGCCACGCGCCGGCCCTGGCGCTGCAGGTCCTGCAGCAGCGCGAGCTTGGTATCGGGTGAGCAGCGCCCACACGCATGCGCAATGCCCAGCTCGTTCGCCAGCTGCCACACCGCGGCCTCGCGGTCGCCCGACAGCAGCCAGACCTCGATGCCCTGCGCCTGCAGGGCCTGCACCACGGTGCGGGCCTGCAGCCGCGGCGTCTCGCCCAGCTCGAAGCAGGCCCAGGCCTGCCAGAGCTTCGCGCCGCGGCGCCGGGCGGCCAGCACCAGGCGGGCCGTCTCGCCGGCCTGCCCGGTGAAGGCGGCCGAGCCCAGCCGCACCTCCCACGCGGCCACGGACTCGCCAGCGGCCGACAGCTCCAGCGCCACGGCCTGCAGCCCCTGGCCGATGTGCTCCTGCACCTCGCTCAACTGCCAGCCGGTGGGCGCGTCGGGTAGCGCCACTGCCGCCAGCGCGCCCGCCGCCGGGTGCCGCGAGTACCGCGCCAGCAGGGCCGCCAGCTGCACCACCTGCGCCTGCTGCAGCGCCCCGGCCTGCCGTAGCTGCACCTGCTGCAACTGCAACGTGCCACTGGTCAGCGTGCCGGTCTTGTCGAACACCACCGTGTCCACGCCGGCCAGGGCCTCCAGCGCCTGCAGGCGCCGCACCAGCACGCCGTTGCGCGCCGCGGCGCCCGCCGCCGTCAGCAGCGACACCGGCGCTGCCAGCGACAGCGCGCAGGGGCAGGTCACGATCAGCACGGCCACGGCGGCCATCCAGGCGCGTGCCGGCTCGTCCCGCCACCACAGCAGCGTGGCCGCGGCACACAGCAGCACGCCCCACAGAAAGGGCCGCGCCACGCGGTCGGCCAGGCGCACCACATCGGGCTTTTGCGTGGCGGCCGCGCGCATCAGCGCCACCATGCCGGCATGGATGGTCTGCTCGCCCAGCCGCTCCACGCGCACCTCGAGCGGTGCGCTGCCGTTGCAGCTGCCCGCCACCACCGCGTCGCCCTCGCCCTTGGCAATGGCGGTGGACTCGCCGGTGAGCAGCGATTCATCCGCCTCCGAGGCGCCGCGCAGCACGGTGCCGTCGGCCGCGAAGCACTCGCCCGGCAGCACGCGGATCACATCGCCCACGCGCAGTTCGCGCACGGCCACGGCCTGGGCCGAGCCATCCGCCTGCACGCGCAAGGCGCTGTCGGGCAGGCGGTTCAACGCCTGCTCCAGCAGCCCCAGGTTGCGGTGCCGCAGGCGCTGCTCCAGCAGCCGCCCCGACAGCAGGAAGAACACGAACATGGTGAGCGAGTCGAAGTACACCTCGCCGCCGAAGATGCCGTCCGGATCGAAGGTGCCCAGCGTGCTGACCGCGAAGGTGATGCCCATGCCCAGCGCCACCGGCAGATCCATGCCGATGCGGCGCTGGCGCAGGTCGCGCCACGCGCCGCGAAAGAACGGCCCGCAGGCGAACAGCACCACCGGCAGCGAGATCACCCACGAGGCCCAGCGCAGCAGCGACTCCATCTCGGCGCTGAGGTCGCCGGGCGCGGCCACGTAGGCCGGCCATGCGTACATCATCACCTGCATCATGCAAAAGCCCGCCACCAGCCAGCGCCACAGCGACTGGCGCAGCTCGCGCCGGCGCACCTCGCGCACGGCGGCGTCCATGGCCGGCTGCGCGCGGTAGCCCGCGGCCTCGATGGCGGCCATCCAGCGCGAGGGCAAGGTCTGGCGCGCATCCCAGACGATGCGGGCGCGCTCGGCCGCGGCGCTGACCTCGGCCGACACCACGCCGGGCACCGCCCGCAGCGCCGCCTCGATGGTCAGCGCGCAGGCCGCACACCACATGCCGCCCAGCACCACATGCGACTCCCAGCGCTGCGTGGACCCGTCCAGGCAGCGGCCAAAGCCCGGCCACTCCTGCGGATCATCCAGCAGCAGGGCGCCGCGGGGCTCCGGTGGGGCAAGGGAAGGCTGAGTCTGCATGCCAGGCAGGGTAGCCCGCCTGAATGCAGCAGGTCTTGACCTGTATCAAACCACTGGGAGTGCGTCTTTTCTTACATTGGAAGCACGGCGAGGCGGTTACAAGTAAGGTATCCCTGCCGGCAGCGCCCCGGTGCCGCCCGCTTCCTGTTCCCCCCAAGAAAGGAGAGTGCCATGTACAACCACATCCTGATCGCCACCGACGGCTCCGACCTGTCGGAGCGCGCCGTGCAGCACGGCCTGGCGCTGGCCAAGCTCTGCGGAGCCAAGGTGACGGCGCTGAAGGTCGCGCCGCACTACCCGCGCAGCTACTACGAAGGCGGCATGACGCAGGGGCCCGACGAGATCCACCGCATCGAGGCCGAATGGCGCGCCGAGTCGCAGAAGGTGGTGGACAAGGTCGTGCCCCGCGGGGCGGAGATGCAGGTGGCCGTGACGCCGATGGTCGAGCAGTCGGACTTCGTCGCCGAGGCCATCCTGCAGGTGGCCGAGCGCGAGCACTGCGACCTGGTCGTCATGGCCTCGCACGGCTACCGAGGCCTCAAGCGCCTGCTGCTGGGCAGCGAAACCCAGCACGTGCTGACGCACGCCAAGCTGCCGGTGCTGGTACTGCGCTGATCGCTCGCAACCCATAGAAAAAGAGAGGCCGTGGCCTCTCTTTTTTCGTCCCTTGCCCCGACCCTAGGGTTTTCCTTCATACAGATGCGCTATCGGCACCACGGTTGGTTTACGTAAATACATATAGCATTCATCGATCGCAAATCGTGCCTCGATGCATCCATGAAAAGACTCTCCAGCCTCGCCCTCGCCACCCTCTGCCTCTGCGCCCCGGCCTCCGTGCTGGCCGCGCGCGATTTCACCCCCCAGGCCGGCACCTGGGTGGTCAGCAGCGAACTCGACGGCAAGCCCGGCCGCGGCCTGGCCATTGACGTGCAGGGCAATACCCTGTTCATGCAGGTCTTCGGCTACGAAAAGAACGGCGACGCGACCTTCCACACCGCACTGGGACAGATGGATGGCAATACCGTGACCGCCCCGTTGGTGCGCTACCGTGGCGGACGCTCCTTCGGCAGCGAGGCCCGCGATGCGGTGGAGGATGGCTCGCCCGGCACGGTGACCGTGAGTTTTGCCAATGGGCTGCAGGGGACGGTGCAGTTTCCGGGTGAGGAGGCGGTGGCGATCCAGCGCTTTGCCGTGCCGGACATCGACCATGATTTGCCACGGATTTTCGACTATAAGGCCCCGCTGGCGCCGACCGCCCAGATCGGGCAGCGGCGCCTACAGCGCTGGTATCTGCTAGATGCAGCGGGCAATCCTGCAGGAGAATGGATGGCGACTGTGAGCCGCTGGTGGCCCAAGGTACAGGCCTCCGCTGATGGATTGCCGATACGGGACGATATCGAGTTGTGGCTCACAGGGCAGATGCTGGAACCTAGCTCACCGCAGCAAACCACGACGCAAACCATGCGATGCGTACCGCACGCCAACGACGCGCTGGAATGCACGGCCAAGCCCGATGCTCCGCAGCAGAATGTATTTGACAAGGTGGTGTTCCGCCGCGTGGGCGCAGACATACATGGGCTGGCCTACACAATGCCGAGCGAAACCCGGCCAGCCCAGGAGTTTCGCATTGGCGGCGTGAACGTCTATCTGGATGCCTACCTGACGAGTGATCGTTATTACCGGCATTTCCAATACCACCTGAATTTCATACTCCCCGGAGCGTGCATCACACCATGTCCGAAATCAACTATTTCGTTCATGCCCAACAATGGCACCTGGGTGGTGGCGGATGAGCTGACCGGCAAGCCGGGGCGGGGCATTGGCCTGGACGTGCAGGACACCACGGTGATTGCCCAGGTGTTCAACTACCTGCCTAATGGAAGACCCACCTTCCACATGGGCAGCGCCTCGAACTATCTGTGGTCCAGCGCGAACCTGGCCTTGCAGCACTATGAAGGCGGCCGCTGGTTTGGCGGCCCGGCGCAGTCGGCGCACGAAACCGAAGAGGCTGGCACGTTGCGACTCGCCCCAAATCCAGAGGACCGCACGCTCCTACCCTTGCTCCAGTTTCCCGGCGAAGCTCCAAAGCCGATCCGCCGCCTGGTGCTGGACGGTGGGAGCTGGCAAGAGCGTCTGAAGGGAGTTTGGCTGTTCCGTTGGTTGGGCGAGGCGCCAGATGCACCACCCTTTGTGAACCTGACCCAGACTGGAGAAGACTTCGTGAGCAATGACGATGGCTCCGTGCAATGCAGGCCAGGCTCCGGATCGTCTTCAGTTTTCATTCAATGCCAATGGTATCGAGAGCCCGGGGTCTCCGGGGCAGTCATTCCAGGGCTGCAGGCCGACAACCTGCCCCTTTCCAACGTCATGCAAGCCGTGCGCGTGCGCGACCGCCACGGCAATCTGGTCGGTCTCGGCAATGTGCCACTGCCTTAGTGATTTCCGGCTTCGCCCTATGTGCTCTTCAACGCATCCATGCCCATGAAAAGACTCTCCAGCCTCGCTCTCGCCGCCCTCTGCCTCTGCGCCCCGGCCTCCGTGCTGGCTGCACGCGATTTCACACCCCAGGCCGGCACCTGGGTGGTCAGCAGCGAACTCGACGGCAAGCCCGGCCGCGGCCTGGCCATCGATGTGCAGGGCAATACCCTGTTCATGCAGGTCTTCGGCTACGAAAAGAACGGCGATGCCACCTTCCACACCGCACTGGGACAGATGGACGGCAATACCGTGACCACGCCGCTAGTGCGCTACCGAGGCGGACGCTCTTTCGGCGGCGAGGCCCGTGATGCAGTGGAGGATGGCTCGCCCGGCGCGGTGACCGTGAGCTTTGCGAATGGGCTGCACGGGACAGTGCAGTTTCCGGGCGAAGAGCCGGTGGCGATGGAGCGGTTCATTGCGATGAGCCCGCAGTTCGTGACTGACGAGCTATCACCACGCAAGACAGGACGACGACTCAAAGCCGTCGGCCTGGACGAAGCCGGGCAAGCGGCCATCGCCTGGGACGCCATGCTGAGTCCCGGACAATTGGGCCTGTCTCGGATAACCGGCAAATACAGCTCCCAGCGACTGGACTGCACGGAGCTGCCCCAACTGGAGGCCTACACCTGCGAGGGGCAGGCGCCCGAGGACGGCAGCGCTTGGGTAGCTTCGGCTCAGTTGCGCGTCGTGGGTGCCGATGTGCAGGGCCAGATCGAGGTGCACGACGGTGCAACCCTCCGCCGCTATGTCCTGATGGGCATGGCCATCTACGCCGGCGGCGTTGGCATACCGGAATGCCTGAACTACCAGCAGATCTATGTACAGACTGGGCCCAGCGGCTGCAAGCAGCCCCCGCTCATCACGCCGTCCAGCGGCACCTGGATCGTCGCAGATGAGCTCACGGGCAAACCAGGGCGCGGCTTGGCTATCGATGTGCAGAACGGCCTGGCGATTGTCCAGGTTTTCAACTACCTGGCCGATGGCCGCCCCAGCTTCCACATGGGCAGCGGCGAGTACGCAGGTGTCGCCACTACGATGGAACTCATCCGGTATGCGGATGGCCGCTATTTTGGCGGACCGCAGCGTACGGCCCAGGCTGTGGAGCCAACGGGCCAGCTGCAGTTACAGTTTGCTGTGTCCGATCAGCAGCGCCTGGTTGCACAACGCGTGGCTGGCATGGTGCAGCTCCCCGGCGAGCTGTCCCAGCGCATGCAGCGTCTGGCGCTGGAGCCTGATACCACCAGCCACCAAGGCTTGCTTGGACAGTGGATGCTGGCGTTTGAAGGCCCGGACCAAACCAAGCCATGGAGGGAAACCCGCTTCGTTACGCTGAGCCGCGACCTGGGCGATGCAGCAGCCAGCGAAGACGGCTCTGTGCAATGCAGGCGCCAGCCTCAGGAAGGTTTCTGGCCCCAGCCAGCGGTCTGTGAATGGCGGCGGGAGGACCGCGCCGAGGTCTGGAAGAGCGGCTTTGTACAGCAAACCAATAACCGCAGCGCAAGCACCATGCAGATCCGCGACCGCCACGGCAACCTGCTGGGCCTGGGCAATATTCCGCTACCTCAGCAACCCTAAAAAAAAGAGAGGCCAAGGCCTCTCTTTCTTCAAGGCATCGGCACCAGCCTCGCCTACGCAAACAGCCCCTTGTACTGGTCGCGCAGCAAATTCTTCTGCACCTTGCCCATGGTGTTGCGCGGCAGTTCGGTGGCGACGAAGCAACGCTTGGGGATCTTGAAGTTGGCCAGCTGGCTCTTGAGCTGGGCCACGATCTGCTCGCCGTCGAGCTGCGTGCCAGGCTTGGCGATGACCACGGCCACGCCGACCTCGCCGAAGTCCGGGTGCGGCACGCCGACCAGCGCACTCTCGGCCACGCCGGGCATGTCGTTGATGTAGCCCTCGATCTCGGCCGGGTAGACGTTGTAGCCGCCGGAGATGATCAGGTCCTTGCTGCGGCCGACGATGGTGGCGTAGCCGCGCTCGTCGATCTTGCCCACGTCGCCGGTCTTGAACCACCGGCCGCCCTGTTCATCGGCGGTGAACTCCTCGGCCGTCTTCTCGGGCATGCGCCAGTAGCCCTGGAACACGTTCGGGCCCTGCACCTGGATGTTGCCGATCTCGCCGGCCGGCACGGGCTGGCCGTCGTCGCCCAGCACGCGCACGCCCACGCCCGGCAGCGCAAAGCCGACGGTGCCGCCGCGGCGCTCGTCCTGGCCGCCGAAGCGCGCATCGGCCTGGTAGGGGTTGGACGTGAGCATGATGGTCTCGCTCATGCCGTAGCGCTCGAGGATGGTGTGGCCGGTGCGCTGCTGCCATTCGCGGAAGGTCTCGATCAGGAGCGGCGCCGAGCCCGAGATGAACAATCGCATGTGGCGCACGGCCTCCTTGGTCAGCGCGTTCTCGCCCAGCATGCGCACGTAGAGCGTGGGCACGCCCATGAAGACGGTGGCGCGCTCCATGGCGGCGATGGCGGCCTTGGGGTCGAACCTGGCGAACCAGATCATCTTGCTGCCGTTGATGAGCGCACCGTGGATGGCGACGAACAGCCCGTGCACGTGGAAGATTGGCAGCGCGTGGATCAAGACGTCGCCCTGCTGCCAACCCCAGTAGTCCTTGAGCACGACGGCGTTGGACAGCAGGTTGCCGTGCGTGAGCATGGCGCCCTTGCTGCGGCCGGTGGTGCCGCTGGTGTAGAGGATGGCGGCGATGTCGTCGGCCGCGCGCACGGCGGGCTCGTGGTCGTCGCTGCAGTGCACGGCGCGTTCGAGCAGGCTGCCGTTGCGGTCGTCGCCGAGCGTGAACACGTTCTGCGTGCCGCTGGAGAAAGCGATCTTCGACACCCAGCCGAAGTTCTCGGGCGTGCACACCACGACGGCCGGCTCGGCGTTGCCGACGAAGTACTCGATCTCGGCGCTCTGGTAGGCGGTGTTCAGCGGCAGGAAGACGTAGCCCGCGCGCAGCGTCGCCAGATACAGCGCCAGCGCCTCGACCGATTTCTCGACCTGCACGGCGATGCGGCTGCCGGCCGGCAGCTTCAGCCCGTCCAGCAGGTTGGCGATGCGGGCGCTGGCGCGGTCGAGGTCGCGCCAGCTGTAGTGCAGCGCCTCGCCGCGGGGCGAGGTGGTTTCGATGGCGATCTGGTCGAGATCGGCGGGAAAGGCGGCGCGCAGCGCGCAAAACAGGTTCTGGTTGGTCATGGTGGAAAGGCCTGGAGAACGGAATGCACTAGGAAAAAACGGATGGGAGTCGGACCAGCGCTCAGAATCGCGGCGCGCGCTTGTCCAGGAAAGCGGTAATACCCTCATGGTGCTCGGCCGAATCGGCATAGGCGTAGGGTTCGCGCAACACGGGATCGTCCACTGCGCCCTGCCCCAGCGCACGCAAGGTGCGCTTGTTGAGCCGCGCGGCGCCGGGGGCGAGCCGGGCCACGCGCCGCACGGTAGCGAGCACGTCGGCGGCCAGCTCGGCCGCCGGCAGCACCCGGCTCAGAAAGCCGGCCTGCGCCATCTCGCCCGCCGAGAACACGGCGGCTTCGAGCAGCATCTGCCGCACCTTCATGTCGCCGACGGCGCGCGCCACCAGCGCGGCCTCGCGCGGCGCCATCGGAAAGCCCAGTTTGGCGATGGGTGCGCCAAAGCGGGCATCGTCGGCAGCCAGGCGCAGGTCGCAGCAGCTGGCGATCTCCACGCCCGCGCCCATGCAGGCGCCGCGGATGTGGGCGACCAGCGGCACGTCGCAGTCGAGCATGGCCTGCAGCGCGGGCCAGACCTCGCCGTCGTGGAATGCGGCCAGGCCCTCGGGCGTGAAGCGGAACGCCGGGTACTCGGAGATGTCGCCGCCGGCGCAGAAGGCCTCGCCATCGCCTTCGATCAGCACGCAGCGCAGATCCTGCCTGCGCTGCGCGCTCTCGAAAACAGAGCGCAGCTCGCGCCACATCGCGCGCGACATGGCGTTGAGCCGGCCCGGGTGGCGCAGCACCACGCGCAGCACCTGGGCCATGCCTTCGCCTTCGAGCGGCATGGCGAGCACCTGTCCTGCCATGGGGATTCCTTCTATTCGATCTTGACGTTGGCGGCCTTGACCACCTGGGCCCAGCGGCGCACCTCGTCGTGCACGAAGGCGGCGAACTGCGGCTGCGTCATGCTGCCGTACTCGGCGCCGTTCTTGGCCCAGACGGAGCGGATGTCGGGCGATTCGCCCAGCTTGCGCACCTCGTCGAGCATGCGGTTCTGGATGGGCTGTGGCGTGCCCTTGATGGCCCACAGGCCGTACCAGGTGGCGACGTTGTAGTCGGGCAGCCCCACGTCGGCGGCGCAGGGCACGTCGGGCAGCGCGGGGTTGCGCTGCGCGCCCGCCACCAGCAGCGCCTTGATGCGCCCCGCGGCGATGTGCGCGGCGGACGAGCCCAGACCGTCGAAGAGCATGTCCACCTCGCCGGCGATCAGGCCCTGCAGCGCCGGGCCGGCGCCCTTGTAGGGCACGTGCAGGATGTCGGTCTTGGTCTGGATCTTGAACAGCTCGCCCGCCAGGTGGTGGCTGCTGCCGGGGCCGGCCGATGCGTAGGTGAGCTTGCCGGGGTTGGCGCGGATCTGCGCCAGCAGCTCCTGGAAGCTGGCGGCCTTGATCTTCTTCGGGTTGATGACGATCACCTGCGGCACCTTGGCCAGCATCGCCAGCGGCAGCAGGTCCTTCTCGATGTCGTAGTCGAGCTTGGGGTAGACCGAGGGCGCGATCACATGGTGCGTGCCGCCCATGAAGAAGTAGTAGCCGTCCGCCGGCTGGCGCGCCGCGACGCTGGCACCCAGCGTGCCGCCGGCGCCGCCGCGGTTGTCGATGACCAGGGTCTTGCCCGTAGTCTTGGCGAATTGCGCGGACAGCGGCCGGGCGAACGCATCGGTGCCGCCCCCCGCGGGAAACGGCACGATCCAGGTCACGGGCTTGGCGGGCCAGTCGTGGGCCGCGTCGGCCCAGGCCCAGGGGGCGGCCAGCGCCGCGCCCGCGCCTGCGGCTGCCTGGGTGAGAAAACGCCTGCGGCCGCGCTGCGGCAGTATGGATGGGTGCATGCTGGTCTCCTTGGTTGTAATGCGCCGTGCCGCTCATGCATGCGGCGCCGGCAGGGAATCGCGGACCTCTTGTTATCAAAAAATGAGCTGCTTGCGCTTGACTCTCAATGGTTTTATATATTTTTCTATCTGAAACTCAATATTGACAAGCGCCAGCAGCTATCTTTTTTGCATATCCATCACGGCTTGAGCAATGTCTCGATCGCCGACGATACCGGAATCTTTCCCTGCGCCAGCTGTGCGCGGTGCTTGTCCAGGCGCTTGAGGTCATAGAGGTAGTTGACCATCATGCCGAACGACTGCTTCATGCCCTTGGGCGACGGATCGCCCGCCCAGTTCAGCCGCTCGACCCGGGCGCCGTTGCCCAGGTGGAAGCGCGCCACCGCATCGAGCGGCCGGCCGCTGTCCAAGCCCCGCCCCAGGTACTGCGCCGCCGCGTGCAGCAGCGCCCGGCTGACGGGTGCATCGGCCGGCAGCGTCAGCGCCGCGTCGGCCGCCGCGAGCCAGTCAGCCGGGGTGGCCTCGGGCTTGCCCAGCGCCTTGGCCAGCTCTTCCTTGCGGCGCTTGTCCATGCCTTCCCACACGCTGGCGCTGTTCTTGCCCAGCCAGCTGCGGAAACCCGGGATCGGCGACAGCGTGGCGAACTGGCGCAGCTTGGGAAAGTCTTGCAGCAGCGTGTCGACCACGTGCTTGATGAGCGAGTCGCCAAAGCTCACGCCACGCAGGCCCGCCTGGGTGTTGCTGATCGAGTAGAAGATGGCCGTCGTGGCGCGCGCCAGGTCGGCGTCCGCGGCCGACTCGTCGAGCAGCGGCGTGATGCTGTCGGACATCTTGTCGACCAGCGCCACCTCGACGAAGATCAGCGGCTCGGTGGGCAGGCGCGGGTGGAAGAAGCCGTAGCAGCGGCGGTCGCTATCCAGGCGGTTCTTCAGGTCGGACCAGCTGCGGATGTCGTGCACCGCCTCGTACTTGATGAGCTTTTCGAGCAGCGAGGCCGGCGAGTCCCACGACAGGCGCTTGAGTTCGAGAAAGGCCACGTCGAACCAGCCGGAGAACAGGTACTCCAGCTCGGCATCGAGCGCCAGCAGGCGCTTGTCGCCCTTGAGCTGCGGCAGCAGCTCGGCCCGCAGGTCAAGCAGGAAGCGCATGCCCTGGGCCGGCACCGCAAAGCGCTGCAGCAGCCGGGTGCGCGGCGTGGCCAGCGTCTGGCGCAGCTGGCGCTCGGCGGCGCCGGCATCGGCCGTGCCCAGCGCCTGCTCGTACTTCTGCCGCGCCGAGCGGATCTTCTCCACGTCGGGCACAAACTGCTCGCACATCAGCAGCCAGAAGTCCTGGCGCTCGGGCGCCTTGGCCGCGGCATACCACTGCATCAGCTGCTCGGCCAGGCGGCCGCCCTCCACGTCGCTCAGTTCGCTGGCGCTGGCGGCCTGCATGTCGGCCAGCAGGCGGCGCAGCTCGCGCGGCGACAGGGCCTCGGCGCCACGGCGCAGCGTGGCCTTGAGCCGCTCGGCGGTGGAGCGCTCGGGCTCGGCCTGGGCATCGGCCTTCCTGGGCTTGCCGCGCTCGGTGTTGATACCCACGGATCGGAGCAGCGCGGAGCTGCGGTCCAGCCAGGAAGCGGTAGGGGTGGTGGTTTCAGTCATCAGGCCATCCTCGACAGGGTCAACGAAGTCATGCGCTGCAGCGCCCGGCGCTGCTGCAGCAGGTGGTTGCGCATGGCGGACTCGGCAGCCTCGGGGCTGCCGCCGCACACGGCGGCATAGATTTCCTGGTGCTCGCGCAGGCTGTGCACCAGGCGCCCCGGCGCGCTGAGCTGCTGCAGCCGCGCCAGGCGCAGGATGCGGCGCAGGTCGGCGATGGTCTGCGCCAGCCAGCGGTTGTTGGCCAGGGTGATGAAGGCCTCGTGGATCTGGTGGTTCATCCGGTAGTAGGCCTCGATGTCGCCCGCCTCGGCGTGCTGGGCCAACTGCTCGTGCATCACGTCGAGCACGGCCCGGTCGGCGGCGGTCATCTTGCTGGCGGCCTCGTAGGCCGCGCGCCCTTCCAGCAGCGCGATCACGGGAAAGATCTCGTCGAGGTCGCGCTCGGTGATCTCCTCGACAAAGCAGCCGCGCCGCGGCTCGTGGCGCAGCAGCCCTTCGGCCACCAGGATTTTCAGGGCCTCGCGCAGCGGCGTGCGCGACACGGCCAGCTGGTCGCACAGCGCCTTCTCGTCGAGAAACTGCCCGGGACGCAGGCCGCCGCCGAAGATCAGCTCGCGCAGCTGCGCGGCGGCTTCGTTGTGCAATGGCTGGATCGACACGGTCACGGCAACTCCTTGCCCCGCAGGAACGGGAAAACAAAGGCTCGTTTAGAACGGGTTATTCTGCATTCTTACGCATAATTATGGAAAATTATTTGAAATCCCGTGCTGGTGTTTGTACCAATCGGTAGCACGCCCGCCAAAGGCGCTCCCTGCGGTCATCCGCCGATCGCCGGTCACAAACAGATAAAAAAAGAGCATGCCGGGGCATGCTCTTGCTGAGGAAAGCGAAGGCCGCGCTACGCTGCCGGCCGGCCCCGGTGCCACAGGTACACGCCGGCAATCACCATCGGCACGCAAAGCCACTGGCCCATGCTCAGGCCCAGCGACAGCAGGCCCAGGAAGTCGTCGGGCTCGCGGAAATACTCGGCCACGAAACGCAGCACGCCATAGCCGATCAGGAACACGCCGGCCACCTGCCCCTGGCCGCGCGGCTTGCGGGCATACAGCCACAGCACGACGAAGAGCAGCAGCCCTTCCAGCAGGAACTGGTAGACCTGCGACGGATGGCGCGGCATCATCGAGCCGCTTTGCGGAAACACCATGCCCCAGGGCAGGTCCATCGAAGAAAAGCGGCCCCACAGTTCACCGTTGATGAAATTGCCGACACGACCGGCCGCCAGGCCCAGCGGAATGCAGGGTGCCACAAAGTCTGCCACCTGCAGCCAGGGGCGCCGGCGGCCGCGGGCGAACAGCACCATCGCGACGATCACACCCAATAGGCCGCCGTGGAAGCTCATGCCGCCCTGCCACACCGCGAAAATCTCCAGCGGATGGGTGAGGTAGAACCCCGGCTTGTAGAACAGGCAGTAGCCCAGCCGCCCGCCAACGATCACGCCGAGCACGCCGTAGAACAGGATGTCCTCGACATCCTTGCGCGTCCAAGGCGCCGGGTCGACCACCGAGGCAAAAGGCTGGTGCCGCAGGCGCCGGATGCCCATCAGCATGAACAGGCCGAAGGCCGCCAGATAGGTCAGGC
This sequence comes from Comamonas humi, assembly GCF_054782535.1. NCBI lineage: Bacteria > Pseudomonadati > Pseudomonadota > Betaproteobacteria > Burkholderiales > Comamonadaceae > Comamonas > Comamonas humi. Next base: position 153,727 of record NZ_BAAGSH010000004.1, on the reverse strand, counting down.
CATACCAGTGCACGGCAAGCGGCCCGATCTGGACGGCCACCGGATCAATGTGGGGATACATCAACATGCCCGGCATTGTGCCCGAGTTCATCCTAACCACTGGTCCTTTACGTGCAGTGCAGCATACGGAAACATTCGCGGCGCCACAGGCCCAAGTTCCTCCTCAATTGATTACTACAGTGAAGGCTCAGGCAGCGAAAACACACTCCAGTGAATTTCTTCCTGTACCGGCATCGCCGCTCACCACGAGGGCGGCGATGCCACCCGAATACCAAAAGCACCATCGGAGGACATTGCATGCACCGCACCATCTATTCCCACGCGTTCCTGGGCACCCTCGCACTCAGCGCCGCCATGCTGTTCGCCGGCCGCGGCCACGCCGCAACGGCCGCCAGCCCCGCTGCCCAGCCCGCGCCCGAAGCGGTGGCCGCGTGCGCCAAACGCAAGGAAGGTGCGAAGGTCCAGCTGGCCGCCAAGGACGGCAAGCCCGCCGATGCCGTCTGCCGCAAGCAAAACGGTACACTCGTCGCCGTCCCCCTGCCCCGGGCGTCGATCGGCCCCCGCTAAACGTTGATCCGCTCCACGCTCACCGCTGTCTCCTGAATGCTCCATGTCGTCCGGCCAGCGGGTAGGTTATTGAAATCTGTCCCTCGTCCGCGCATGTCATCGCTGCGTCTACGCACCCGCGTTTTCCTCGCGCTCACCTGGCTGCTGCTGGGTCTGCTGCTGGGTTTCGGCGTTTTCTCGTACTGGAGCCTGCAAAGAGGCCTGGGCCCCTATGTGGCCCAGATCGAACTGGGCCGCCTGGAATACCTCGAAGGCCAGTTGCGGCGCGAGTATGCGACCCAGCAGGACTGGAGCACCCTCACCCCGGAGCGCTGGCAGCAACTGGTCACGGCGGGCAGGAGCCGCGGCACGGCGAGCACGCCGGCAGAGCCCCGCAGGGCCACGATCGGCCCCAGCCAGAGCGAGCAGCCGCGTCCCATCGAGCGCCATCCGATCCAGGAGCGCCTGGGCCTGCTGGACAAGAACGGCACGCTCATTGCGGGCGTGGCCATGGCCCCGGGCAGCGCCGTCAATCCGCTGCTGGATGCCGAGCACCGCCTGATCGGCACGCTGCTGCTGCGGCCGCCGCCCTACCTGCGAACCCAGATCGACAGCGCCTTCCTGCGCGAGCATCTCGTCTTCCTGTTCGCAGCCGGAGTGTTGGGCCTGCTGGTGGCGATGGGGCTGACCTGGTGGCTGAGCCGCCGCTGGATGCAGCCCATCGATGCCCTGTCCGCCGGAGCGCGCTCGTTTGCCGCCGGGCAGCTGGACCATCGCATTCCGGTGCGGGGCAGCGACGAACTCGCGCAACTCACCCGGCAGTACAACCACATGGCCGAGCAACTGCAGCACGCGCAGGCGCAGCAGGCCGACTGGCTGAGCCAGGTGGCCCATGAGCTGCGCACCCCGCTGGCCGCGATGCGCGCCGAGATCGAGGCCTTGCAGGACGGCATCCGCAGCTTCGATGCCCAGACCGCCAACCGGCTCCACGGGCAGACCATGCGCCTGACCGCCCTGGTCAGCGACCTGCGTGCCAGCCTGGGGCAGGCGCAGCCGGCCTCAATGGCGTTGGAGCAGGATCGGCACGCATCCACGGCCATCGACATGCGTGCACTGGTGCTTGAGAGCATCGACGCCATGCGCGCGCGGTATGAGCAGCGCGGCATCGCCCTGCCTTCGCCTTCTGAGCTGCAACGCGGCATCGCGCCTGGCACGGTGCATGGCAGCCCGGAGCAACTGCACCAGGTCTTTGCCAACATCCTGGAGAACAGCTCGCGCTATACCGATGCGGGGGGCCGCGTCGAGTGGCACTCCCGGCAGGTTCCGGGCCACTTCGGCACCCGGGCTGCCTGGGAGATCTGCATCGACGATACGGCGCCGGGCGTGACCGGTGAGCAATTGCCGCAGCTGTTCGAACGCTTCTTTCGCGCCGATGCCTCGCGCAGCCGCGCCAGCGGCGGCTCGGGGCTGGGCCTCGCGATCTGCCGCAGCATCGTGCAAGCGCATGGCGGCGAAATCCTGGCCATGCATTCCCCCCTGGGCGGCCTGCGCATCTGCATCCGGCTGCCATTGATCTCCACGCCACCATGACCCGCCCTACCCTGCGCATTGTCCTGGCCGAAGACGAGGCCGACATCGCCTCCGTCATCGTCGACTACCTCCGGCATGCCGGCTACCAGGTCGATCATTTCGCCGACGGCACCCAAGCCCTGGAGGCCCTGCGCGCTGATCCGCCCGATCTCGCCATCCTCGACCTGATGCTGCCCGGCACCCACGGCCTCGCCATCCTGGAGGCCTGCAGCAGCGACCGGCTCTGCCCGGTGATCTGCGTCACGGCCAAGGTCGAGGAAGTGGACCGGCTGATCGGCCTGGAAATGGGCGCAGACGACTATGTCTGCAAGCCTTTCTCGCCGCGCGAACTTGTCGCCCGCGTCAAGACAGTGCTGCGCCGGGCCACGCCGGCGGTGCCAGAAACCCCGCCTGCGGCAACCGGCACCGCAACCGGCTGGGCTCTGGACGAGGACAGTTTCCAGGCCAGCTGGCAGGGCCAGCCGCTGGCCTTGACCCGGCGCGAATTCACGCTGCTGCGCATCCTGCGCGCCAAGCCGGGCAAGATCTACTCTCGCAGCCAGCTACTGGACTTGGCTTACGCCGACGCCCTCGACGTGAGCGACCGGGCGATCGACAGCCACGTCAAGAATCTGCGCAAGAAACTAAAGGCCGCGATGGGCGAAGAAACCGACTGCATCCGGTCGGTGTATGGCGTGGGCTTCGTCTTCGACGAGCCAGCGCCCTGAGTGGGCCTACTGTAGGGTTTGCTTGGCGGATTCCGGCAGCCACAGGGGAAGCACGTCCACCCCTTCGTCGGACAGGGATTCGTAGTCCTGCCCCGACAGCGTGCCGCGGATGGCCCGCTGGTCCATCTCCCCGCGGTGCATCTTGCGCGCCTGCTCGGCAAACTCGGCCCCCACGTCGTCGGTATGGGCCACCACCTGGCGCGACCATTCCAGCCATCGGCGGGCCATTTCCTGGGTTTCGCCCGTGATGGGCTGCTCTGGAGGCGGGGCGTTCTTGTGCCCCTTCAGGTTCAGGCGGGGTGCGCTCAGCCCCTTGGTGATGTCACCTGCGCCGCACATGGGACAGGTCAACAGACCGCGCTGCTGCTGGTCTGCAAGATCCGCCTCGGACGCAAACCAGCCCTCGAAGACATGCTGGAGCGGACAGACGAGGTTGAAGACTTTCATGAACACGGCCCCCGGCGCTGGCCAAGCGCCCTGACCCGGATATCTTACCGCTCAGTGCCTGGACCTGCGGAGCAGGTACTGGTAAGTGAAGCCGGGAAACGCCAAGGTCACGAACAGGGCTCCCGTGATGGCATAGAACTCCCAGCCCTGGGGACTGCGCTGGCCGAGCCGCCCTTCCAGCAATCCGGCCACCAGGCCAACCACCGCATAGAGCACGAACAGCTCCAGCAAGCGCCATGCAAGCGCCTTGCGGTGGCCCCCCTGCCGCGGAATAGGCCCCACGGCAAACCAGCGCTGGTTGACGAAGGGCAGATTTGCCGCCACCAGCGCCAGCACGATCACCAGCCAAACAGATGCCGTCATGGCTTGAACAGGCTAGCCAGCAGTTGCATCAGGTTGCCAGCGCACGCAGCACGGCGTCGGCGCACAGGCTCATCAACCCGCCCGGCACGATGCCCAGCACCAACACCAGGGCACCATTGATCACCAGCACCGCGCGCACGTCGAAAGGTGCGGATACCTGGGTGGCGGTGATCGGCTCGTCGAAGTACATCACCTTCACGACGCGCAGGTAGTAGAAGGCGCCGATCAGGGACATGACCACGGCGAACACGGCCAGCGCGACATGCAAACCGCTGCCGGCAGCGATCAGGGCCTGCAGCACCGACAGCTTGGCGTAGAAGCCCACCAGCGGCGGAATACCAGCCATCGAGAACAGGCAGATCGCCATCACGGCGGCGTACAGCGGGCTGCGCTGGTTCAGGCCAGCGAAATCGGAGATCTCTTCGCTTTCGAAGCCTTCGCGGGCCAGCAGCAGGATCACGCCGAAGGCGGCCAACGCCGTCAACACATAGCTCACGACATAGAACATCGCCGAGCTGTAGGCATTGCCCGCGGCCAGGGCTTCGACGTTGCCATCGACCACACCGGACATCAGGCCCAGCAGCACGAAGCCCATCTGCGAAATGGTCGAGTACGCCAGCATGCGCTTGATATTGCTCTGCGCGATGGCGGCCAGGTTACCGATCAGCAGCGAGCCGATGGCCAGCACGGCCAGCATCTGCTGCCAGTCGATGGCCAGCGGCAGCAGACCGTCCACCAACAGGCGGATGGCGATGGCGAACGCGGCGAACTTGGGCGCACCGCCGACGATAGCGGTCACGGCCGTCGGAGCACCCTGGTACACGTCGGGAATCCACATGTGGAAAGGCACCACACCCAGCTTGAAGGCCAGGCCGGCCACCACGAACACCAGGCCGAACACCAGCACCTGGTGGCGGATCTGGCCAGAATTCACGGCCTTGAACACCTCGCCCAGGTCCAGCGAACCCGTGGCGCCGTAGATCATCGACAGGCCGTAGAGCAGGAAGCCGCTGGCCATCGCGCCCAGCACGAAGTATTTCATGCCGGCTTCGGTGGAAACCGTATGGTCGCGGCGCAACGCCACCAGGGCGTAGCTCGACAGCGTGAGCAATTCCAAGCCCAGGTAGATCACCAGGAAGTTGTTACCGGAGATCATGATGTTCATGCCCAGCAGTGCGAACATCGACAGCGAGAAATACTCGCCGCCGCGCAGCATGTCCCGGTCCGCAGCGTAGGGGCGGCCATAGATCAGCGTAACCGCCATGGCGATGGCGGAGAAGCACTTGAGCCAGTTGCCCATGGCGTCGCTGACGACCATGTTGCCGAAGGCGTAGAAGGTGTTGCCGTTGCTGGCATACAGGCCCTCGAGCACTGCCACCAGGAGCAGGGTCAGCAGGGTCAGCACATAGGTCAACGTGCGGCCCTTGCTGCGCACTCCCAGGTCGACCAGCGTGATGACGCAGGCCATGACGAGCAGAACAATTTCTGGATAGATAGCCAGCCAGCTGATGTTATCAATCATCTCGATTCTCTCAATTCGTTCTGCGCATCACAGCTTGGAAATGGCCACATGCTTGAGCAGGTCCGCCACCGAAGCATTCATGACGTCCGTGAACGGCGCCGGATACACGCCCATGACCAGCACAGCGATCGCCAGGACGGCCAGGATCAGGAACTCGCGGCTGCCGATATCGGTCAGCTCCTTCACGTGGTCATTGGTCACCGGGCCCAGGTACACGCGCTTGTACATCCACAGCGTATAGGCGGCACCCAGGATCAGGGCCGTGGCAGAGCCGACGCCGATCCAGAAGTTGAACTGCGTCGCACCCAGGATCACCATCCACTCGCCCACGAAGCCAGCCGTTGCCGGCAGGCCGCAATTGGCCATCGAGAACAGCAGCGCAAAGGCAGCGAACTTGGGCATGGTGTTGACCACGCCGCCATAGGCAGCGATCTCGCGGGAGTGCACGCGGTCATACAGCACGCCGATGCACAGGAACATGGCGCCGGACACGAAGCCGTGCGCGATCATCTGCACCAGGCCACCGGCGATGCCAATGTCGTTGAAGATGAAGAAGCCCAGTGTCACGAAGCCCATGTGCGCCACGGACGAATAGGCCACCAGCTTCTTCATGTCCTTCTGCACCAGGGCCACCAGGCCCACGTAGATCACGGCGATCAGCGACAGCGCGATGATCAACCAGGCCCAGTGGTGCGAGGCATCGGGTGCGATGGGCATCGAGAAGCGCAGGAAGCCATAGGCGCCGAGCTTCAGCATGATCGCCGCCAGCACGGCGGAGCCGCCGGTAGGCGCTTCCACGTGTACATCGGGCAGCCAGGTATGCACCGGGAACATCGGCACCTTGACCGCGAATGCCGCGAAGAAGGCGAAGAAGATCAGCGTCTGCTCGCGCATCGACAGCTTGAGCTGGTGCCAAGCCAGGATGTCGAAGCTGCCGGCCTTGTTGTACAGGTAGATGATCGCGATCAGCGTCAGCAGCGAGCCGAGCAGCGTGTACAGGAAGAACTTGAACGCCGCATAGATGCGGTTGGGGCCGCCCCAGATACCGATGATCAGGTACATCGGGATCAGCGTGGCTTCGAAGAACACGTAGAACAGCAGGCCGTCCAGCGCGGAGAACACGCCGATCATCAGGCCCGACAGGATCAGGAACGCGCCCATGTACTGGTTGACACGCTCGGTGATGGACTCCCATGAGGCCAGCACCACGATGACGGTGATGAAGGCCGTCAGCGGTATGAACCAGAACGAGATGCCGTCCACACCCAAGTAGTACTGGATGCCGAAGCGCGGGATCCAGGACGCCTTCTCGACGAACTGCATCGCCGAGGTGCCGAGCTGGAAGCCCTGGTACAGCGGCAGCGTAACCAGCAGGCCGATGATGGCGCCAACCAGCGCGATCCAGCGCACCAGCTTGGCCTGCTCCTGCTTGCCGAATGCCAGGACCAGCACGCCGAAGGCGATCGGGGTCCAGATTGCAAGACTCAACAATCCCATTTTTCTTCTTCCTTATTTGTTGAGCAGCACGAAGTAGGTCATGAGCAGGAAGATGCCCAGAATCATGACCAGTGCATAGTGATAGACATAACCCGACTGCAGCCAGCGGATCACCGAGGCGATGCGGCCCACGACCTTCCAGGAGCCGTTGACCACCACACCATCGATCAGGGCCTGGTCGCCAGCCTTCCAGAACACGGTACCCAGCACACGGCCGCCACGGGCGAAGATGTTCTCGTACACCCAGTCCACGCCATACTTGCCTTCGAGAACCTGGTAGATGCCGACCTTCTCCATCACGCGCTTGATCGCAGCCGGCCACTCGGGCTTGAGCATGTAGAACACGTAGGAGACGAGCACACCGGCCAGGGCCAACCAGAACGGCAAGGCGGTAAAGCCATGGATCGCCATCGACACCCAGTCGTGGATCTCTTCGCCCAGTTCGGCCATCGCATGGTGCTTGGTGCCGTCCACCATGATCACGCCCTTGAAGAAGTCGCCGAGCACCATCGGGGCCAGCGCCATCGCGCCGATCACCACCGAAGGAATCGCCAGCAGCATCAGCGGGCCAGTCACCACCAGCGGAGACTCATGGGGCTTGGCATCGTGATGGCCGTGGTGGTCATCGTGACCATGATGGTCGTCATGGTGCGCGTCGGGATTCTGGTCGTAACGCTCCTTGCCGTGGAACACGATGAAGTACAGACGGAACGAATAGAACGCCGTGATGAACACACCAGCCAGCACGGCAAAGTTCGCAAAGCCGGCACCGGGCAGGTGCGAGGCATGCACGGCCTCAATGATGGCATCCTTGGAGTAGAAGCCCGAGAAGAACGGCGTGCCGATCAGCGCCAGGTTGCCCAGCAGGAAGGTGATCCAGGTGATGGGCATGTACTTGCGCACGCCGCCCATCCAGCGGATGTCCTGGTTGTGGTGCATGCCCATGATGACCGAACCGGCACCAAGGAACAGCAGGGCCTTGAAGAAGGCGTGGGTCATCAGGTGGAACACCGACACCGAGTAGGCCGAGACACCGAGCGCCACAGTCATGTAGCCCAGCTGCGACAGCGTGGAATACGCAATCACGCGCTTGATGTCGTTCTGGATAATGCCCAGGATACCCATGAACAGCGCCGTGATCGAGCCGATCACCAGGATGAAGTTCAGCGCGGTATCCGACATCTCGTACAGCGGCGACATGCGGCTGACCATGAAGATGCCGGCAGTCACCATGGTGGCCGCATGGATCAACGCGGAGATAGGGGTCGGGCCTTCCATCGAGTCCGGCAGCCAGGCATGCAGCGGGAACTGGGCCGACTTGCCCATGGCACCGATGAACAGGCAGATGCCGATCACGGTCACCAGCAGCCAAGCAGTGCCAGGCAGGGTTGTGCTCTGCAGTTCGGGCAGCTTGGCAAAGAGTTCGCTGTAGTTCAGCGTGCCGGTGTAGGCTGCAATCAGGCCGATACCCAGGATGAAGCCGAAGTCACCGACCCGGTTCACCAGGAAGGCCTTCATGTTGGCGAAGATCGCGGATTCCTTCTTGAAGTAGAAACCGATCAGCAGGTAAGACACCAGGCCCACGGCTTCCCAGCCGAAGAACAGCTGCAGCAGGTTGTTGCTCATCACCAGCATCAGCATCGAGAAGGTGAACAGCGAGATGTACGAGAAGAAGCGGTCGTAGCCGTCATCATCCGCCATGTAGCCCATGGTGTAGATATGCACCATCAGCGACACGAAGGTCACCACGCACATCATCATCGCCGTCAGGCTATCGATCAGGAAACCGATTTCCATCTTCAGCGAACCGATCTGCATCCACTGGTAGATGGTCTGGTTGAAGGCGGCACCTTCGAAAACCACCTGCTGAAACGTCAGTGCAGACAGGATGAACGCGAGCAGCACGCTGCCGATCGTGAGCGTGTGGCTGCCAACCCGGCCGATGCGGTTGCCGCCGAATGCCGTGCCGAAAATGCCCGCCAGCGCGGAGCCCACCAGCGGTGCCAGGGGGACCGCCAGCAGTGTTGAAGCAGAGAGGGTTTGACTCATTCTTCTTGACCTTGCAATTACTGGTGTGCCTCAACCCTTCAGGGCATTGAGATCTTCCGCATCGATGCTGGACTTGTTGCGGAACAGCAGCACCAGGATCGCCAGCCCGATGGCCGACTCCGCCGCTGCAACCGTGAGGATGAAGAACACGAAGATCTGGCCGTGCATGTCGCCCAGGTAATGGGAGAAGGCCACGAAGTTCATGTTGACCGCCAGCAGCATCAGCTCGATGGCCATCAGCAGCACGATCAGGTTTCTGCGGTTCAGGAAAATGCCCACCACGGCCATGGCAAACAGCATGGCCCCCAGTGTCAGGAAATGACCGAGTGTCAGTGTCATGCTTTCTTCTCCTCCACAGCGGGCGCGGCCACCGGTGCCGGCGCCACGGCCGCAGCCACCTTGACCAGTTGCACACGGTCCGCGGCACGCACACGCACCTGCTCAGACGGGTCTATCGTCTTCGTATCCTTGCGCTGACGCAGGGTCAGTGCGATGGCAGCGATCATCGCCACCAGCAGGATCACGGCAGCGATTTCCACCGGATACAGGTACTCGGTGTACAGCAGGGTACCCAGCGCCTTCACGTTGCTGAACGGCACCACCTGACCTGCACTGTTGACCACGGTCGACACCGACTTGGCTTCGTCGATGGAGCCGAAGCCGCCAATCAGCACCACACCCATTTCAAAGGCCACGATCGCAAAGATCACGGCGGCGATGGGGAAATACTTCCAGAAGCTGCGGCGCAGTGCGTCAATGCGGATGTCCAGCATCATCACCACGAACAGGAACAGCACCATCACTGCGCCCAGGTAGACCATCACTAGCACGATGGCCAGGAATTCAGCCTTCAGGATCAGCCAGATGCCGGCTGCCTGCGAGAAAGCGAGAATCAGATGCAGCACGGCATGCACAGGGTTCTGCGCCGTGATGACTCGGAACGCCGCGTACAGCAGCACGACCGAGAACAGATAGAAAAAACCAGTTGTAACGTCCATGTGGGGCTCTTTTCGATCAGTCTCCGCCGTTTAGCGATACTTGGCGTCTGCAGCCTTGGCCGCAGCGATTTCCGTCTCGTAGCGGTCACCCACTGCGAGCAGCATTTCCTTGGTGAAGTACAGATCGCCACGCTTTTCACCGTGGTACTCGAGGATCTGGGTCTCCACGATGGAGTCGACCGGGCAGCTTTCTTCGCAGAAGCCGCAGAAAATGCACTTGGTCAGGTCGATGTCGTAGCGCGTCGTGCGGCGGCTGCCGTCTTCGCGCACATCCGACTCGATGGTGATGGCCATGGCGGGGCAGACAGCCTCGCACAGCTTGCAGGCAATGCAACGCTCTTCGCCATTCTCATAGCGGCGCAGCGCATGCAGGCCGCGGAAACGCGGCGACAGCGGGGTCTTCTCCTCTGGGAATTGCACGGTGACCTTGCGCGCAAATGCGTAGCGGCCGGTCAGTGCCATACCCTTGAAGAGCTCCCAGAGCATGAAGCTCTTGAGGAAATCCTTTACCGAAAAGGAACGAGCAGCAGCAACAGTCATGGTTTGTGTCCTCCCGCTTACTTCCAGATATTCCATGGCGACAGCAGCCAGCCGCCCACCACGATCAACCACACCAGGGTCACGGGGATAAAAATCTTCCAGCCCAGGCGCATGATCTGGTCATAACGGAACCGGGGGAAAGTGGCGCGAATCCAGATGAACATCGACACCACGACGAAGGTCTTGATCGCCAGCCAGATCCAGCCGGGGATGAAGGACAGGAATTCGAACGGGGGCAGCCAGCCGCCGAGGAACATGATCACGGCCAGGATCGACACCAGCCACATGCTGGCGTATTCCGCCAGGAAGAAGACGGCAAAGCCCATGCCCGAGTACTCGACCATATGGCCGGCCACGATTTCGGCTTCGCCTTCAACCACGTCGAACGGATGGCGGTTGGTTTCGGCGACGCCCGAAATCAGGTAGACCAGGAACATCGGCAACAGCGGCAGCCAGTTCCACGACAGGATACCGGCACCGGCGCTGGCGAATGCACCCTTGCCCTGCCCGAGCACGATCTCGGTCAGGTTCATGCTGCCAGTGACCATGATGACCACCAGGAAGCAGAAGCCCATCGCGATTTCATAGCTCACCATCTGGGCGGATGCGCGCAGCGCACCCAAGAAGGCGTACTTGGAGTTCGACGCCCAGCCCGCAATGATCACGCCATAGACCTCGATGGAGGTAATGGCCATCACCAGCAGCAAGCCCACGTTCACATTGGCCAGCGCCACATCGGGGCCGAAGGGAATCACCACCCATGCGGCCAGGGCCGGCATGATGGCCATGATCGGGCCGAGGCGGAACAGACCGGGGCTGGCCGCCGAAGGCGAGATGATTTCCTTGGTCATCAGCTTCAGGCCATCGGCCAGCGGCTGCAGCAGGCCGAACGGGCCCACGCGGTTGGGACCGTAGCGCACCTGCATAAAGCCCAGCAGCTTGCGCTCCCAGAGCGTCAGGTAGGCCACGGCGCCCATCAGCGGGGCAACGATGCAGACGATCTTGATCAGGTTCCAGAGGACCGGCCAGACGATGGCAGCCCACCAGCTGGCGGCCACCAGGTTCAGACCACCGTTGTAAATCGCGTCGATCATGGTGCGACGGCCTCCAGGGATTGGCGGGCATCCGCCGTCAATTGCAACGAAGACGCACGGCGCACGATGCCATCCAGCTGGTAGATGGCAGCCACCATCGGCGCCTGCGCTGCAGGTCCGGCGACGGCCATGTTGGTCTTCGTGGCATTGCCGAGTACCGCAGCTGGCACTTGCGTCTGCGCACCCACGGCCTTGGCCAGCACGTCCTGCGACGACTCGAAGGCCATGTCGGGGAGGTTCAGCAGATTCGCCAGCACGCGCAGCACCTTCCAGCCCGGACGCGCTTCTGCCAGCGGCTTCACCACGGCGTGGAAGCTCTGCAGGCGACCTTCCGCATTGACGAAGGAACCGGAGGTTTCGGTGAATGGTGCGATGGGCAACAGCACGTCGCTGAAAGCCATGTTGGCCTTGAACGGGCTGAGCGTGACAACCATCTCTGCCGACTCCAGGGCAGCTGCAGCGTGAGCACCGGCCGCCGAGTCGAACTCGGGCTCGTTGTTCAGCAGGATGGCCGCCTTCAGGCCGCCCGACAGCATCTGGCCGGCGTTCAGGCCATTGGCGCCGGGAACCGCACGTACCCACTGAGCACCCACGGTATTGGCGGCTTCGGTCAGGTAGCCCACCGTGGCACCGGTCTGGCCTGCGATCCACTGGGCGATGGCCAGCAAGGTGCTGGCCTGCGCATGGTGCGCCACGGCATTGCCCAGCAAGATCGCCTTTTTCTCACCGCTTTGCAGCGCGCGGGCGATCTCGCCGGCCTCTGCGCTCACGGTGCCTGCGTTGTTGGGCGCTTCGATGCCCTTGGACTGGGCGATCGCTGCCGCGATGGATGACAACGCATAGGCCCACTGCTCAGCCGGAGCCAGCAACTCGTGCGCGACCGGCATGGCCAGATCGTGGTTGCTGGCATTCAACGTCGTCACCACACAGCCTCTGCGGGTCGCGGCCTGGCGGATGCGCTGTGCAAACAGCGGGTGTTCCTTGCGGATGTTCGAGCCGACCACCAGCACCGTATTCAGATGCGACAGATCGGCAATATTGCAGCCCAGCCAGCGCACGCCATCGTGCTTTTCGAACTCGGCGTGGCGCAAGCGGTAGTCGATGTTCTCGCTGCCCAGGCCGCGCACCAGGGCGCCCGCCAGGTACAGCTCCTCCAGCGTGCTGTGCGCGCTGACCAGTGCACCGATGCTGTTCGCACCATGGTCGCGCTGGATGCTCTTAAGGCCATTGGCCACATATTCGAGCGCGGTCTGCCAGCTGACCTCGGTCCACTGGCCGCCCTGCTTGAGCATGGGCTGGGTCAGGCGTTCTTCGCCATTCAGCGCTTCGTACGAGAAACGGTCGCGGTCGGCGATCCAACACTCGTTGACGGCGTCGTTTTCGAAAGGCACGACGCGCATCACGCGGTTGCTCTTGACCTGCACGATCAGGTTCGCACCGGTGGAGTCATGCGGGCTGACCGACTTGCGGCGCGACAGCTCCCAGGTGCGGGCGCTGTAGCGGAAAGGCTTGCTGGTCAGCGCACCCACCGGGCAGATGTCGATCATGTTGCCCGACAGCTCTGAATCCACCGTGTCGCCCACGACCGTGGTGATCTCGGAATGCTCGCCACGGTTGACCATGCCGAGCTCCATCACGCCGGAGATCTCCTGGCCAAAGCGCACGCAGCGGGTGCAGTGGATGCAGCGGCTCATCTCTTCCATCGAGATCAGCGGACCCACATTCTTGTGGAACACCACGCGCTTCTCTTCCTCGTAGCGAGATGAGGAGCCACCGTAGCCCACGGCCAGGTCCTGCAGTTGGCATTCACCGCCTTGGTCGCAGATCGGGCAGTCCAGCGGGTGGTTGATGAGGAGGAACTCCATCACCGACTGCTGGGCCTTCACCGCCTTGTCGGAAGCCGTGCGCACGATCATGCCCTGCGTCACCGGCGTCGCACAGGCGGGCAGCGGCTTGGGCGCCTTCTCGACCTCAACCAGGCACATGCGGCAGTTGGCCGCAATCGACAGTTTCTTGTGGTAGCAGAAATGAGGGATGTACTTGCCTGCCGCCTCGGCCGCATGCATCACCATGCTGCCTTCGACAACCTCGACCTTCTGACCGTCTAATTCAATTTCAACCATATGCTCTCTCGCGATCAGGAGGACAGCGCACCCTGCTTGGCAGCAGCGTTGATCTTGGCTTCGAACTCGTGGCGGAAGTGCTTGATCATGGCGCGCACCGGCATGGCTGCCGCGTCGCCCAGCGCACAGATCGTGCGCCCCATGATGTTGCCGGCCACCGAGTCCAGCTTGTCCAGGTCTTCCGGACGGCCTTCGCCGTGCTGGATACGGTCCACCATGCGCCACAGCCAGCCCGTGCCTTCGCGGCACGGCGTGCACTGGCCGCAGGACTCGTGCTGGTAGAAGTACGACAGGCGCAGCAGCGACTCCACCATGTCACGCGAATCGTCCATGACGATCACAGCGCCCGAACCCAGCATCGAGCCGGCCTTGGAGATGGAGTCGTAGTCCATCGTGCACTCCATCATGATGGCGGCCGGCAGCACCGGGGCGGACGAGCCGCCCGGGATCACGGCCTTCAACTGACGGCCGGTGCGCACACCGCCTGCCAACTCCAGCAGCTTGGAGAACGGCGTACCCAGCGGAACCTCGTAGTTGCCGGGCTTGTTCACGTCACCGCTCACCGAGAAGATCTTGGTGCCGCCATTGTTGGGCTTGCCGCACTCCAGGTAGGCCTGGCCACCATGGCGGATGATCCACGGCACGGCCGCAAAGGTCTCAGTGTTGTTGATGGTGGTCGGTTTGCCGTAAAGGCCGAAGCTGGCCGGGAACGGCGGCTTGAAGCGCGGCTGGCCCTTCTTGCCTTCCAGCGACTCGAGCAGCGCGGTTTCCTCGCCGCAGATGTATGCGCCGAAGCCATGGTGCGCATGCAGCTGGAAGCTGAAGCTGCTGCCCATGATGTTGTCGCCCAGGTAACCGGCGACACGCGCCTCTTCCAGTGCGGCCTCGAAGCGTTCGTAGACCTGGAAGATCTCGCCGTGGATGTAGTTGTAGCCGATGCTGATGCCCATCGCATACGCCGCGATGATCATGCCCTCGATCACGATGTGAGGGTTGAACATCAGGATGTCGCGGTCCTTGCAGGTGCCTGGCTCGCCCTCGTCCGAATTGCAGACGAGGTGCTTCTGGCCCGGGAACTGGCGCGGCATGAAGCTCCACTTCAGGCCGGTCGGAAAGCCCGCGCCGCCACGGCCGCGCAGACCGGACTCCTTGACGGTGGCGATGACCTGGTCTTGGGTCAGGCCTTCGCTGCCATCCTTGCCCAGGATCTTGCGCAGCGCCTGGTAGCCGCCGCGGGCCTCGTAGTCCTTGATGGACCAGTTGCGGCCGTTCAGATCTGCATAGATCTGCGGCGTGATGTGGCGGTCGTGGAAACAGGTTTCCAGGCCCGTGGCCTGGAACTGGCCAAGAATCTGTGCGGATGTCGTCACTTGGTGTCCTCCGCTGCACGCAAGCCATCCACCAGTTGGTCGAGCTTGTCGTTGTCCATAAAGCTGCACATGTGGCGGTCATTCACCAGCAGTACTGGCGCATCGGCGCAGGCGCCCAGGCACTCGGACTGCTGCAGCGTGAACACGCCGTCGGCCGTGGTTTCGCCCATGTGGATGCCCAGCTTGGCTTCCAGGTGCTTCAGTGCTTCCTGGCCGCGGCGCAACTGGCACGGCAGGTTGGTGCAGACGTTCAGCTTGTACTTGCCCAACGGATGCTGGTTGTACATGTTGTAGAACGTGGTCACTTCATGCACGGCGATCTCGGGCATGCCCAGGTACTCGGCAATCACGGCCTCGCTTTCCTGGCTCACATGGCCCTGTTCCTGCTGCACGATGGACAGGCAGGCCATCACCGCCGACTGCTTCTGCTCGGACGGGTACTTGGCTACTTCGCGTGCAAAGCGCGCTTTGGTCGCTTCGGTAATCATCGGTCAATCTCTCCGAACACGATGTCCATGGTGCCAATGATGGCCACCGCATCGGCCAGCATGTGGCCCCGGGACATTTCATTGAGGGCAGCCAGGTGCACAAACCCCGGAGGACGGATCTTCAGGCGGTACGGCTTGTTGGCGCCGTCGCTGACCATGTAGATGCCGAACTCTCCCTTCGGATGCTCGACGGCCGCGTAGGCCTCGCCTTCCGGCACACGGAAGCCTTCGGTGAAGAGCTTGAAATGGTGGATCAGCTCTTCCATGTTGGACTTCATCGCCTCGCGGGACGGCGGAGCCACCTTGTGGTTGTCGGTGATCACCGGACCAGGGTTGGCACGCAACCAGTCCACGCACTGCTTGATGATGCGGTTGGACTGGCGCATTTCCTGTACGCGTACCAGGTAGCGGTCGTAGCTGTCGCCGGTCTTGCCCACTGGGATGTCGAAATCCATCTGGGCGTAGCAATCGTAAGGCTGCTTCTTGCGCAGATCCCAAGCGATGCCGGAGCCGCGCAGCATCGGGCCGGTCAGGCCCAGATTCAGGGCGCGGTCGGCCTCCATCACGCCGATGCCGACGGTACGCTGCTTCCAGATACGGTTGTCGGTCAGCAGGGTTTCGTATTCATCCACGCACTTGGGGAAGCGCTTGGTGAAGTCGTCGATGAAATCCAGCATCGATCCCTGGCGATTGCTGTTCAGCAGTTCCACGCCCTTGGCGTTGCGCACCTTGCTGGCGCGGTACTGGGGCATGCTGTCCGGCAGGTCGCGGTACACGCCACCCGGACGGAAGTACGCCGCATGCATGCGGGCGCCAGAGACAGCCTCGTACATGTCGAACAGATCTTCGCGCTCGCGAAAGGTGTAGATCAGGATGGTGGAGCTGCCGCAGTCGTTACCGTGCGAACCCAGCCACATCAAGTGGTTCAGCAGGCGCGTGATTTCCGAGAACATCACGCGGATGTACTGCGCGCGGATCGGCACCTCGATGCCCATCAGCTTTTCGATCGCCAGGCAGTAGGCGTGCTCGTTGCACATCATCGACACGTAGTCCAGGCGGTCCATGTAGGGCAGCGCCTGGATATAGGTCTTGTATTCGGCCAGCTTTTCGGTGGCGCGATGCAGCAGGCCGATGTGCGGATCGGCGCGCTGCACCACTTCGCCATCGAGCTCCAGCACAAGACGCAACACCCCGTGTGCCGCGGGGTGCTGGGGACCGAAGTTGAGTGAGTAGTTCTTGATTTCAGCCATGGTGTTTCATCGTGAGGGCCGTGCGCCTCAGTGCAGGCCTCCGTAGTGCTCTTCACGGATGATGCGGGGCGTGATCTCGCGCGGCTCGATCGATACCGGCTCGTAAATCACACGGCGCTGTTCGGCGTCGTAGCGCATCTCCACATGGCCGGACAGCGGGAAGTCCTTGCGGAACGGGTGGCCAATGAAGCCATAGTCCGTGAGGATGCGGCGCAGATCCTGGTGCCCGTCGAACACCACGCCATACAGGTCGAACGCCTCACGCTCGAACCAGTCGGCCGCGCTCCAGAGCTCCGTCACCGAGGCCATCACCGGGAAATCGTCGTCCTGGCAAAACACCTTGACGCGCACGCGCTGGTTCAGGCTCACCGACAGCAGGTGCGACACCACGGCAAAGCGCAGCCCTTCGGTACCGACTTCCTTGTAGGCCGAGTAATCCACGGCGCACAGGTCGATCAGCTGCTCGAAACGGCACTCGGCGTCATCGCGCAACGTCTGCATCACACCCAGATAGTTCTCGGCACCGACCTCGACCGTCACTTCGTCCAACGCCAGCGTGACCTTGCGGACACGCTCGCCCAGGACACGCGCGACTTTATCTCGCAGCACGGCAGGCTGTATCAGTTCAACACTCATGCGGACTCCTAGGCGCGCGCGATGGTATGGGTGCGGCGGATCTTCTGCTGCAGCTGGATGATGCCGTAGATCAGCGCCTCCGCAGTCGGGGGGCAGCCGGGCACATACACGTCGACCGGCACGATGCGGTCGCAACCACGCACCACGGAATAGCTGTAGTGGTAGTAACCACCGCCATTCGCACACGAGCCCATGGACAGCACCCAGCGCGGCTCGGCCATCTGGTCATAGACCTTGCGCAGGGCCGGGGCCATCTTGTTGCACAGCGTGCCTGCCACGATCATCAGATCGGACTGGCGGGGGCTGGCGCGGAACACCTCGGCTCCGAAGCGGCCGATGTCGTAGCGAGCTGCCGCAGCATGCATCATTTCGACGGCGCAGCACGCCAAGCCAAACGTCATGGGCCAGAGCGACCCGGTCTTGGCCCAGTTCACCACAGCGTCATAGCTCGTGGTGACAAAGCCTTTTTCCATCACACCTTCAATCATCGTGCACCTTTGTGATGTCTGGTTATTCCCAGTTCAACGCGCCCTTTTTCCACTCGTAGGCAAAGCCCACGACCAGGACGGCCAGGAAAATCAGCACGGCGACAAACCCCGTCATGCCCACTTCCTGGAGCGACACTGCCCACGGAAAGAGGAAAGCGATTTCCAGGTCGAAAAGGATGAACAGGATGGCAACGAGGTAGTAGCGCACATCGAATTTCATGCGCGCATCTTCAAATGCCTCGAAGCCACATTCGTAGGGGGAATTTTTGGCCGCATCCGGACGGTTGGGCCCGAGGATATACCCCAGCACCAGTGGGGCCAGGCCAACTGCGGCGCCCACCAAAATGAACAGAAGGACTGGGAGGTATTGATTGAGGTTCATCTTGAGGTCACTCACCGCAGAAGGTCAGCCTGAGTAACCACACAATGTAACCCAGGCAGCCCTGTTTGTGCTGGTGCCGTCGGCGAGACTCGAACTCGCACAGCTTTCGCCACTACCCCCTCAAGATAGCGTGTCTACCAATTTCACCACGACGGCAATATGCTATTTGTTTATGAGCCGGGAAACATGGATATTTGCAACCGCATGCTTCCCGACAGACTCAGATTCTACTCTGTAAAAACCCTAGTATCTGAGCAGTTGGAAAAATAGTTGCGTTATTTCGCAGCCGGCTCAGGCGCGGCAGCGCCAGCAGCAGCAGGCACGTCACCCGCTGCCGGAGCAGGCGCCGGAGTCGCTGCAGCCGGAGCTGCGGCAGGAGGAATGGTGCTGTCCACCGGTGCCGACGACTGGGGAATCGCTGCCGCCGGCGATTCCAGCACGCTACCCGCCGTCGTGGGGCGGGCATTGCCAAAATAGGCCAGCGCCAGGGTTGCCACAAAGAACACCGAGGCCAGCACGGCCGTGGTGCGCGACAGGAAGTTGGCACTGCCGCTGGCACCGAACAAGCTGCCGGAGCTGCCACTGCCAAAGGCGGCGCCTGCATCGGCGCCCTTGCCGTGCTGCACCAGAATCAGGCCAATCATGCCCAATGCCGCCAGCATCTGGACTGCCAGAATAATCGTAACCATTGTTGATCCTTCTACAAATAAGATAGCAATTAGCCCGCGCCCTTATTGGGCAGACTCGATAATTTTCAAGAAATCCTGGGGTTTGAGCGATGCACCGCCGATCAGGCCGCCACCAATGTCCGGTTGCGCCAGCAATTCGGCTGCATTGGCCGCACTCATGCTGCCGCCATAGAGAACCGGCACCTTCGCAGCCTGCGTCGTGGCAGCCGCCAGCTGCGCCCGCAGCACGGCATGCACCTGCTGCGCCTGCTCGGGGGTCGCCGTCTTGCCCGTGCCGATCGCCCAGACTGGCTCGTAGGCTACAACAAGCTCGCTCACGCACTGCCCCACCTGGTGGATCACGGCGGCGAGCTGCCTGCGCACCACAGCCTCCGTCTCGCCAGCCTCGCGCTGCGCCAGCGTTTCGCCGACACAGACAATGGGCGTGATGCCCGCATTCAGCGCCTTCTGCGCCTTGGCAGCCACCAGGGCATCGGTTTCGCCATGGTATTGGCGCCGCTCCGAGTGACCGACCAACGTGTACCGCACGCCGAAGTCGCGCAGCATGGCCGCCGACACCTCGCCGGTATAGGCACCCGCATCATGGGCCGACACGTCCTGGGCCGCCAACTGCACCAGCGAGCCTTGCAGCAAACCCTGCACCTGCGCCAGATACACCGCCGGCACCGCCACGGCAACCGCGCATGCGGGCTGCCCCAGGCCACCGGCAATTCCCCGCAGCAAGGCCTCGTTGGCCTCCAGGCCGCCGTTCATCTTCCAATTGCCCGCAATCAGCTTCTTCATTGATCTTCCCATGTCAGCACGATCTTGCCGATGTGCTGGTTACTCTCCATCAACGCATGTGCCTGCGCCGCCTGCGCCGCCGGAAAACGGCTGTGGACCAATACCTTCACCCGGCGATCCGCGAGCAGCGGCCACACCTTGGCCTGCAGCGCCCGGGCGATGCCCGCCTTGAACGCCACCGGGCGCGGCCGCAGTGTCGAGCCGGTGATCACCAGGCGCTTGCGCAGCACCAGGCCGGCGTTGAACTCCGCCTTCAGGCCGCCCTGCACGGCAATGATGACCAGGCGGCCATCATCAGCCAGCGACTCCACCTCGCGCGACACATAGCTGCCAGCCACCATGTCCAGGATGACATCGACACCCTTGCCTCCGGTGATGCGCTTGACCTCGGCGACAAAATCCTGCGCCTTGTAGTTGATGGCGTGGTCCGCCCCCAACTCCACGCAGGCCCGGCATTTCTCGTCCGACCCGGCCGTGGCAATGACGATGGCGCCATGTGCTTTGGCCAACTGGATCGCCGTGACGCCGATGCCGCTGGTGCCGCCCTGGATCAGGATGGTCTCGCCCGCGCGCAATTGCCCACGGTCGAACACATTGCTCCAGACGGTGAAGAAAGTCTCCGGCAGGCACGCCGCCTCTTCGTCCGACAAACCGGCAGGCACTGGCAGGCACTGGGCGACCGGCGCCACGCAGTATTGCGCATAGCCACCACCCGCCACCAGCGCGCACACGCGGTCGCCGATGCGCAGCCCCTGGGCCTGCATCGCCGCCTCGTCGCCGGACACGATGACACCCGCCACCTCCAGCCCCGGCAGATCGGATGCACCGGGCGGAGGCGCGTAGCTTCCCTTGCGCTGTATCACGTCCGGACGATTGACACCGCTGGCCGCCACACGGATGCACAACTCACCCGCACCCGCCACGGGCATGGCGCGGTTGACGAGCTTCAACACATCGGGCTCACCAAAGGAGGTGATCTCTACGGCTTGCATCATTTCCACAACCCTATCCTTTGCAAGACAAGACGCATGCAACCACTGGCCGGATGCGCCACTCGGCACATCCGGCCAGCCTCAGGCTTATTGCTGCTGTTGCTGCTGCTGATCGCCCGCATCCGGGCTGCGGCGCTCACGGCGCTCGCCACGCTCGGCAGGAGCAGGACGGTCGCCCGCCGGACGGTCCAGCAGCGCCTTCATCGACAGCTTGACGCGACCCTTGTCGTCGGTCTCGAGCACCTTGACCTTGACGATCTGGCCTTCGCTCAGGTAGTCGGTGACCTTCTCGACGCGCTCGTGCGCGATCTGGCTGATGTGCAGCAGGCCGTCCTTGCCGGGCAGCAGGTTGATCAGTGCACCGAAGTCGAGGATCTTGACCACGGGGCCTTCGTAGACCTTGCCGATTTCCACTTCGGCGGTGATCTCTTCGATGCGGCGCTTGGCTTCGTCCGCCTTGGAGCTGTCGGTCGCGGCGATGGTGATCGTGCCATCTTCCTCGATGTTGATCTGGCAGCCGGTCTCGTCGGTCAGCGCGCGGATCGTGGCGCCGCCCTTGCCGATCACGTCACGGATCTTCTCGGGGTTGATCTTCATGGTGAAGAGCTTGGGCGCGAAGCTGGACACTTCGGCCTTGGCCTCGCCCACGGCTTCCTGCATCTTGCCCAGGATGTGCATGCGGGCTTCCTTGGCCTGAGCCAGCGCGACCTGCATGATTTCCTTGGTGATGCCCTGGATCTTGATGTCCATCTGCAACGCGGTGATGCCGTTGGTCGTGCCGGCCACCTTGAAGTCCATGTCGCCCAGGTGATCTTCGTCACCCAGGATGTCGGTCAGCACGGCGAACTTGTTGTCTTCCTTGATCAGGCCCATGGCGATGCCGGCCACGTGGGCCTTCATCGGCACGCCGGCGTCCATCATCGACAGGCAGCCGCCGCAGACCGAAGCCATGGACGAGGAGCCGTTGGACTCGGTGATCTCCGACACCACGCGGATGGTGTAGGGGAACTCTTCCTTGCTCGGCAGGCAGGCCACCAGGGCGCGCTTGGCCAGGCGGCCGTGGCCGACTTCGCGGCGCTTGGTCGAGCCCATGCGGCCCACTTCGCCGGTGGCAAAGGGAGGCATGTTGTAGTGGAACAGGAAGCGGTCTTCATACTCGCCAGCCAGTGCATCGATACGCTGTGCATCGCGCTCGGTACCCAGGGTGGACACCACCAGCGCCTGCGTTTCACCACGGGTGAACAGGGCCGAACCGTGGGTGCGGGGCAGCACGGAGGAACGGATCTCGATGGGGCGCACAGTGCGGGTGTCGCGGCCGTCGATGCGGGGCTCGCCAGCCAGGATCTGCGAACGCACGATGCGGGCTTCGATGTCGAACAGCATGCCTTCGACCTTCACGCCATCGAACGCCACGCCTTGCTCGGCCAGCGCAGCCTTCACGCCGGCATAGGCTTCGCGGCAGGCGTGGGTGCGGGCTTGCTTGTTGCGCAGCTGGTAGGCATCGCGCAGCTTGGCTTCGCCCAACTCGGTCACCTTGGCGATCAGGGCCTCGTCCTTGGCAGGAGCGGCCCAGTCCCACACCGGCTTGCCGGCTTCGCGCACCAGGTCGTGGATGGCGTCGATGGCCACCTTGCCCTGCTCGTGGCCATACACCACGGCGCCCAGCATCACTTCTTCGGGCAGTTGCTGGGCTTCGGACTCCACCATCAGCACGGCGGCTTCGGTGCCCGCCACCACCAGGTCCATCTGGCTGTTCTTGCGCTCGGTCTGGCCGGGGTTCAGCACGTATTCGCCGTTGATATAGCCCACGCGCGCAGCGCCGATCGGGCCATTGAACGGGATGCCGGAGATCGACAGCGCAGCGGACACGGCGATCATCGCAGCGATGTCGGCGTCCACTTCGGGGTTCAGCGAGACGGTGTGGATGACCACATGCACCTCGTTGTAGAAGCCTTCGGGGAACAGCGGGCGGATCGGGCGGTCGATCAGGCGGCTGGTCAGCGTCTCGAGTTCGCTGGGCTTGGCTTCGCGCTTGAAGAAGCTGCCGGGGATCTTGCCTGCGGCGTAGGTCTTCTCGATGTAGTCGACGGTCAGCGGGAAGAAGTCCTGGCCGGCCTTGGCCGACTTGGAAGCCACCACGGTGGCCAGCACCACGGTGTCATCGATGTTGACCAGCACAGCGCCGGAGGCCTGGCGGGCGACTTCACCCGTCTCCATGGTCACCTGGTGCTTGCCCCATTGGAAAGACTTCGTTACTTTATTGAATATGGTCATTTCAACTCCTCGATGAATAGCTGGATGCGCGCATCCAGCTTGGTTTTGGAGGATAAACAGAACACGATGCCATTCCAGTGCTGCGCTTGCAGCTACAAATTTCGCAGCATTGGAATGACACAGCTTCGCTCTGTTATGCACCCTCCGAAGTAAAAAACGCCTGAGCTAGCGTGCTAACTCAGGCGTTCCCATTGTCTACCAGGCTTACTTGCGCAGGCCCAGCTTGGCGATCAGCGCGGTGTAACGGTCAGCGTCCTTGGACTTGAGGTAGTCCAGCAGCTTGCGACGACGGCTCACCATGCGCAGCAGGCCGCGGCGACCGTGGTGGTCCTTGGCGTGTTGCTTGAAGTGAGGGGTCAGTTCGTTGATGCGAGCGGTCAGCAGTGCAACTTGCACTTCCGGGCTGCCCGTGTCGCTAGCGGAACGTGCGTTGGCCTTTACGACTTCGGCCTTGATGGAAGAGGCGATCATTGGGTTTTCCTTGTTGGAATGCAGCGCTGCCGCATTCATGTTACTTGCGCCAGCGCTGGAAAAGCGTCTGGCGTGCGTCCTGCACCATGCAAAACCGGATGATTATAAACGATCACGGCGAACCAGCCGGAACCACCCTGCCTACCAGCGATGACGCGTCCGCCTGGGCAAGCCACTCACCGGCAATCCCGCATGTTCTGTACTGGTATTGCTTGCAACAGAAATGAGAACCATTATCATTCACAAAAATCATTCGCAACCTACCTTGCCATGAACGCCATGCACACCTCTTCCAGCGCGCTTTCAGCCGCAGGCTCCCGCCTACAGGGCCCTGCCGCCAGCCAGCCGCAGGCACCGCAACTGCTCGACAGCCAGGAGCTGCTGCGCGGCAACAAGGCTGTGACCATCCAGCACAACGGGTCCATCTACCGCTTGCAGGCTACCAAGCTGGGCAAGCTGATCCTGACCAAGTAAAGTTTCATCGTGGGGCGACCTCAAGGTCGCATTGGCAAGCCAACGGACCATCCGCGTAGCCAAGCCTTTTTTGCATTTCCCGCAAACCCGCCCGCGCCGCCACCTCCATCCCGCGCCTAGAATCGGGGGTAGCAAGGCCTTGCAGACGCATCCTCCGCGCATGCTGCCCGCAACGCTCTTGCGCAGTGGCACCCCGCACTTACGCGCTCTCAAGATTCAAACTCATTGACCTTCCGCGCATGCTGCGGCTGCAGCCTGAAAGGAGCTTATGAGTTTGGTTCAACCGCTGCCCGATGGCCCCGTGGACATCGTGGGCGACATCCACGGCGAATACGACGCATTGATGCAGTTGCTGCATCACCTGGGCTATGACGCCGAGGCCCGCCATCCCGAGCAGCGCACCCTGATCTTTGTCGGCGACTTCTGCGACCGCGGCCCGGACAGTCCCGCCGTATTGCACAAGATCCGCCAATGGGTCGAGGCCGGCAGAGCCGCTGCCGTGCTGGGCAACCACGAGATCAACCTGCTGCGCGAAGACGCCAAGGACGGCGCCGGCTGGTTCTTCGACGCCCGCGTGGAGTCCGACAACCGCAAGTACGCACCCTATGCCCGCCCCACGGAGGCGGAGCGCCGCGCCATTCCCGCTTTTTTGCAGCAACTGCCCATAGCGCTCGAGCGCGACGATCTGCGCGTGGTGCATGCCGCCTGGATAGACCCCAAGATCGCCACCGCCCGCATGCTCACCCCCGGCAGCATCGCGCACGACTACGATGCGCTGGAAGCAGCAGCCGCCGCCCACGCCCGCATGCTGGGCATCCGGGAGCGCATGGACGCGGAAAAGGCAGCCTGGCCCTACAGCATCGAGGAGGAGCAGCGCTCCCCGCCCTTCATGGCTGCCCATGCGGAAAACGAATTGAACAAGTCCATGTTCAACCCCCTGAAGGTGCTGACCTGCGGCATCGAGCGGCGCGGACGCGAGCCCTTCTTTGCCGGCGGCAAGTGGCGCTTCGTGGAGCGAGTGGCCTGGTGGGACGAGTACGACGATCCCACACCCGTCGTGGTGGGCCACTACTGGCGCCGCGTGCAGCCCATCGATCGCAAGCTGCTGGGCAAGGGCGACATGGACATGTTTGCCTACATCGGTCCCTTTGCCTGGCATGGCAAGCGCCGCAACGTGTTTTGCGTTGACTACTCCGTGGGGGCGCGCTGGACAGCCCGGCTCGCCGGCCGGGCACCCGAGCAGGACTTCAAGCTGGCGGCGCTGCGCTGGCCCGAGCGCCAACTCATGTTCGACGACGGCCTGCTGGTGGACACCACGGACTTCCGGACCGACCAGGTGCCCGACATGGCCACATAAATCGTTGCCGTTGTCATACTTTTTCTACGCTGCCCGCTATCCATTTCTATTTACACTGACCCGAATGGATATCCCCGCAAGCGCAGCACCATGAGCCTGTTCAACCCCGATTTCCCGCCCGACGCTTTCGAAGTCCGCGTTTCCGAGTTGCTGGTCGCCACGCCGGAAGGCTCCGATGCGATGCTCCATGGCGCCATTCCCGAGATACTGCGGCTGCTGCGGGAACACCTGAAGATGGACGTGGCCTTCGTCTCCGAATTCGTCGACGGCCGCCGCGTGTTCCGCCGTGTGGATACCGCGCCCGACAAGCGGGTGATCGAAACCGGCGGCTCGGCACCGTTGGAAAGCTCGTACTGCCACTTCATCCTCAAGGGCGTGGTGCCGCGCCTGATCCACGACGCGGCCAAGCTGCCGCCAGCGCAGGCCGGCGTGCTGCCGTCCGCCCCCTTCCCCATAGGCGCGCATCTCAGCACGCCGGTGGTCCTCAACGACGGGCGCATCTACGGCACCCTCTGCTGCTTCAGCTTTGCGCCCAACGACGCATTGATGGAGCGCGACCTGCACAAGCTCGAGATGTCGGCCAAGGTCGTGGCCCGCAAGATCGACGAACAGCGGGCCCAGGACGCCGAGCAGGCCATGGCCCGCTGGGAATTGCAGCCCACGGCTGCCCCGCGGGGCCTGCAGCGCTGACCCGGCACCCGCCCGCGCTTTCGGCTACCTTCCCCGGTATTTTTCAAGGAGACTTCGATGCCCTTTGCACGCCGTACCCTGATCGCCTGTGCAGCGCTGGCTGCCGCCACCGCGGCCACGCTGCCCGCCCGCGCGGCCGATGCCTGGCCGGACAAGCCCATCCGCTTCGTCGTGCCGTTCTCTGCCGGAGGCGCCAACGACCTGATGGCACGCGCCGCAGCCGAAGGCGTCTCGAAGGTGCTGGGCCAGCCCATCGTGGTGGACAACAAGCCGGGTGCCGGCGCCGTCCTGGGCACCGACATCGTCGCCAAGGCCAAGCCTGACGGCTATACCTTCCTGATCAGCGCCGCCGGCGTGATCTCCAACAGCATGATCCGCAAGGTTCCCTACAAGGACAGCGAACTCGTGCCCGTGGCCATGATCGGCCTGGCGCCGTCGGTCATCATCGTTCCGGCCGATTCGCCGTACAAGGATTTGAAGGACTTCGTCGCGAAATCCAAGACCGGCCAGGGCCTGCACTTTGCCACGGCCGGCATCGGCAGCACGCCGCACTTCGTCGAAGGCATCCTCACCTCGCAGTACGGCGCCAAGCTGGACCTGGTGCCCTACAAGAGCGGCTCCGAATCCGTCACCGCCGTGCTGGGCAGCCAGGTCGAGGCCACGTCCGAGGCCAGCATCGTCGTGCTGCCCTACCTCAAGAGCGGCAAGCTCAAGGCGCTGGCCACCACCTGGTCGCAGCGCATCTCGGCCTACCCCGAGCTGCCCACCGCCACCGAGCAGGGCTTCGGCAACCTCAAGATCGCTCACTGGGCCGGCGTGCATGCGCCCGCGGGCACGCCGCCCGCCATCCTCGACAAGGTGGCCGCCGCCGTGGACAAGGCCATGAAGGACCCTTCCACGGCCGAGCGCCTCAAGGGCGTGGGTATCGAGCCCGTCGGCGGCACCCGCGCCTCGTTCGTCAAGTTCGTCGACGAGGAGCGCAGCCGCCTGGGCGCCGTGGTCAAGGCCACCGGCATGCGGGACGACTAAGCCTCTCTGGCCCTGCACCGCAGCGGAGGCCAGACTTAAAGAAGTGCAAAGCCCGGGTGAAATCGAACTTGCCTGACGCCGGCCGGTCAACCGCAAGCGCACCATGACGTTGAGCAATCAAGGCAGCTCTTCCGACCGTTCCTGGCCCGAAGAGCATTCGCCATGATCTGCATGCTTTCAGGAGAGCGCCATGCTTCAAGCCGTTGACCGCTGCGGGGCCATCCCCGCCACCGCACGCCCTGCCCCCTTCCCCCGAGGCCCCTTCAGGGTCGGGCTGCTGGCCCTGGCTGCAGCCATGGCCCTGGCGGGCTGCAACGACGACGGCAGTACCGCCAAGTCTGCCAGCGCTCCAGCCCAGCCGGTCGCGGCCATCCCGGCCCCTGCCGACACACCCCAGCCCGCCGTGGTGCAGGCAGCCTACACCCCGCCGGCGGCCGATGTGCTCTACCAGATGGTGGCCCCCATCGCGCTGTACCCCGACAAGCTGGTGGCGCAGATCCTGGCCGGCTCCACCTACCCCGACCAGGTCAGCGCCGCCGAAATGTGGCTGGCGCAGAACCCGGGGCTCAAGGGCGCGGCGCTCAGCAACGGCGCCAATGCCCAGCCCTGGGACCCGTCGATCAAATCGCTCACGCAGTTTCCCAACGTGCTGGGGCAGATGGCCTCGAACCTGCCCTGGACCACGGCGCTGGGCAAGGCCTACTACAACGATCCGGCCGACGTGATGAACGCCATCCAGGTGATGCGCAGCCGCGCCTACAAGGCGGGTTCGCTCAAGAGCTCCAGCCAGCTGAAGGTCAAGCGGCTCGCAGACGCGCCGCCCGTGGAAAACTACATCCCCGCCGACGTCATGCCCGCCATGCCGGTGAGTGCACCGGTCATTGCGCCGCCGCCGGAGTTCATCGAGATAGCGCCCGCCGAGCCGTCAATGGTCTACGTGCCACAATACGACCCGACCGTGGTCTATGGCGAGCCCATGCCGGTCTATGGTGGCTACAGCTATATCGCCGCGCCGCCGCCCGTCTTCGTGGGTAACGTGGCCACGCCGGTGGTCGCCGGGCTCATCGGCTTTGGCGTAGGCATCACCATCAACGAGGTGGTCGACCACCACCACCGCCCCTGGGGCTGGGACTCGTGGCGCATGCACTGGGGCGAACCGGGCCGCCCGGGCTACTGGCGCGAAGGCCAGCGTCCGCCGCCGCCCCTGGCACGCCCCGCCGTGGTCTACAACCACCAGACCTATGTTTCGCAATCGACCACCGTGGTCGAGAACGTGCGGGTCAACAACAATGCCTCCCGATTCGGCGCGGCCCGCCCCGCGCCCGAGATGACCGCGCCTCCGGGCCCCGGGCCGGCCCTGGCAGCCGGAGCTATCGCCGCCGGCGCCGCAGCGGCAGGTGGCTACGCGCTGTCCCAGCGCCACCCGCCCCAGCCACCGCAGGGGGCAGCCCCCTTCCCTGGCCGTGAACCACCCAACCAGCAGCCACCGCGCGGCCTGACCATGGCCCAACAGCTCGGCCGCCCGCAGCCGCCGGCCCAGCCCGGTGACCAGGCCCGCCACGAATCCCCGGAGCAGCAGCGCGCACAACAGCAGGCCACGCTGAACGCACAGCAGCAAACCATGGAGCGGCAACGGGCGCAGCAGTTCATGCAGCGCCCCCCGCAGGACCAGGCCCAGCAGCAGCGGATGCAGGAACAACAGGTGCGCCAACAGCAGGCAGCGCAGCAGCGTAGCCAGCAGGACCAGGCTCATCAGCAGCAACTGGCCCAGCAGCGCGCTCAGGAGCAGCAGGCGCGCCAGCAGCAGGAAGCGCAGCAACAAACCCAACAGCGTGCCTTGCAGCGCAATCAGCAGGACCAGGCCCACCAGCAGCAACTGGCCCAGCAGCGCGCACAAGAGCAGCAAACGCGCCAGCAGCAGGCGGCGCAGCAACAAGCCCAACAGCAGGCCACGCAGCGCAACCAGCAGGATCAGGCGCACCAGCAGCAATTGGCCCAGCAACGGGCGCAGGAGCAGCAGGCCCGCCAGCAACAGGCAGCGCAGCAGCAAGCCATGCAACGCGCCCAGCAGGAGCAGGCGCGCCAGCAGCAACAAGCCCAGCAACGCGCCCAAGAACAGCAGGCGCGCCAGCAGCAAGCAGCGCAGCAACAGGCCATGCAGCGTGCCCAGCAGGAGCAGGCACACCAGCAGCAGATGGCCCAGCAACGCGCCCAGGAGCAGCAGGCGCGCCAGCAACAAGCAGCACAACAGCAGGCCATGCAGCGTGCGCAGCAGGAACAGGCACACCAGCAACAGATGGCCCAGCAACGCGCTCAGGAGCAGCAAATGCGCCAACAGCAGGCGGCGCAGCAGCGTGCCCAGCAGGAACAGATGCACCAGCAGCAGATGGCCCAGCAGCGGGCGCAGGAGCAGCAGATGCGCCAGCAGCAGGCCGCACAGCAACATGCGCAACAGCAGGCCATGCAGCGCGCCCAGCAGCAACAGATGTTCCACCAGGCGCGGGAAGGCCGGCGGGGCGATCGTCCGGAGCGCTAAGCCCTCACCACCAGCGTACGGCAGCCGCCGCGGCCGCGCCGATCACCACCACGGCCAGGAAAGGCAGCCGCAGCCACAGCGCCAGCGCGGCGGCGGCCAGGGCCGCCAGCCGCGCGTCGGCCACCACGCGCTGGCCGTCGACCATGGTGTTCAGCGCCGTCAACGCCGCCAGCAGGGCCACCGTCAGCGCCCCCGCCATGCGGGCCATGCGCGGGCTGTGCAGCCAGCGGGCCGGCAGCTGGTAGCCCAGCAGCTTGGTGCCCCAGGCCACCAGGGCCGCCAGCACGATCCACAGCCATAGGTTGGCGCCGCTCATGCAGAACCTCCATCCGTGGAGGGGGCTGCAGTTTTTTCGCCATTTGAGCAATAACCCCAGACGGCGCCTGCGAGTGCCGCTATCAATATGGGAATTCCCGGCGCCACCCAGGGCACGGCCAGCAAGGCAATGCCGGCGCTCACCACGGCCAGCGCCACCGGCTCGCGCGAGCGCAGGCGGGGCCACAGCAGGCCCAGGAAGGCCGCCACCGCCGCACCATCGAGGCCGAAGCGACGCGGATCGCCCAGCGCGTCGCCGGCCATGGCCCCCAGGGCCGTGAACAGGTTCCACAGCACATACACGCCAATGCCGGCGGTCCAGAAGCCCCGGCGCTGCTCCTCGGGCGTGGCCTGGCCCACCGCGGTGGCGGCGGACTCATCGATGGTGAGCTGCGCGGCCAGCAACCGGGTCAGGCCCTGGGGCCCGAGCAGCGCGGCCATCTGCATGCCGTAGACCGCATTGCGCACGCCCAGCAGGCTGGCGGCCGACAACGCCGCCGCGCCGGCCCCGCCGCCGCCGATCACGCCTATGAAGGCGAACTGCGAGCCGCCGGTGAACATCAGCAGGCTCAGCGCGCAGGCCTGCCACACCGACAGGCCCGAGGCCACGGCCAGCGCGCCGAACGAAATGCCATACAGCCCCGTGGCCACGCTGATGGACACGCCCATGCGAAACGCCGGGGACTGCCGCCACAGCGCCCCTATCCGTGCCGGCGCGTTCACTTCGGAGCCAACAGTTGCAGGCGCCGCTGTGCCTCGGCGGCCAGCGCCGCATCGCCCTGCTCCTGCGCCAGGCGCTGCTGGTTGGTCAGCCAGGCCATCAGGGGCCGGCTCCAGCCCTGGGCAGATGCGGTGTCCACCGCCTGCTGCACCACGGCCATGCTGACCGGGCCGCGCGCGGCCAGCGCACCGGCCGCCACCAGGCGGGCCAGCGGATCGGGAATGCCCGCGAGTGCGGATGCGGCCGCCTGCGGCGACGCACCGATGGCCACGGCCTGGTGCTGCTGCGGCAGCAGCGCCGCGTCGCCGGGTTGCAGCGCGCCGCGCAGGTAGCGGGCATAGGCCTGCTCGGGCGGCGCGGCACTGGCGGCCAGCGGCTCGTAGGCCTCGCAGGCCGTGGTCTCCAGCGCGGCCACCTGGGCGGCGCAGCGCACCAGTTCCAGCCGTGCCAGCAGGTCGGGCCGCGCGGTGCGCTGCACTTCCTGGCGCGCGCGCTCCCACTCGACCGCAGCCACGTTGCCCTTGCCGGACAGGTAGGCGTCGGTGGCGCGCTCTGCGGCGCTGTGCTCGTTCAGGGCCCAATCCGGGGTTTTTGGCTTGCTGGCGCAGGCAGACAAAGCGCAAGCAGCTATCAATATGATTGCAATCCGATTCATGGCAGTTTCACTTCAACATCCTTGGCGAAAGGCCATTTGCGGTTGATCTCGTTGACCATGCCTTCCACCTTGCGCAGCGTGGCGTCCACGTCAGCGCGCAGCGCGCCGAGGTCGGTGGTGGCTTCGCGGGCGTTGGCGCCCACCGCCTGGGCCTCGACCAGCACGGCGTCCATCTTCTTGAGGCTGCCGCGCGCCTCGGTGAGCAGGCCGCGCAGCTGCACCACGGTGGCCTGCACCTCGGGCATCACGCCCTGGGCGCCGAAGACTTGCCTGTCGGCATTCTTCGCCATGCCGTCGAGGCGCGCGAGCAGCTGGTTCACGCGGTCGAGCGTGACGGCGATCTTCTTCGCCTCGGCATCGCTGCCCAGCATCGCCCCCAGGGCGCCGCCGGGGCCGTTGAGCCGGCCGGCCAGCTGCCGCACCTGCTCCAGGCTGTCGCTGAGCGCCGAGCCTTCGGCCGTGATGCGGTTCAGGCTCTCGAGCAACTGGCGCGCGTTGGCCATGATCTGCGGCAGCTCGGCCGTGGCATCGCCCGAGAGCACGGTGCGCTCGGCGCCATCGGGCAGCGGCGGGTCTTCGAGCACGCCCGAGTAGGCCTTGATGCTGGTGCCGCCCACCAGGCCCTTGACCACGGTGAACACGCTGCTGGTGCGCAGCCAGTGCGCGTCCTTCTGCGGCACCTCGACATGAATACGCACATTGCCCTGCGGCGCCAGCTCGATCTTGCTGACCTTGCCGATGGCAAAGCCCGAGAAGGTCATGTCCATGCCCAGCGCCACGCCTTCCGAGTCCTCGGCGGTGAGGATGAGCTTCTGCGTGGGCTCGAACACGCCGCGCGCATACAGCAGGTACAGCACCGAGCCGACGATCAGCGCCAGCGTGAACAGCAGCAGCGCCGCGGCCTTGCGCTCGAGGTGCGGCACCGGGGCCAGGTCGTCCGGCACCACGGCAGGCGGGGATGGCGGTGGAGGGTTGGGAACAGTCATGGGATTCAATAATAGTTGCCCATCAGCGACAGGATCTCGATCAGCAGCAGCACCACGAACATGCGCGCCAGGCCGCTGATCTCCGACTCGGGCCCGAGCGCCGCGCCGGCCCGCATTCCGTAGGGCCGGTGCATGGCCGAGGCCGTGGGTATCAGCGCCACGACCAGCGAGAACATCAGGGTCTTCATCATGAAGAGCAGCGTCACCGACGGCGTGAACACCCGCGCGAAGCTGCGCGTGTAGGGCACGGCGCCGGCCAGGCTAAAGCCATAGACGCTCAGGTAGACCATCACCAGCGCCACCACGCACGACAGTGCCGCCAGCGTGATGGCGGCGTACATGCCGCTCACCACCAGCGGCAGCATCTCGGCGCGCACCGGGTCCACGCCCTGCTGGCGCAGCTGGGCAAAGCGGCCGCTCTCGCGCAGCGCCGTCAGCCGCGCGCCGGCGGGGATGGTGCAGCGCATGGCGACGAACAGCGCGGCCGTGAGCGGGATCAGCTCCAGCACCAGCACGCGGATCACCATCTCGAGCGCGAAGCGCGACAGCCCGTAGCTGCGCGCCGTGATGTTGACGATGTGCGCCACCACCAGGCACAGCAGCGCCGACAGCGCGGTGAAGCCGAGCAGGATGGGCGCGGTGTCGAGGTACATGCGCCGCATCAGGCGCAGCCGGGTCTGGCGGCCGTAGCTGCTGGGCGACAGCAGCAGCACCATGGCCACCGCGCCCAGGTACAGAATGCGCCACCAAGCCACCGCCCAGCGCTGCGCGGTGCGCCACCAGCGGCCGGGCCAGTGCGGATTGAGCAGGCTTACCAGCATGGGCCGATCATAGGATACTTTGAGTCAAATTGCCATCCAGCCCTTGATGGACAAGCGCGAGCAGCTATTTTATGCATAGCAGCCACCTCAGACATGGCGCTTGACCGAGGTGGCCGGCGCGGCCGCCACGGGCTCCTCGTCGGCGCGGCGGTGCAGCGCCTCGATGGTGCGGCACACGCCCGAGCTGCCGTCGCAGCAGTCGCGCAGGGCCACCAGTTCCTTTTCGAGCGCGCGCAGCTCGCGCAGCCGCTCGCGCACATGCTGCAGGTGCGCGTCGACTGCGCCGCGCGCGGCGGCGCAGTCCTCGCTGCTTTCCCAGTCCAGCCGCAGCAGCGTGCGTACCTCGTCGAGCGACATGTCCATGGCCCGGCACTGGCGGATGAAGCGCAGCTGGTGGATGTCCGCGTCGCTGTACAGGCGGTAGCTGCTCTCGCTGCGGCCGCCGGCGGACAGCAGGTTTTCCTTCTCGTAGTAGCGGATGTTGGCGGCCGACACGCCGCTGCGCTGCGCCGCTTCACCGATACGGTAGTGGGGTTGCTGCGAAACCATGGCTTGACCTTGAAGTGACTTGAAGGTTTCCAATCATCGCATGAACAGCAACAACCCCTCCCTGCTCACAGGCGCCGCGGCCCCGCACGACCATGCGCAGCATGCCCACAGCCATGCCGGCCACGCGCACCCGCCGGCCGCACCCGAAGCCAGCTGCGGCGCGGGCAGCTGCGACTGCGGCACCATCGACCTGAGCTTCGGCAAGCGCGCCGCCAAGGAGGCGGCGCATGACCACGCGCACGCCGACGGCGACGACCATGGCCACGACCACGGCGTGCTGCCCGGCTGGGGCCGGATCTCGGGCGCGCTGGCGCTGGCCCTGCTGGCCGAGCTGGCGCACTGGCTGGCCGGCGCGAACGCCGCCTCGCCCCAGCTCGCCAACCTCTACCACTACGGCGGCATGGCGCTGGCGGTGGTGGCCATCGCACTGTCGGGCCTGGGCGTATACAAGGCCGGCCTGCGCGGGCTGATGTCGCTCAAGCTCGGCATCCACGCGCTGATGGCCGTGGCCGTGACCGGCGCCTTCCTGATCGGCCAGTGGCCCGAGGCCGCGATGGTGATGGCGCTGTACGCCGCAGCCGAGCGCATCGAGGACCTGGCCATGGACCGCGCCAAGAACGCCATCCGCAACCTGTTGAGCCTGGCGCCGCCCGAGGCCGACGTGCTGCAGCCCGACGGCAGCGTGCGCCGCATGCCCGCCAGCGAGGTGCCGCTGGGCGCCGTGCTGCGCGTGGCGCCCGGCGCGCGCGTGCCGCTGGACGGCACCGTCACCGAAGGCCAGAGCGCCGTGGACCAGGCCCCCATTACCGGCGAAAGCGCGCTGGCCGACAAGGCGCCGGGCGACCCGCTCTACGCCGGCAGCGTCAACCAGCATGCCGAGTTGCAGATGCGCGTGGACGCCGCACCCGAGCAAAGCCTGCTGTCGCGCATCGTGCGCGCCGTCGAGCAGGCCCAGGCCAGCAAGGCGCCCACGCAGCGCTTCGTCGACCGCTTTGCCGCCATCTACACGCCCATCGTGCTGCTGCTGGCGATCGCGCTGGCCATCGCCGCGCCTTTCGCACTGGGCTGGAGCTGGACGCAGTCGCTGTACCAGGCGCTGGCGCTGCTGGTGATCGCCTGCCCCTGCGCGCTGGTCATCTCCACGCCGGTCACCGTGGTCAGCGCGCTCACCGCAGCGGCCCAGAAAGGCGTGCTCATCAAGGGCGGCAGCGCGCTGGAGAACGCCCGCAAGCTGCGCGCCGTGGCACTCGACAAGACCGGCACGCTGACCACCGGCCGGCCCACGCTGGTGGCCTGGCACGCGCTGAACGCCGATGGTGCCCGCGCGGACGGCGACGAGGCCCTGGCCCACACCGCCTGGCACCTGGCCAGCCGTTCCGACCACCCCGTCTCGCGCGCCATCGCCGCCGGGCTGCAGGACAAGCAACAGGCCGACAACGACATCCGCGACGTGCAGGCCCTGCCCGGCCGCGGCACGCAGGCCGTGGTGCATGGCGAGCGCTGGATGCTGGGCAACCTGCGCCTGCTGCGCGAACAGGGCCTGGCCACCGGCACCGTCGAGGCCGCGATGGCCGAGCAGGAGCAGCAGGGCCGCACCGTCACCGCGCTGGCCAGCGACACCCGCGTGGCCGCCCTCTTCGCCGTGGCCGACCCGCTGCGCGAACATGCCGGCGAGGCCATCGCGCAGATGCAGGCCGTGGGCGTGCAGCCCGTGGTGCTGAGCGGCGACAACAGCACCACGGTGCAGACCATCGCGCAGCAGGCGGGCATCCGCAATGCCTGGGGCAACCTGCTGCCCGAGGACAAGCTGCAGCGGCTGGATCAGCTGCAAAAGGACATCGGCCCCACCGCGATGGCAGGCGACGGCATCAACGACGCCCCGGCCCTGGCCCGCGCCGACCTGGCGTTTGCCATGGGCGGCAGCCACGCCACCGACATGGCCATGGAGACGGCCGACGTGGTGCTGATGAACGACGACCTGCGCCGCATCCCGCAGACCGTGGCCCTGTCGCGCCATGCACACGGCGTGCTGTGGCAGAACATTGCGCTCGCGCTGGGCGTGAAGCTGGTGTTCTTCGCGCTGGCGCTCAGCGGCCATGCCAGCATGTGGCTGGCCGTGCTGGCCGACATGGGCGTCAGCCTGCTGGTGGTGGCCAACGGCCTGCGCCTGCGGCTGTGGCGCGGGTTCGAGCAGGCCCGCTAACGCCAGCGGCAATGCGCCTCACTGCGCCCACTGGGACCAGAACAGTGCGCGGTGCTCGTCGAGCTGGTACATGGCGATCTTCTGCCGGATGTCGTCCAGCAGATCGTAGTACCCGGCCTCGTCGGCCGGTGTGGGCTCGATCAGGTCATACCAGATGCCGGCCAGGTCGCGGACGCCGAGCTTCTGCGGCGAGCTCGCGTACAGCATGCCCAGCTGTCGGGGCGTCGGCTTGAGCGTGGGGTCCTTGAGCCGGCAGCAGAACATGATGCTGCCGATGCTGTGCTGGCCCGGGAGGCCGACGTTGTTCCAGAGTTGGCCCACGGCCGAGGTGGAGGTCAGCGTGAGCAGTTCGTGCCCGGCCGGCGCCGTCCACACCTCGGTCGCGTAGTCCTTCATCTCGTAGCCGTAGGAGTCGTCCGCGCCGATCCGGTGCAAGGCTGAAGGATCGCGCTCCTGCACGAATTCCAGCGCACTGACCAAGCGGCCGCCGGTATTGAGCTGGTTGCCAAAGCCGCCGCTCGAGGTGGCGCTGTAGTAATGGCCGATATGCACCTTGATGCTGACGACGGGGCCGCCCCACTGGTCGGCCAGGCTGATGCCGAACCAGCCGCTCTGCGTGTTCGGCGCGGCGTTGTCGTAGGTGCAGGCCACGTTGGTCGGAAAGTCCCAGAGGTTGCTGTGGCCGCTTCGGTGCCATCGCATGCCGCGCCCGCTGAGGTAGGTCAGCTTTCTGACGCCCTGGGGCTGGCCCGGGCGCGGCAGCGCCGGCAGCGGATCGGGCAGCGCGTCGATGTTCCAGGTGTCGCCACTCCAGCCGATATCGAACAGGCTCGGCGCCCCGTAGGGCCCGTACCAGAGCCCACGCGTGAGCGGCGGCGCCTTGGCCGGTGGCTCGTGCAGGGTCGGATCGCCCTGGTGTTTCCACAGTTCGCGGAAATCGCGCACCAGCAGCGTGTACTCGTTGTTCTTCGCGTTGTAGTCGCGCAGCCCCCACCAGGCCCCGGTGGCGATGCCGTCGCGGTACGAATACCGGTTGGTGTTCGGCACATGCTCGAAGTTGCGCACCGACTGCAGGCGCTCGGCTTCGAGCGCATGCTCGGCCTGGGCCAGCGTCTTATCGACATATTGGGCATAGTCGCCATGCGCCTGCCGCCAGAACTCGTGGTATTGACTGACCACCGACGGCTCGTTGCCATAGTCCGGGCTGTGCCTGAGGAAATCGACCAGAAAGCCGAAGTGCAGGTTCGCCACCTGCACGTACAGCGGCAGCGCTTTCCATGCGGTGTCGGGCGCGGCCCCGGTGAACTTCGGCACCAAGGTGCTGAACTGGGTCTGCAGCGCGTCGGCAAAGCTGCGGATCTGGTCCTGTGCCTGCTGCCGGTCGGCGGGCGTCTTCGCGTCGGCCAGTTGCTTGACCGCGAGCAGGTAGTTGCCGACCGCGCCGTGCAGGCCGTCGAGCAGTTGCTCCAGCTCGTTGCGGTAGAAGTCCTGGATCTTGCCGTCGATCATCCCGGCGATCCGGTCCTTGATCTGCGACCACAGATCGGCGGCCCCGACCGGCCACAGCAGCCCCAGCAGCGCAGACAGCGCGCCCCCCACGTAGGGAATGGCGTCCAGGCCCACGCTGAACAGGGTCTTGAGGTCCGTCAGCGGGTCGAGCAGCGGCGGGTTGTAGCC
Source organism: Comamonas humi (assembly GCF_054782535.1). Lineage (NCBI taxonomy): Bacteria > Pseudomonadati > Pseudomonadota > Betaproteobacteria > Burkholderiales > Comamonadaceae > Comamonas > Comamonas humi. The sequence continues at coordinate 116,415 of NZ_BAAGSH010000004.1, read as the reverse complement.
CTGGGCCGCCTGCGCTGGGCGTACCGGCACGATGGTGGCGGCGGCCGCCAGCGTGGGCACGCTCACCAGCGGCAGCAGGCTGGCCGACGACAAGCCGCGCAGCATGGCGCGCCGGTGCCGGCCCAGGCCGCTCAGGGCGTCTGCCGCGGCCTCGCTGGGCTCGGCGGGGCCTTCGGGTTGGTGGGTATGTGCCATGTCAGTCGTCCTCCCGTAGTTTGAGTGCCTGGAAATGGCCATGCGGACGCATTTCCCGCCGTGGGGCGGGCAGCAGCCGGCAATACATGCACCAGGCCGGCCCGCCCATCACGGTGGCCCTAGTTTTGCCGCAGCGGCGATGTCAGCGCATCGCGTAAATTAGTGATTCTTGATGCGGGGGCTGGTCAGCAGCGGTGCCATCTCTGCCAGCAGCGGGCGGATCAGGCTTTCGTGGTCCTCGTCGCGCCAGGCACCGATCAGCTCGGAGTCCACGCGGGCGCCGGCCAGCGGCCGGAACTGCAGGCCGTCGATCGCCACCCGGCTCACGGACTGCGGCACGATGGCCACGCCGAAGCCCGCCGCCACCAAGGCCGCCACCGTGGCATTGGCCCGCACCTCGTAGCGCACATGGGGCGTGAACCCGGCCGCCACGCACAGGGCGATGATGCGGTCGTGGTACTCGGGCGAAAAATGGCGCGGAAAGAGCACGAAGGATTCGTCCTTCAGCGCCTGCAGCCGGATCTCCTTGCGGCCGGCCAGCGGATGCGCGGCCGGCAGCGCGCAGACGAAGGGCTCGCGCAGCAGCACCTGGCCGCCCAGGCCCTCGGGGATGGCGCGCGGATGCAGGATGCCGAAATCGATCTGCTCGCGCTGCAGCGCATCGATCTGCTCGAAGCTGTTGAGCTCGTGCACGGTGACGAGCAGGCCCGGGCGCGCCAGCTCGAAGCGCCGCAGCACTGCGGCCAGCGGCGTGAGCAGCGCCGCCCCCACGAAGCCTATGCGCAGGCTGCCCACCTCGCCTTTCGCCGCACGGCCGCCCAGCGCCTGCGCCTGCTCGGCCAGGCTGAGGATGCGGCAGGCCTCGCGGTAGAAGACCTTGCCGGCCGCCGTCAGCTCCACCGCGCGGGTGCTGCGGCGCAGCAGCGCATAGCCCAGCGACTCCTCCAGCCGCGCGATGTTGAAGCTCAGCGGCGGCTGCGAGATCGCCAGCCGCTGCGCCGCCTTGCCGAAGTGCAGTTCCTCGGCCACCGCCACGAAGTAGCGCAGATGTCTCAGTTCCATGTTGGCTCGCCCGGGTTTTATTGATACATAGATTAGATGAATAACCCCAAAAAATGTATTGGACGGTATGGATCGCGTCAAGAAGAATCCACCTCGGACACCAGATCCACACCCCCTACGGAGACAAAGACATGAACCTCAAGCACCTGTTGCTGGGCACTGCCCTGGCCGCCTCGCTCGCCAGTGTCACCACCCCTGCCTGGGCCCAGGACTGGCCGCGCCAGCCCATACGCCTCGTGGTGCCCTACGCAGCGGGCGGCATGACCGACGTGGTGGCGCGCATCGTGGGGCAGAGGCTGGGCGATGCGCTGGGCCAGCCGGTGGTGGTCGAGAACAAGCCCGGCGCCTCCACCATCACCGGGGCGGACTACGTGGCCAGCGCTAAACCCGACGGCTACACCCTGCTCGCCGCCACCAATGCCACGCTGTCGGCCAACCCCTGGCTGTACAAGAATTTGCGCTACGACGCGGTCAAGAGCTTCAGCCCCATCGCGCTGGTGGCGGTGGCGCCCAGCGTCATCGTGCTCAACCCCAAGGTGCCCGCCGGCAGCATGGCCGAGCTGGTTCAGTTGGCCAAGAGCAAGCCCGGCAGCCTGAGCTATGCCTCGTACGGCAATGGCTCCAGCGCCCACCTGGCCGGCGAGCTGCTGCGCTCGCGCGCCGGCATCGACGTGCTGCACGTGCCCTACAAGGGCAGCGCCCCGGCCAAGACGGCCACCGTCGCGGGCGAGGTATCGATGACCTTCGAGCCCGCCTTCACCGGCGCGCCGCTGATCAAGAGCGGCCAGCTCAAGGCCATTGCCGTGATGGGCAGCAAGCGCGTGGACGCCCTGCCCGACGTGCCCACCGTGGCCGAGGTCGGCTACCCCGGCATGGAGATGCAGGCCTGGGTCGGCTTCGTGGCGCCGGCCGGCGTGCCGCAGCCCGCGCTCGCGCGGCTGGCCGACGAGATCCGCAAGATCATGGCCAACCCCGAGGTGCAGAAGCAACTGGTCGGCAGCGGGGCCGAGCCGGTGGGCTACTACCTGGGCGACTTCGCCGCCTACCTCAAGGACGAGAGCGCCCGCTACAAGGCCGTGATCGAGCAGGCCCGCATCCAGGCCGAATAACCCACCGCAAGCCATCCCATGAGCAACAAGCCTTTGCAGAAATACCGCGTGCTGGACCTGACCCGGGTGCTGGCCGGCCCCTGGTGCACGCAGAACCTGGCCGACCTGGGCGCCGAGGTCATCAAGGTGGAGCGCCCCGGCGTGGGCGACGAAACCCGCGGCTGGGGCCCTCCGTGGATGCCGGCCGCCGAAGGCAGCGAGCGCCACGACTCGGCCTATTTCGGCTCCACCAACCGCGGCAAGCAGTCGGTCACCATCGACTTCACCACGCCCCAGGGCCAGGCGCTGGTCAAGGAGCTGGTGCTGCAGTGCGACGTGCTGGTCGAGAACTACAAGGCCGGCACGCTGGCGCGCTACGGCCTCGGCTACGAGGACCTGAGGGCCATCCATCCCAGCCTGGTGTACTGCTCGGTCACCGGCTTCGGGCACACCGGGCCGTACAGCCACAAGCCGGGCTACGACTTCGTGTTCCAGGCCATGAGCGGGTTGATGAGCATCACCGGCGAGCGCGACGACCTGCCCGGTGGCGGCCCGCAGAAGGTGGGCATCGCCGTGGCCGACATCACCACCGGCATGTATGCCACCGTGGCGGTGCTGGCCGCACTGCTGTGGCGCGAGGGCAGCGGCCAGGGCCAGCACCTGGACATGGCGCTGCTCGACTGCGCCATGGCCTTCAACAGCAACCAGGCCGTCAACTACCTGGCCTCGGGCCAGCTGCCGCGCCGCTATGGCAACGCGCATTCCAATGCCGTGCCCTACCAGGTCTTCGACACGCTGGACGGCCAGGTCGTCGTGGCCGTGGGCAACGACTCGCTGTTCGCCGCCTACTGCCAGGCCATCGAGCGGCCCGAGCTGAGCACAGACGCGCGCTTCACCAAGGTTTCGGGCCGGCTGCAGAACCGCGCCGTGCTGCTGCCCGAGCTGGCCCGCACCATGGCCGCACGCACCAGCGCCGACTGGCTGGCGCGGCTGGACGCCGCCGGCGTGCCCTGCGCGCCCATCAACGACTTCGCCCAGGCGCTGGCCGACCCGCAGGTGCAGGCCCGCGGCATCGAGGCCCCGATCACGCTGCCCGACGGCGCCACCTTCCACACCATCGCCAGCCCGCTGCGCTTTTCTGAAACGCCGCTGGACTACCCCGCCGGCCCGCCCACGCTGGGCCAGCACACCAGCGCCGTGCTGCACGAGCGCCTGGGCCTCACGGCCGCGCAGCAGGCGGCGCTGCGCCAGGCCGGCGCCATCTGAACCACCGTCAACACGTTCGCCAGGAGATTCCCCCATGACCTTTCTGCCCCGCTATGGCGCCTTTGCCAAGCCGCGCCCGGCCACGTCCCGCCAAAGCTCGGACAAGCTCGCGCCCGACTGCGCCGGCCTCGATTTCTTCGCGCTCGATCCCGGCCTGCAGCAGCTGCTGCCGCTGTACGTGCCGCAGGCCGAGCTGCAGCACTTTCTGCCGCATCTGCAGCGCCTGGGCCAGCTCGCGGGCGGTCGGCTGAACGAGCTGGCCACCGTGGCCGACAAGCACGGCCCGGTGCTGCATGCGCGCTCGCGCTGGGGCGAGGATGAGGACTGGGTCGAGTACCACCCCGCCTACCAGGAGATGGAACACATCGCGTTCGAGCAGTTCCAGTTCCATGCGATGACGCACCGGCCCGGCGCCATGGGCTATGCCGGCACGCTGTCGCCCGTCACCAAGTACGCGTTCCAGTACCTGTTCGTGCAGTCCGAGTTCGGGCAGATGTGCCCCATCAGCGTGAGCGACACCTCCATCCACCTGGTGCGCAAGTTCGGCAGCGAGGCGCTGAAGGCCAAGCTGCTGCCGCGCATGCTGGCCGACAAGCTGGAGGACCTGTGGAAGGGCACCCAGTTCATGACCGAGAAGGCCGGCGGCTCGGACGTGGGCCAGGTCGAGACCACGGCCCGCCTGGAGGGCGGCGAGTGGCGCCTGTTCGGCGAGAAATGGTTCTCGTCGCACGTGGATGCCGACGTGGCGCTGATCCTGGCGCGGCCCGAGGGCGCGCCCGCCGGCACGGCCGGGCTGGCGCTGTTCGCCATGCCGCGCCACTGCGAGGACGGCAGCCGCAACAGCTATCGCATCGTGCGGCTCAAGGACAAGCTCGGCACCCGCAGCATGGCCAGCGGCGAGCTGCGCCTCGACGGCGCCTTCGCCTACCTGGTCGGCGACCCGGCCCAGGGCCTCAAGCAGATGATGGAGCAGGTCAACCTCTCGCGCCTGTCGCATGCGGTGCGCGCCGCGGCGATGATGCGCCGCTGCCTGAACGAGGCCCAGCAGGCCGCGCGCCACCGCCAGGCCTTCGGCCACCGCGTGCAGGACTACCCGCTGATGCAGCGCCAGCTGCTCAAGATCATGGTGCCCACCGAGGCCGCGCTGTCGATGACGCTGGCCACCGCCGACGTGATGGCGCAGGGCTATGCGGGCAACCAGGAGGCCCAGGCCGCGCTGCGCCTGCTGACGCCGCTGCTCAAGCTGCGCACCTGCCGCGACAACATCACCGTGGCCACCGGCGCCATGGAGGCGCGCGGCGGCAACGGCTACATCGAAGACTTCGTCAACGCCCGCCTGGTGCGCGACGCCCACATCGGCGTGCTGTGGGAAGGCACGAGCAACATCAACGCGCTGGACGCCATCAGCCGCGCCGTGCGCAAGGACAAGGCACATCGGTCGCTGCAGGCCCTGCTGCAGCGCAAGCTGGCGCCGGTGCAAACCCAGGCGCCGCACACCGCACGCCAGCTGGGCCAGGCGCTGGGCCAGGCGCTGGAGCAGGCCGTGGCGCTGGCCGAGGCCGTGGCCGCCCGCCCCGAGTTGGAGGCCGAGGTGCGCCGCGCCGCGTCGGCCCTGTACTACGCCAGCGCCGCCGTCCTGCTGGCCTGGGAGTCCACCCAGCCCGGCGTGGACGGCCGGCGCCTGCTGCTCGCCGACGCCGTGCTGCGCAGCCACCTGCTGCCCGCCGATCCGCTGGCGCCGCCCGGCACCGCGATGCAGCGGCGCGATGCCGCGCTGCTGGCCGGCGAGCCGCTCAGCCTGCAGCAGGCCAACGCGCTGCTGGCGCCGCAGGCCTGATAATTTGATAGCTGCTGGCGCTCATCCACTTTATGTTTCAAATATATTTCCATCTGAAATCCTTGGTGGATGAGCGCCAGCAGCTATGAAAACAGGAACAGGCAGCAATCACTTCGGCCGCTTGCGCAGCAGGTATTTCTGGAAGCCGTCCATCACCAGCTCGTCCTTCTGGTTGTGCACCTCGGTGCTCAGCGTGAGCACGCCGGTGGTGTTGCCGGGCTTGAGCTCGGACACCATGAGCGTGCAGTACAGCGTATCGCCCACGAACACCGGGTTCAGGAAGCGGCTGCCCTGCTCCAGAAAGCCCTTGAGCGACTCCTCCACCAGGTGCGGAAACAGCCCGGCGCCCGCCGCGGTCTGGATCACCACCTGGTAGCCGTGGGCCAGCATGTGCGGCATGCCGTGGGCGCGGCAGTACTCCACGTCGTAGTGCACCGGGTGGTTGTCGCCGCTGGCCAGCTGGAAGGCGGCGAACAGCGCATCCGTCATGGTGCGCGACGGCAGCAAAAACTTTTCGCCCAGCGCGAAATCCTCGAAATAGCGCTGGGGGCACATCTGGTGTTTCCTCATGGGTGCTTCTCCGTTCTCGGAATCAATTGACGCTCATCTTCGCCGCCTTGGCCACCTGACTCCACTTGGCCAGCTCGCCGTCGAGAAAGGCTGCCAGCGCGCGCGGCTCGGGGTCCTTCTCCAGCACCAGGCCCATGGTGTAGGCCTGGCTTTGCAGCGCCGCATCCTGCAGCGCCTGCTTCAGCGTGGCGTTGAGTTTGGCGATGACGGCCGGCGGCGTCTTGGCGGGGGTGAAGACGGCGTTCCAGGTGTAGGCCTCGTAGCCGGGCACGGCCTCGGCCACGGCCGGCGTGTCCGGCGTCTGCGGCAGGCGCTGTGCCATGGTGGTGGCGAGCAGGCGCACGCTGCCGGCCTTCACCTGCGCCAGGCCCGTCGGCGCGCTGTCCATCATGAAGCCCACGTGCCCGCCGATCACGTCCTGCATCGCCGGCGCGCTGCCGCGGTACGGCACATGCGCCGTCTGGATGCCGGTCATGTAGTTCAGCAGCTCGGTGCCCAGGTGCGGCGCACTGCCCACGCCGGCCGAGCCATAGCTCACCTGGCCCGGGTGGGCCTTGAGGTAGTCCATGAATTCCGCGAGATTGCGCGCCGGGAAATCCTGGTTGACCACGATCACCAGTGGCGCCTTCGCCGCCATGCCCACGGGCGCGAAGTCCTCCACCGTGCGGTAGGGCATCTTGCTGTGGATGCTGGGGTTGACCGCATGCGCCACCGTGGTCAGCAGGATGGTGTAGCCGTCGGGCTGGGCCTTGGCCACGGCCTCGGTGCCGACCAGGGTGCCCGCGCCGGTGCGGTTCTCTACCACCAGCGGCTGGCCCAGCTTGCGGCCCCAGGTGTCGGCCAGGGCGCGGGCAAAGGTGTCGGTGGGGCCGCCGGCCGCGTACGGCACAATCAGCCTGACCGGGCGCTGCGGATAGGCAAGCTCCTGGGCCGGCGCCACAAGCGGTACCAGCGGCACCAGGGCCCCGGCGGCCGCCGCGCAAAACCATCGACGTGTGAACATGGTGGTGTCTCCTGAACTGTTTTCGCATGCAAGGCGCATCCAAAAACTATAGGCAGCGGCCTGCGCGGCATCCAGTCGAATGTTTCTTCGGCCCCTTAGAAGCCTTCTAAACGCCAGCACCCATGCGCTACGAACTGACCGACCTCAAGGTATTCCTCGCCATCGCCAACGCCCGCAGCCTGAGCGGCGGCGCAGCCGACATGCACCTCACCGCCCCCTCCGCCAGCTACCGCCTGAAGAACCTGGAGCAGGCGCTGGGCACCGCGCTGTTCGAGCGCACGCCCAAGGGCATGCAGCTGACCCCCGCGGGCCTGACCGTACAGCGCTACGCCGAGGCCATCCTGGGCAACGTCGAGCGCCTGGGCGCCGAGATGCAGCGCCACACCGATGGCGTGGTGGGCCACATCCGCGTGTTCGCCAACAGCAGCACGCTGAACGGCCTGGCCCCGGCGCTCAGCCGCTTCCTGGCCGCCTACCCCAACGTGAACGTGGAACTGGAGGAGCACCTGAGCGCCACCGTGGTCAAGGCCGTGCAGGACGAGGCAGCCGACATCGGCCTCGCCGCCGGCGACATCGACTATGGCGGACTCGAGACCATTCCCTATGCCCGCGACGAACTCGTCTTCGTCACGCCGCCCGGCCACCCGCTGGCCGAGCACACGCTCGTGCCGCTGGACATGGCGCTGGCCCACGACCTGGTGGGCATAGGCAAGAAGTCCAGCAACTTCGTCTTCCTCGACGCCATGGCGCGCCAGCTCGGCGTCGTGCCGCGGGTGCGGGTGCATGCCCCCTCCTTTGCCGACGTGCTGGCCTGCGTGGCCGAGGGCGCGGGCATCGCGCTGGTGCCACGCTCCATCGCCGCGGCCCACATCGCCGGCGGCCAGGTGTGCCAGGTGCGGGTGGACGTGCCCTGGGCCCGGCGCGAGCAGCGCATCGTGGTCAGGTCGCTCGCCGGCCTGCTGCCGCACGAGCGGGCCTTCGTCGACCAGGTCGTCAAGAGCAATGCCCCCGCCGAGCGCGGTTAGAGAATCCTGAACCCCGCTTCGAAAATATCGACTGGCCCGGCGGCCGGCCGATTTCTATAATTTTTTCCAGGCCCTGCATGGCGTCGTGCGGGGCATTTTTTTGACTTCGAGGCCCCATGACCCATGCCCCCATCCGCCCGCTGCAAGGCATCACCGTCCTGGCGCTGGAGCACGCCGTGGCGGCCCCGTTCGCCAGCCGCCAGCTCGCCGACCTGGGTGCCCGCGTCATCAAGATCGAGCGGCCCGGCGCGGGCGACTTTGCGCGGGGCTACGACAGCACGGTGCTGGGCCAATCATCCTTCTTCGTCTGGGCCAACCGCGGCAAGGAAAGCCTGGCGCTGGACCTGAAGCAGCCCGAGAGCCTGCCGGTGCTGCACGCGCTGCTGGCACGCTGCGACGTGCTGGTCCAGAACCTCGCCCCCGGCGCCACCGCCCGCCTGGGCCTGGACTTCGACAGCCTGCACGCACAATACCCCCGGCTCATCGTCTGCGATGTCTCGGGCTACGGCGAAGGCGGGCCGCACAGCGACAAGAAGGCCTACGACCTGCTGATCCAGGCCGCGTCCGGCCTGATCTCCGTCACCGGCACGCCCGAGGCGCCGGCGCGCACCGGCATCTCGATCGCCGACATCTCGGCGGGCATGTATGCCTACTCCGGCATCCTGTCGGCGCTGCTGCAGCGCGGCCACACCGGCCAGGGCCTGCGGGTGGAGGTGACCATGCTCGAGGCCCTGACCGAGTGGATGTCGTACCCGCTGAACTTCAGCCACTACGGCGGCCAGGCGCCGGTGCGCAGCGGTCTCACCCACCCCACGATTGCGCCCTACGGCGAGTACTGCGCGGGTGACGGCAAGAGCGTCATCTTCGGCCTGCAGAACGACCGCGAATGGGCCGACTTCTGCCGCGCCGTGCTCGAGCGCCCTGACCTGATTGACGACCCGCGCTTTGCCCGCAACACGCTGCGCGTGCAGCACCGCACCGAGCTCGACGCCATCATCACCCAGTGCCTGGCTCCGCTCACCCGCGAACAGGTGCTGCAGCGCCTGGACGCCGGCGGCATTGCCAACGCCCCGCTGGCCGAGCCGCAAGACGTGTGGAACCACCCGCAATTCGAGGCGCGCCAGCGCTGGCGCGAGGTGGCGACGCCCCAGGGGCCCATCCAGGCCCTGCTGCCGCCCGCCACGCTGGGCGGCAGCGAGGCCGCCATGGGCGCCGTGCCCGCGCTGGGCGAGCACACCGGGGCCATCCTGCGCGAGCTGGGCTTCGCTGACTGAACGCTACGGCTTGGCGGCCTGCAGGCGCTGCACCGCCTGCAGCGTCAGCTCCACGTGCTTGAGCGGGTCGCTGCCCTCGTGCGCAAAAGCGACCTTGCCGTCGCGGTCGATCACATACGAGATGCGGCTCGCCGTGCCGGGGCGCGAGGCGCTGCCCGCGTCATAGGCGCGGATCGTCGCGGCGCTGGCGTCCGACGCCACCGCGAACTGGTCGCGGCAGGCCTCGGTGGAGAACTTCTTCAACGTGGCGATGTCGTCGTGCGAGATGCCGACCACAGTGGCACCCAGCTTGCCGAATTGCGGCGTGGCCTCGGCGAAGGCATGGGCCTCGATGGTGCAACCCTCGGTGAATGCCCTCGGGAAGAAGTACAGCACCACCGGCCCCTTGCGCAGCGCCTCGGCCATGTCGAACGCAAACGCCTGGCCGGCCCGCGCCGCCTCGGTCTTGAACACCGGCGCCTGCGCACCCGGCTTCAGCGCCGCGTGGCCCACCGACGCCGCTGCCACCAGCACGGCCGCGCACCAGGCGCGCTTGAAAACTGCTGTCATGCCCATCACTCCTTGCCCCGCAGCCATCTCGATGGCCGATGGGCGTGTTCGCCGAAAGAAAGAAACCGCTCCATGATATCCAGGGGCCGGCCCCATTGCCCCAGTCACTACAATGGCCGCTGTCTGAACCCGGGCAGGCGCCTTGCCTGCCCTGCCTTTTTGGAGACCTTTTCCCATGCTTCGTCGTCACTTCGTGAGCTATGGCGCCCTGGCGCTGACCGTGGCCTTCAGCGCAGGCGCGCAGGCGCAATCCGCACCCGCGGACTACCCGACCAAGCCCATCCGCCTGGTCGTGCCCTTCCCGCCGGGCGGCGGCACCGACATCCTGTCGCGCATCGTCGCCTCCAAGCTGACCGAGCAGAACCACTGGACCGTGGTGGCCGACAACCGCGCCGGCGCGGGCGGCACCATCGGCATCAGCGAGGCCGCCAAGGCCCAGCCCACCGGCTACGACATCGTGATGGGCCAGAAGGACAACGTGGTGCTGGGCTACTACCTGTACAAGAACCTGCCCTGGAACCCCGCCAAGGACCTGACGCCCATCGCCCACGTGGCGTACTCGCCGGTGATCATCGCCACGTCGGAGAATTCCAAGTACAAGACCCTGGCCGACGTGATCGCCGCCGCCAAGGCCGATCCGGGCAAGATCACCTACGGCTCGCCGGGCAACGGCACCAGCATCCACATCGCCGGCGTGCTGTTCGAGAAGGCCGCGGGCATCAAGCTGACCCACGTGCCCTACAAGGGCTCGAACCCGGCGCTGGTCGATGCGCTGTCCGGCAACGTGGACCTGCTGGTGTCGTCGGTGCCATCCGCCATCGGCCAGATCAAGGCCGGCAAGCTGCGCCCGCTGGCCGTCACGTCCGCCAAACGCAGCTCGTCGCTGCCCGAGGTGCCGACCGTGGCCGAGTCCGGCTACAAGGGCTTCGACGTGAGCACCTGGTACGGCCTGTTCGGCCCCAAGGGCACGCCTGCACCCATCGTCGCCAAGATCAACGGCGAGGTGAACAAGCTGCTGCAGATGAAGGAAGTGCAGGAGTCCATCCAGGCCCAGGGCGCCGAGCCGCAGGCCATGTCGGTGGCGGACTTCGACAAGTTCTTCCAGGCCGACTTCAAGAACTCCAAGGCCATCGTCGAGGCCTCGGGCGCGACGATCAACTGATCTGCCTGCGCATGCACAAAGGGCCGCTGATGCGGCCCTTTTCATTGACGGGAGGGTGCTTCAGCGCGGCGCCACTGCGGCGATCGGCCCCACGTCCAGCTTCACATCGGCGTTCTGCGCGCGGTGGCGCAGCGCATGGTCCATCAGCACCATGGCCAGCAGGGCCTCCGCGATGGGCGCGGCACGGATGCCTACGCAGGGGTCGTGGCGGCCCTTGGTGATGACCTCGGTGCTGTTGCCATGAACGTCGATGGACTCGCGCGGGCTGATGATGGAGCTGGTGGGCTTGATGGCGATGCGCACCTCGATGTCCTGGCCGGTGCTGATGCCGCCCAGGATGCCGCCGGCATTGTTGCTGCGGAAGCCCTGCGGGCTGAGCGAGTCGCCATGCATGGTGCCGCGGTGCGTCACCGCGTCGAAGCCGGCGCCGATCTCCACGGCCTTGACGGCGTTCAGGCCCATCATCGCGTAGGCGATGTCGGCGTCGAGCTTGTCGTACAGCGGCTCGCCCAGGCCCACGGGCACCTTGCTCGCCTGCACGCGGATCAGCGCGCCGCAGGAGTCGCCCGACTTGCGCAGCGCGTCCATGTAGTCCTCGTACTGCTGCACGTCGGCCACCGGGGCGTAGAAGGGGTTGTTGGGCACGTGCTCCCAGCTCTCGAACGGGATGGGCAGCTCGCCCAGCTGCAGCATGCAGGCGCGGAACTCGGTGCCGAACTTCTCGAACAGCCATTTGCGCGCCACGGCGCCGGCGGCCACGGTGGGCGCGGTCAGCCGTGCCGACGAGCGCCCGCCGCCGCGCGGATCGCGGATGCCGTACTTGTGCCAGTAGGCGTAGTCGGCATGGCCGGGGCGGAAGCTCTGCGAGATGTTGGAGTAGTCCTTGCTGCGCTGGTCGGTGTTGCGGATCAAGAGGCCGATCGGCGTGCCGGTGGTCTTGCCCTCGTACACGCCCGAGAGGATCTCGACCTGGTCGGCCTCGTTGCGCTGCGTCACATGCCGGCTGGTGCCGGGCCGGCGGCGGTCCAGCTCGCGCTGGATGTCCGCCTCGGCCAGGTGCATGCCGGGCGGGCAGCCGTCGATCACGCAGCCCACGGCGGGGCCATGCGATTCGCCGAAATTGGTGACAGTAAACAGGGTGCCAAAGGTGTTTCCGCTCATAGCCCGCTATTATCGTCTGGATGCATCAACCAGCGCGGCTGGTCGGTTCCTGGCGGGACAGAGGGGCGACGCAGGCGGGGCGGCGTGCGCGACAGCCGGGCGCTGGGCCGCACCGCGCACAACTGGCCAAAGCCGCTTGCGGTGGTCTCCAGATAGGGCTGCAGCCAGTCCGCGCCGGTGTCCGCGGCCGGCACCACCGGCACCCGGCCCAGATCCACCAGCCACTGCGCCACGCGCGCCAGCGACACCTCGACATGCCAGGTGCCGCCCTGCGCGGCCTGGCGCAGCAGCGCCGCCTGAATGCCGAAGGCCAGCAGAAAGCCGGCGCCGTAGTCCAGGATCTGCATGGGCAGCGCCCGGGGCGTGGGGTCGCCAAAGGCCCCGGCCTCGGCCAGGTTGATGCCGCTCACCGTCTGCACCAGCGAATCGAAGCCGCGCTGGTCGGCCCAGGGCCCGCTGCGGCCGTAGGCCGACAGGCTGGCATGGACGATGCCGGGCGCCAGCCGCGCCACGTCCTGCACGCCCAGGCCCAGCGCCTGCAGGCTGCCGGGGCGGTAGCCCTGCACGAACACGTGGGCATCGGCGAGCAGCTGCCGCATCTGCGCCAGGCCGGCGGGCGCCTTCAGGTCCAGCAGCGCCGAGCGCTTGCCACGGCTCATGTCGGCGATGGCCTCGATGTTCGGCAGCTGCGGCGCATTCACCATCAGCACCTCGGCGCCATGGGCCGCCAGCGTGCGCGCGGCCACCGGCCCGGCGAGGATGCGCGTGAGATCGAGCACGCGCAAGCCCGACAATGGCAAGGCATCCGCAGCCAGGGCTGGCCAGGCGCGCGGTGCGGCGGGGGCTTCTGCATCCAGCTGCGTGATGCGCACCAGCGGCTGCGCCCGCAGGGCGGCGCTCTGTGTGTGCGCCTCCCATTCCTGCAGGCTGCGCACAGCAGCCACCACCAGGCCAGCGGCCGTGGCCTTTGCTTCAAAATCAAGAGCATCTTGCGCCTGCAGTGCCTGGCTTACCTGCTGTTTTGACGTATTTTCTCCGGGCGGCAGGCCCAGCAGGCGCAGAACGCCGTCGCGGTGGTGGTCGAAGTTGGCGTGGATGCGCACCCAGCCCGGCCGGCCCAGGGCGGCGCCGCAGGCATACAGGCCCGACACCGGCGACCAGATCGAGGGCCGCACGCCGTCCAGCGTGAAGAAGGCCGAGGTCTCGGCCAGCGCGTGCTCCATGGCAACGGCCACGCCCTGCGCCGGCAGGTGGGGCTGGCGCAGCGCGCCGATCTCGGAGGCGGCGAGCGCCGCCGCGGCCACGCTCGCCTGCGCGGCCTGACCCACGGCAAAGCTGCTGGGCAAGCGCTGGTTGCTGCCGCTCAGCTGCGCGCGGCCCAGGGCCCGGGCATCGAGGCCGGCATCCCGCCACAGGGTTTCAAGCACGGCGGCGGGCGATGGCGGGGAGATGGGAGTGTTCATGCGGCGGTCGGGTTTCTGCTGTCGATAGCCGCATTGGAGCGATCCGGCGGTGCCGGCGTCAATCTTGATCGGGCCGATCCACATCGCTCCAAGAACGTGTTCCAACAGCCGAATCGGCGCACAATCGGCGCCGTGAATCCACCCGCCCCAGAAGCAGACTCCCCCTGGCTTTCGGCCGAGGCCGCCGCCGCGCTGCTCGCCGTGCGGCGCAGCAGCCTGTACAGCTATGTGAGCCGTGGCCTGCTGCGCGCGCAGAAGATGCCCGGCGAGCGCGGCAGCCGCTACCTGCAAAGCGACGTGATGCGCCTGGCCCGCCAGCGCCAGGCGGTGCGCAACCCGGCCCGGCTGGCGCAAGCCACGCTCGACTGGGGGCAGCCCGTGCTGTCCTCTGCCATCACGCTGGTGGCGGACGGGCACCTTTACTACCGCGGCCGCGATGCCGTGCCCTGGGCTGAACACGCCACGCTGGAGCAGACGGCGCAGTGGCTATGGCAGAACCATGACAATGGAGCGCGCCAGCCCCCGGCTGGCGACAGCAAACCGCCCGCCCCAGCCACCGCATTGCCAGCCCCTGCAGCGGTGCTGGCCGCCTGGCACGCCGCAACGCCAGCGGTTGCCGAGCAGCCTGCCGCGCTGCTGCAGGCCATGGGCGCCGCGCTGCTGGGCTCTTCACCCTCATCGCTGCCCGCGCACCTGTGCCTGCAACGGCAGTGGCAGGTGGGCACCGATGCCGCAGACACGCTGCGCCGCGCCCTGGTGCTGTGCGCCGACCATGAGCTGAATGCTTCGAGCTTTGCCGCGCGCGTGGTGGCGTCCACCGGCGCCAGCCTGCACGCCAGCGTGGGCGCGGGGCTGGCGGCGCTGTCGGGACCGCTGCATGGCGGCATGACGCAGCTCATCGACCGGCACTGGGACGAATGGCATGCGCACGAGGCCATCGCGCCTTCGCTGGCGGCGCTGCTGCAGGACACGCGGCTCGGCAGCAAGCCCCACTACTGCGCGGGCTTCGGCCATCCGCTGTACCCGCAGGGCGATCCCCGCAGCCAGACGCTGCTGCAGCGCCTGCCGCCAGACCGTCGCCGCCAACGCCTGATCGACCATGTCTACGAGCACACGGGCTTGCACCCCAGCCTCGACTACGCCCTGGTGGCTGTGCAGCGCGCCTGGCAGTTGCCCGCGGGCGCAGCCTTCGTGCTATTTGCGCTGGGCCGCACCGCGGGCTGGATCGCCCATGCGCTGGAGCAGCGCGCCTCAGGCCAGTTGATTCGCCCGCGCGCGGTCTACACCGGCGCCGAGCCGCCCACGCCCGCACCGCAGCCCACGGGCCGCGTGGTGCGCTTCCGCTAAGGTTGGCACCAGGCGTCGCGCTGCATCAGGAGTAGGAACTGAACACTTCCGCCGATCCGTTCTTGCGCACCAGCAGCACCTGGTAGGGATCGCGCCGCCCGCCATAGGCCGCGCCGTCCATGCCCGGCGAGCCGACCGGCATCGCGGGCACGGCCAGTCCCAGGGCCTTGGGCCGCTCCTTGAGCAGGCGCTTGATATCGGCCGCCGGCACATGCCCCTCGATCACATAGCCCTGCACCAGGCCCGTATGGCAGGAGCCATATTTCGCCGGCAGGCCCAAGCGGCTGCGCGCCGCGTTGTTGCCCTCGTCCATCACCCGGGCGCTGAAGCCATGGCCCTCCAGATGGGTGATCCAGTCCTGGCAGCAGCCGCAGTTCGGGTCCTTCCAGACCTCGATCGGTGTGCGCGGCGCAGCCACGGCGGCCAGCGCCTGGGAACCGAGCACTGCCGCACCCAGCAGCAGCACGCGCCGCCGCGGATTCATCGAACTGCCGAACATGGACATGGGGAAACCTCCTGGTGGAATGTGGATGGAAAGGGCCACCGGCCGTGGCGGCCGGCATGCGCCAAAGCGCTGCAGTTTCCACCTTGACACGGTGGGAATGTCAAGCCTCTCCCCCTGCGCTCCACTGCCGCCATCTCACGCGGCCGTCTGGCGGGCGGCCTCGTCGATCAGCGCAGCCACCTCCGCGGCCCGCGACGCCAGCGAGGCGTGGCTGGCATCCAGCGTGATGACCTTGCGCGCATTCAGCCGGGCGGACATGCGCTGCTGGTTCTCGGGCGCGATCATGCGGTCTTCGCTCGAGATCTGGTACCACGACGGCTGGTGCTTCCAGGCGGGCGAGCCGATCGTGTCGCCAAAGGTGCCGGCAAGCGGCGCCTTCTGCGCCACGGCCATGGCCAGCGCCTCGTCGGCGCCCAGGTCCTGGCAGAAGCTCTCGTGGAACTTGTCGGCCTTGATCCACAGGTAGCCGTCGCTGTCCGGCGCCAGGTTCGGCGCGGCGGCGGGCAGGTGCTGTTGCGTGATCCCGCCGGGGCTCTCGCCACTGTCGGGGGCAAAGGCGGCGATGTAGACCAGGCCGGCCACATTGCCGGCGTTGCCCGCCTCGGTGATGACGGCACCGCCGTATGAATGCCCGACGAGCAGCACCGGGCCCGGAATCTGCGCCAGCATCTTCCGCGTGCGCTCGACATCATCTGCCAGCGAAGTCAGCGGCAGCTCGACGGCATGCAGCGCCGTATGGCCTTTGCGGGCCAGCTCGACGATGACCTTGCTCCAGTGCGCGGCGCCGCCCCAGAAACCATGGACGAGCACGATGGCCGGTTGGGTACTCATGAATCTGCTCCTGTGTGGGATAGCCCATCTCCGGCTGGCTGAAGGCTTGGCTGCATCCATCCGGTGCCAGGCAGTGCCATCCGCTCTGGACGAATCCACACCGCTGGATAAGATTATTGGACGAGGAAGATGACAAATCTACGATCCAAACGCCAAAGATGATGCCCAAACGCCAGGCCGAACCTGCAGCCGCCCCGCCGCCTGCGATCGATGTGTTTTCCGAGATCTATGCCCGGGCGCAGGTGCGCGGGCGCGTGAGCCAGGCAAGAAGCGTGGGCCGACTGCAGCCCCTGCACTTTGATGAGGGCGGGGCCTGCATCCATATCGTCCAGCGCGGCGCGTGCCGGCTGCTTCTTGGGGGACGGCAAGACGGGCTACGGCTGCTCGCGGGTGATGTCGTGACCGTGATGCAGGCCCGGCCGCACCGGCTGGAATGGCTGGAGCAAGGCGGCCATGACGACGACGCGCAGGTCATCACCGCGGTGCTGCAGCTCGGCGGGCTGCACGGAGAGGCGCTCGTGGGCGGGCTCCCCGAGCTCCTGCACGTCCCCGGCAACGGCCATGGCGATAGCGATGGTGCGCCCGGGCCGGCCGGTGCCTGGATACCGACCACCATCGCCGCGATGGAGCTCGAATTCCAGTCCCCGGCCGTGGGCAGCGGCATCATGCTGTCGAAGACGGCCGAGCTGCTCTTCGTCTGGACCATCCGGCACTACATCGCCAGCGGGCACGATCTGCAAGGCGGCTGGGCGGCGGCGCTGCGCGATCCCGCCATCAACCGCGTGCTGTCGCGGCTGCATGCCGCGCCGGGGCATGGCTGGGATGTGGAGGAACTTGCTCGCCTGGCCGGCCAGTCACGCTCGAACTTCTCGCAGCGTTTCATCCACGTCGTCGGCGAAACACCGATGCGCTACCTGACGCGCTGGAGGATGCAGCTGGCGGCCGACCTGCTCGCCTCGTCGAACCTGCAGATCGTGCAGGTGGCCGAGCAGGCCGGCTATTCCTCGCAGGCGGCATTCGGTCGTGCGTTCCAGCGCCACTACGGGGTGAGCCCCAGCGCCTACCGCATGCAACGGCCGTGATGCCTGCATCCGCTCACGGCGTTCCATCGCCCACTCGCCACCAGCGCGGCAGCAGGGCCTGCACCTCGCCGCGCCGGTAGCGGTCGTCGATCAGGACCACCACGCCCCGGTCCTGCTCGCTGCGGATCACGCGGCCCGCGGCCTGCACCACCTTGCGCAGGCCCGGGTAGAGGTAGGTGTAGTCGTAGCCCCGATGGGCGCCAAAGTGGCGCTCCATGGCGAGCTTCATCTGCTCGTTGACAGGGTTGAGCTGCGGCAAACCCAGCGTGGCCACGAAGGCGCCGATCAGACGCTGGCCCGGCAGGTCCACGCCTTCGGAGAACGCACCGCCCAGCACGGCCAGGCCTATGCCGTGCCCCTGCTCGGTAAAGCGCGCCAGGAAGGCGGCGCGGCCCTCCTCGTCCATGGCCGGCGTCTGCAGCCACAGCGGCAGCTGCGGATGCGCCTGCTGCAGCGATGCGGCCGCGCGCTGCAGGTAGTCGAAGCTGCTGAAGAAGCACAGGTAGTTGCCGGGCTGATGCGTGTACTGCTCGGCCACTAGATCGGCGATCGGCCGCAGCGAGCGCTCGCGGTCGCGCCAGCGCGTGGAGATGTGGCCAGCGACCCGCACCGCCAGCTGCTCGGCCTGGAACGGCGAGTCGGCCTCGACCCAGCCTGTGTCCGCCGGCAGGCCCAGCATGTCGCGGTAGAAATGCGGCGGGCTCAGCGTGCCCGAGAACAGCACCGTGGCATGCGCCGCTGCGTGGCGGTCCGCCAGGTGCGGCGCCGGCACCACGTTGCGGATGCACAGCTTCGAAAGCATGGCGCCGCGCCGCCCCGGCACGAGGCTCGCATCGAACAGCGCATGGCTGCCGAACTGCTCGGCCAGCGCCAGGAAGTGCAGTGCTTCCCAATAGATGGCCAGCACAGGGTCGCCGGGCAGCATGGGCCGGTCGGCCTGGGCATCGGCGATCGCGCCCACGGCGCGTTGCACGGCACCGAGCAGCGTGGCGGGTACCGCCTCGTACGCCTGGTAATCCGCCGCCTGCTCCTTGTTGAAGGCACTCCAGCTGCGCTGCAGCCGATCCAGCGCCTTGCGCACGGCACCCACCGCTGCCTGGCGCGCATCGGCAAGCGCGAACTGCGACAGCTCGGCCGTGTACATGCGCCGCGCACGCTCGGGCAGGTTGTGAGCCTCGTCCACCAGCACGCCCACCTTCCACTGCTGCGCCCGGGTCAGCGCGTGGAGCATGGCAGCGCTGTCGTAGAAGTAGTGGTAGTCGGCCACGACCACGTCGCTCCAGCGCGCCAGCTCCTGCGCCAGATAGTAGGGGCAGACCTGGTGCGCGATGGCCACGGTGCGCAGCGCCGGTGCATCCCAGGGCTGGGCTTGTTCGAGCGCCGCAGCGCGCGCCGCCGGCAGCCGGTCGTAAAAGCCATTGGCCAAGGGGCAGGACTCGCCATGGCAAGCCTTGTCGGGGTGCTCGCAGGCCTTGTCGCGCGCCTGCACGTCGAGCACCCGCAGGCGCCAGGGCCCGGCCTGCTGCGCAAGCTGCTGGTTCACAGCCGCCAGCGCCTGCAATGCCAGTCCATGGCCGGTGCCCTTGGCGGTCAAAAAGAACAGCTTGTCCAAGCCATGGCTTGGCGCGGCCTTGAGCATGGGAAAGATCGTGCCCAGCGTCTTGCCGATGCCCGTCGGCGCCTCGGCCATCAGGCACTGGCCGCCCTGCTCCGACCGTGCACAGCGGTAGACGGCAACAGCCAGCTCACGCTGGCCCGCGCGAAAGCGCGGCATCGGGAACTGCAGCGCCGCGAGCGCCGTATCGCGCGCCGCACGATGGGCGACCTCGCTGCGCGCCCAGGCCAGAAAACGCTGGCACTGCTGCTCGAAGAATGCGCGCAGCGACTCGGCCTCGTGCGTTTCGACCAGCACCGTCTCTTCATTGGTGCCCACATTGAAATACACCAGCGCCACACGCAGCTGTGCCAGCCCGCGCGCCTGGCACAGCAGGTGGCCGTAGACGCGCGCCTGGGCCCAGTGCAGCGCACGGTGGTGGGGGCGCACACCGTCGAGCTGGCCGCGGTAGGTCTTGATCTCTTCAAGCTGCCCGGCCTGCGGGTCGAAGCCATCGGCACGGCCGCGCACCTGCAGGTCTTCGTAGGCGCCGGCCAGGCCGATCTCGGTTTCGTAGCCCTCGCCGCGGCGCGACTGCACCAGGCGGTGCCCGGCCATGCCTTCGAGCGCGCTGGGCGCGAGCGTGAAGCGCAGGTCCAGGTCACCCGCGCGTGCCGTGAACTCGCACAGCGCACGCACGGCCACGGTGTAGCTCACGCCACGGCCCCGGCCGGCTGCGGACGCCATTGCACATGGCAGACCCGCACCGGAATGCCATGCTCGGCGCAGTATTGGAGCCAGCGGATCTGGTTGTCCTGCAGCTTGTCGCCGGGCGCCTTGACCTCGACCAGCTCGTAGCGGCGCTCGGCGGGCCAGAAACGCACCAGGTCGGGAAAGCCCGTGCGGTTGGCCTTCACGTCGCGCAGCAGCCGCGCGAAGAGCAACCTCAGGTGCGCAGCCGGAATGCAGTCGAGCGCCAGCGCCAGCAACGGCTCGCTCAGCACGCCCCAGAAGACAAACGGCGACTGCAGGCCCTGCTTGTCGGCAAAGCGCTGGCGGATCACCTCGCGCCAGCTGCCATCGTCGAGCGGCGCGAGGCTGGCCGCGAACAGTGCCGCGCGGCGCTGCACGAAATCGGGCGCGCCCAGGTCGGCCGGGCCGCTCTGGAAAGGATGGAAGAACGCGCCTGGCAGCGGCGCAAAGATCGCTGGCCAGCACAGCAGGCCGAACAGCGAGTTGACGAGCGCATTCTCGACGTAGAACACCGGCGCGGCCTCGCAGTGCCAGTGGTCGCGCAGCACGTATTCGACCGAAGCCTCGCCAACCGGCAGCTCCAGCTCCATATCGCTGCGCATCTGCGCCACGGCCGGTGCGAGGCTGCCCCTGCGAGCGGCCGCGCCCTGCCCCAGGCCGCGCCGCAGCCGCGGCAGCATGCGCGCCACGCGCTGGGCCTCTTCGTCGCTTTCAGGATCGGCCTGTGCCGCCAGCGCGAGCGCCATGGCCTCGGCATAGCGCTCCATGCGCTCATGCACACGGATGCGCCGGTGGCGTGCGCCCGGGTAGCGGCATTGCGCATAGGCCTGCTCGGCCAGGGCCCAATCCTGAGCGCGCTCGCAGGCCTGGCCTATGCGCAGCAGCAGCTTGGCGCGGCGCTGCTCGAGCCAGGGATTGGCGCTCGCGCAGTTGGCCGCCCGCAGCAGCAGCTCATCGGTCGCCAAACCCTCATCCAGCGCCTGGCGGCAAGCCTGCAACGCGAGATAGCCATTAACATCGGCGCGCGACTGGAAGGCGCGCGACGCGGCATCGAAGGCCACGGTTTCATAGCGGAACACGCCCAGATCGGCGAGGACGAACTCCGACCAGCTTTGGTACAGGTTGCCAAAGAACATCAGCCGCAGGCGCTCGCAGAGATCGCCGACCATCACACGCCAAGCCGCCTCATGCGCTTGCGGGTGCCATTGGCGGTAGCTTTGCGTCTGGTCGTGCGTGGCCAGCAGCGCCTGGAGCATCTCTGCCTTGCGCATGCCGGCATGGACTGCAGTACCCGCAAACAACTGCAGCAGTTCGGGTTTGGTGTGCAGCGCGAATAGTTCGTCCAGCCCCATCGGCTGGCCGGCGTCGAGCCAGCCCAGCTTGAGCAGCGGCGCAGCCGCGCCCTCGATGTCCGGGATTTCCTCGTACACCAGCTTACCCGCGCGAAACCAGGGCCCGCGCCGCATCAACAAGCGCACCAGCAACGCCTGCGAGGGCTGGGGCAATTGCGCGAAGCGGCGCAGGAACCCCAGCTCGGCTCCATCCAGCAGATCGCCATAGCGCTCGCCGATCCAGTCCAGCGCGCGCTGGAAATTGTGCAGGTAGTAGAAGCGATACGGCGGGAGCATGGGCGGCAGCACTCTATCAGACCAGCTGCACCTCGAAATACGCCTCCTCCACCTCGCCCAGGTCGCGAAAGCCCGCTTGCCGCGCCGCGTTGGTGGCCTTCCCCCACTGCTTGACCAGCGCCAGCTCGCTGGGCGATACCGATTCAGGCGGAAAGTCCTCAAGGCTTTGCAAGGTGTCCAGCGCCGCGGCCACCTGCTCGGGCGAGCCGAACTGCCGCGTGAGCTCTCGCGTATAGCGGGTTTCAGCCGCCAGGCGGTTCTTGGCCGGCAGGTCTTCGGGATAGTCGCGCAGTGCAACGGTGAACAGGGTATCGATGACTTCCATGGATTCCTCCGCAAATAGATACTGTTCAAATATACAGTATTTATGCAGGAAATGCACCATGCCGAGCGCCGCCGTGGCGACCGGCATCTTGCCGGAATCCCGCTAGACTGGCACGGCTCCACTCGACCATCCAGCCAAGGCAAGCCCCATGCACTCCCTTCCCTCCCGGCGCACCGCGCTGTCACACGCCATCCTGGCCGCGGCCATGCTGCTGCCCGCCATGCTGGCGCAAGCACAGTCTTCCCCGACCATCAGGCTGGTGGTGCCCTTTGCTGCCGGCGGCGCGCAGGATGTGATTGGCCGCTACCTGGCCGACAAACTCACCCAGCGCCTGGGCAGCCCCGTGATCGTGGAGAACAAGGCCGGCGCCGGCGGGATCATCGCCGCCGAGGCCGTGGCCAAGGCCGCGCCGGACGGCAATACCTTGCTGCTGGCCACCGGCGGCGCCATCTCCATCGCCCCGCACCTGCAGGCCAAGATGCCCTATGACGCGCACCGCGACTTCCTGCCCGTGGCCATGGTGGCCGATACGCCGATGACGCTCGCCACCAGCACCGCCAGCCCCTACAAGAGCGTGGCCGATGTGGTTCGCGAGGCCAAGGCCCGCCCCGGCGCACTGGCTTATGCCTCCACCGGCAACGGCACGGTCTCGCACCTCACCGGCGAACTGTTCGCCCAAACCACCAGCATCCAGCTCCTGCACACCCCTTACCGGGGTGCCGCACCCGCCCTCAACGACCTGCTGGGCGGGCAAGTGCCGCTGATCGTCACCAGCACTGCCTCCATCGATCCACAGGTGAAGGCCGGCAAGGCGCGCGTGCTGGCCACCTTCACTGCTCAGCGCGTGTCCACGTTCAAGGACGTGCCCACGATGGCAGAAGCTGGCGTCAAGGGCCTGGAGGTGCCCGTGTGGGTGGGCGTAATGGCGCCGGCCCGGACGCCGACGGAAAAAATCGAGAAGCTCTCGGCCGAACTGGTCGCCGTCTGCCAGTTGCCCGAGACCCACGAACGCTTCAAAGGCCTGGGAGCAGATGCCGCCTGTGCCGGCGCCCAGGCTTTTGGCAAGGTGGTGAGCGAAGATGACCGGCGCTGGGGCCAGGTCATCAAAGCCGGCAATATCACGGCGAACTGAGCCATGAGGGTTTCGATTCTCGGCACCGGCGGCATCGGCCTGGCCTGCGCCGCCTGGCTGGCCCATGGCGGACATGAGGTCACCGTCTGGTCGCCCGGCGGCCAAGGGGCGCAGGCGCTGCGCGAGGCGCCGCTGGCGAGCACCGGCATACTGGAAGCCCAGGTGCGGGTGCAGGTGGCCGAGTCGGCACAGGCGGCGGCCCAGGCTGGCGAAGTCCTGTTGCTGGCGGTGCCACTCAACGGACATAAGGCAGTGATGGACGCCCTGTTGCCGCATCTGCGCGATGGGCAGACGGTGATCGTAAGCTCAATGGGTTCGCTGTCGTCGCTCTATCTGTACGAGGCGGCGCAGCGCGCGGGGCGCGACATCACGGTGGCGGCCTTGGGCACCACCGTGCTGACGGCGCGACGCGCCGGCCCCGCCGAAGTGCGGATCATGATGCGGCGCGCGGCGCTCGGGGTATCGGTCCTGCCACAGACGCGCCAAAACCAGGCGCTAGCGCTGTGCAGAGCGCTATTCGGCGAAGTCTTCAGCACACATGAGAACATGCTGGCCACGACGCTGACCAACACCAACCCGGTGGCGCATGTGCCGCTGGCGCTGTTCAACTGGACACGCATCGAGCGCGCCGAACCCTGGCCGCAGTACCACTACATGACACCGCAGGTGTCCGCGGTGATCAAGCGGCTGGACGCCGAGCGGCTGGCGCTGGCCCGGGCATTCGGGCTGGCGGTGCGCTCGATCGAGCAGCATTTCGCGCAGTCGTTCGGCACGACGGCCCCCTCGTTGGCACAGATTGCAGCGGAATTGCATGCCAAGCGCGGCGGCCCGCCAGGCCCTACCGACACGCACACGCGCTACCTCAGCGAGGACGTGCCATTCGGGCTGGCATTCTGCGCAGCCCTGGGGCCGCTGGCCGGCGTGGACATGCCGGCTACGCAAACGCTGGTAGCCACTGCCTCGCTGATCGCAGGGCTCGACTTCAAGGCCCTCAACGACCTGATCGCGCCCCTGGATATCGAGCAATGCGCATCGGCGCAGAACTTGCTCACCCGCGTGCGGGGATAGGCGAAAGCCGGCGCCCTCAGGATCGCTCAACGCAGCTCGCTCGGATTCGCTTCGCCAAGGAGCGGCCGGTCGATATCGATCTGCGCCGCAACAGCCTACTCAGCTGGTAAAAACCCTTAGACCTGAAATGATTGCCATCCACTATCGATTTTCAAATTCATATAGAATACATTTCACGATAGTCAAAACCAACTAGGCAATCAGTTTCCGCCGAGCTGGAGGCCCACCCTCCCTCTCTATCGAAATTCCTCCAGCGGCCCCACGGGCATCGGCATTTTCTTCAAGGCTCGCAGCCTCGCTCGCGGGCCTTTTCTTTTTTCCAGCACTGCGCACCGCCCTCCCGCGCGGGCATTTTTATCCAGGAGATTCCGATGTTTTCGTTCGCATTGGCCCGGCTTGTCACCGTCGTGGCGCAGAAGGTGAATCCATGAAGCCCTTCGTTCTCCTCGGGGCTACCTGCATGGCCGTACTGGCTTTTTGCCTGGCCGCTGTGGCCACCATTGCGATGACCATGCCACCGCCGGATCTGTATCTCTGAGCGGATTTTGGAGAGGTATGCCAAGACCAAAGAAAAACCCCTGAGATCGTGGAATCTCAGGGGTCTTCTGTTTGGCGGAAACGGAGTCCGCCATAGTCAAGTTCAATGATGTTCTTTTAAATTCAGTATATCATTGATTTTAAATAGTAATTCACCTTGCATTTGTTCGGAATGGTTCACCCAAGATCACCCACTTCCGATGCTTTATGTGGGCATAATGTGGGACAGAAAAACATGGCGGAGACTTCCCTATGCCCAAGATCGCGAAGCAGCTTTCAGACCGTGCGGTGGCCGCCCTTAAGGCGGAAGGACGGTATGCCGTAGGCGGGGTCGCCGGCCTGCATCTTCGCATCTCCGCTGGCCACCGCGGCTGGGTCCTTCGGGTCCTGGTCGGCGACAAGCGCAAGGACATCGGCCTGGGGCCCTATCCCACCATCAGCCTGGCAGAAGCCCGTGACCGGGCCTGGAAGCTTCACGAAAGCATCCGCGAAGGCCATGATCCGGTAGCCCCGCGCAAGCAGCAGCGCCAGGTCCTGCTGGCCCAAGCCGCCACCGACAAGACCTTCCGCTGGTGCACCGAGGAATTCCTCAAGGCCAAGTCCTCCGAATGGAAGAATGCCAAGCACCGCCAGCAGTGGGAGAACACCCTCGAGACCTACGCCATGCCCCACCTCGGGCACCTGACGGTCTCCCTCATCGACCTTCCCCATGTCCTGGCCTGCCTGGAACCCATCTGGAGCAGCAAGAACGAAACCGCCAGCCGCCTGAGGGGCCGCATTGAATCCGTCCTGGACTGGGCCACCGTGCGCAAGTACCGCAAGGGCGAGAACCCGGCCCGCTGGAAAGGCCACCTCGACAAGGTACTGGCAGCCCCTGCCAAGATCCAGAAGGTCGAACACCACCCCGCCATACCGATCGACGGCATGCCCGCATTCATGCAGGACCTGCACACCCGTGCAGGCATTGCAGCACGCACCCTGGAATTCCTGATCCTCACCGCCACCCGCTCCGGAGAAGTCCGCGGCGCCCTCTGGTCAGAAGTGGACTTAGGCAAAGCCATCTGGACCATACCCGCCGAACGCATGAAGGCTGGCGCAGAGCACCGGGTGCCCCTGTCAGAGCAAGCCCTCAAACTACTCAAGAACGCACCACAGATCGCCGGCAGCGATCTGATCTTCCCGGGCACCAAAGGACAGCCCCTGTCCGACATGACCATGACGGCCGTGATGCGCCGCATGAAAGTCACCGCTGTTCCCCACGGCTTTCGCTCCACCTTCCGGGACTGGGCAGGAGAGAAGACCAACTTCCCCCGGGAACTGGCCGAGCAAGCCCTGGCGCACACCCTGGAAAGCAAGGTGGAGGCCGCTTACCGGCGCGGGGATGCGCTGGAGAAACGCCGGGAGATGATGCAGGAATGGGCGAGGTTTATCGAGCCCTCCCATTGATCAGCACTGCCCGATCAGATGAACGGCGTCTCCGTACAAAGCTTTTTCATGCGCAGGCTTTCCGGGCAACCACGAACAACGCTCGAGGCAATGGACACCGATAAAGCTGAATAGGCTGTCCTGCTTGGCCGCCTTCAAACAAAAATCACCTAACCCAGCCTTGATGGTTAATCCCCCATACTAAGGGTTCCACTGGGGTTGGCGGTGTTAGCGGCACTGAGGTTTTGTAATACTTGGGAGACAACAGCTTCCTTTGTATCATTTTCTGCAGAATGGCCTTGTTCTCAGCAGCAAATATAACCTCTAGAAATACTGACCTCTTTAGCCCACTGTCCTTGCGCAATTTCTCCATCAGGGCGTAGGCGTCGGGATCGATAGAGAAATTACACTGCTTTTTGGGATTGCTCTTCCTTGACTCCCCCAGATTGTATCTTGCTCTAATCTCTCTGAAAATTAACTCCTTCTTCTCAACTTGGATACTCTCATCAAGAAAAAATAGCTCTGCATTTACCAAGAACTGATTTAAATATAACGCATACCCTCTTTTTTCAAAAATATATCTTGCAACCTCAATTTTCTTCGAATCAGAAGCAAACCATTTTGCCCGATCCAGCATTTTCCCCATTTTATCAAGCTTGCGACTTAAATCACCTAGCTTTCTAATCAAAGCATCAGATGCAGCAGCATTTATATCCAGCAAATAGGCAACCGTTATATCGATGGACTGCCCTCTTGAGAATGACGGCAACAACAAATCATCCTTACACACTCCATGCTCATACATTTTGTTGAGTACTAAATCTCTACTGTAATCATTCAAAAATGCAAAATGAATTGGATCTATTTTTGGAGATTGGGCCAATATTTTTAACTGCTGATCGACAGGGTGAAGGTTATTTTTACAGAAGAATCGAACAATTTCATTTTTCAGAAAATTACTATTTGCAATTGATATATCAATACTCAACTCAAGGTGAAAGGCTATTGATTGCAAAGTCCTCTTTTCGAGCAAAATATATCCGAATATTTCTCGCAATTTCAAATCAAGTTTAAAATCATTATTTTGCATATTATTTCAAGATATAAATTTGACGTATTAAAGGTGATTTTTTTGTTCATCTTAGCGCCTGTTGTGCAATCTGGCAACAACCTAGTCTAGGTATACAAGGCATGAGGCAAAGCGTGATCTCAAGACCAAGCCCTGCTTCAGTAATCGACTTGAGCCTCATTCGAAGTATCTTGGCAAGGGAATTTTGGTGATCAAGAGACCCTGATGTGCACCTCCTTGGACAGGTGCCACGGGCCACCTTGCTGCATCAAAACTCAAGCTCCGCACTGCTGCAACGATTACCGAGCAGTTCGAAGACCAAAAGCTCCGGGCCCATGAGCTTCATTGCCTGTATATGCCACGTCGAGGGCGATGCTGATGATTTTTGGCTGGAGGCTGATGCATCGAACCCATCCCACCTGTTTTTGGCGCGACCTGAGAGCTCCCATCCATTTATGTCCACCGCTTCCCCCGTAGCCTCCTAAAAACGCCTGCTGCACGCCATCCGATGCCACACAAACACCGGAGCTCATCATGCGCGTTCTCAAACTCAAGGAAGTCCTGGGCAAGACCAGTCTCGGAAAGACCACCCTGTACGCCCTGCTTAAGCAGTCACAGTTTCCCAAGCCCATCAGCCTGGGCTTGCGGGCTGTCGGTTGGATAGAAAGCGAAGTCGATGCCTGGATCCAAGAAAAAATCGATGACCGCGATCAGCAAGCTGCTTGATAGTTTTCAAGAGCCAAATAAAAAATAGAAATAGCTTTTCACCAGGGAATCTTCCCCGGCAATTCATAGCGCAACGCCCCCTCCTCCTCCCCTTTTGTGTAGGAATTAGTTCTATTAAAAGAGAGAATAAGAACAGGAAATGCAGCATGAGCCAAGGGCTCAGCTTCCAGCAGTCTATTGCTGATGATCTATCGCATTGATCCCATCAATGCAGAAATGAGAGCCACCTATCTCAGAGCACTTTCTGTCCATGAAAGTGCATTCGTGATCCTCACCTTCAACCGTGTGTCTGAAACCAACCAGGACACACATGAAGCGAAACCCTCTCAACACCAACCAGCAGATCCACCAGGAAGCTCACTTCCAGGGTGCTCCCGTTATTACCCATCACGGGTATCTGATCGGCAACCATTTGCAGCGGATGCATGATTGCCTGGAGCGATCTCTGGATCGCCATAGCCGCATTTGCCTGATGCGCTTTGATTTGTATGTTCCGGACAATGTGTCTATTGCTGCACTAGGCAGCAATGCCATCGTCTCGAAGTTCTTTGCCGCCCTGCGTGCCAAGATCACGCAGGCACAGAACCAAGGCAGATCTGCTGGACACCGCGTTCATGAAGCGGATGTTCGCTATATGTGGTGCCGGGAGATCGGCAGCCATGGCCGTGTGCACTACCACGTGGCTCTGCTGGTGAACCATGCGGCCTACGCCTTCATTGGGCAGTTCAATCTGGATGGTGGCAACATGTATGCCCGGATCCATGAAGCATGGGCCTGTGCTCTCAATATGTACGCCTATGACATCGCGGGCTACGTCCATATCCCCACGAGGCCTACCTACCGGATCGTGCGAGGGGACGAAGCGTCGTTCAACGCCGCCTTCTATCGGGTCAGCTATTTCTCCAAGCTGAACACCAAGGAGTTCCAGCAGGGATTCCACACGTTCGGGTGCAGCCGTTCCTAGCTGAGGGCCATGCATTCAGGGGCGACCAGCGCAGCGAGGCTTCAGCAAGCGCTGGACGGAGCCATTAGAGGCTGGTCACCGAGTGCTCCTATCCCAACCGAATCGCGGCAGTCCCTCGAGCACCGGTGCATCGGCATCCAGGATCAGGATACGCACGTCGGCCTGGCCGGCCAACTTGAGGATGTGCACCAGGTCATCCGGCATCCCCTTGTTCCGATATTCCTGCCGCAGCTGCTCGGCAGTGATGCCTTGGGCTTGCACGAGATTCGCATCGGACCAGGGCGTGGAGAGCAGCTTGATGCCGATCGCCGGGCTATAGGGAATGCGGAAGGCGACGAACAGCAAGGCTTGCGGCGTATCCAGATCTGCCCGCTCGGCCAGGTAGTTCCATGCCTGGTCGGAGATGTGTTCCGTGCTGATTTCCCAACACCGGCTGTAGTGGCCGGTCTCAAAGCGCAGGCGATCAATCACCGCCCGGGCAGCCTTCTCGGAGGAGGTGTCACCGACATGGGTAGGCTGGCCGTCGAAGTCTTCACCCTCGATGGCATACACCACCGAGCGCACGATGCCGTCATCCTGGCATTGATTCTCCAGCTCTGGTGGCACGTCCTGACCTTCCGCGATCAGCGCGAAGTCCGCACTGACCAGGCAGGGGAATTGCGCCACCTGGTCATCTGGCAGGTGCGCCTGGCTGGGATGGAGCGGTCGCCATACGGGCGGGCAGTCGTCCTCGCAGGTAATGAGCAGCGTGCGCACGATGCGCAGATTCCGGTAGCCGCGGATAAAGGGGTTGGCCGGCTCAGTCACGGGAACACCGGTGGCCTCGTCGTCGTTGTTGTTCATGGTGGATCCTTTCGAGAGGTTTGCGGTGCCAGTCCCTGGGACGAGCCATCCGCAAGAGGAATGAACGGAAGGCGCTGGGCTACTCACCAAAGTCAGTGGTATCGCCCAAGGCCCTGAGCACATCGATCAGGCCGCAATTGGCCAGGACATACAGGTGGTTGTAGTCATCGCCCGTGGGCGCCTGCTCGGCAGCGTTGATCTGGGCATCCAGCTCAAGAATGCTCCGCCGTACCGATCGAGCGATCGCCAACGGTGAATCTGCGGCTTCGTTGTCGGCAGTTTCGCTGGGCGCGGGGAGAACGCCCTGGCAATCGGGGCATGGGATAGACATGGGAATTCCTGACGTAAAAAAAGCGCCCCAGGCATAGAACCTGGGGCGCGGGGATGGTTGCGATGAAGGAAACGTCGATACGAGCTCAGGGCTCTGGTGGGTGGCAACTCCTGCCCCCATGTGCCGGCTCATCGGGCTAGCGCTTCTCCCTGTAGTGGCTGTATCAGAGAGCGCGCCAGCCGTTGTCGGTCTTGCGCATCGTCACCTTGCCTGTCATGCCAATGTTTTCGAGACTCAGCCATGCGGGATCGTCTGAACGCAGATCAATTCTAAGCACTCCACGTTCAGGAGGGAAAGCGGGTGACACGGGAAGAGCTGGGTTCATCTTGTTGGGGCAACCGTCCAGATAGAAGTTAGACACAATGGCATCAGGAGCTTCGAGCACTTTGGTCTTCTCCCAATAGGCCGAGCTTTCTCGTCCAAAACGATCTCTTTCTGCCTTCAAGGCCTCCAACTCCTTCAGGTATTGCTCCTTCACCGGCCTCTCCTCCTCACTAGGGTATGCGAGATGGGCTGCCATAGGGATATTGCGCCTCAACTCATCCAGCTTTTGGTCGAGCTCTGCGCCTTTTCGCCGGAACTCGTCAGCGCCCTTCTTTTCTTCGGCGTAAATTTTCCCGAGCTGCTCGTACTCCTTGGTGGACTTGATGCGCACCTCATAGCGGTATTCGACGTTGTAGTACTTGCTGGCCTCCCCCTCGGTGAAGCCATTGATCTTTTTGACGTTGACCACCTCGATGTTCTTGCAGCCTTGGAACTTGGGCTCCAGGTATGCCCGCAGGTCGCCTTCGTCAGGAGCACTGCTGCCGC
Source organism: Comamonas humi (assembly GCF_054782535.1). Classification (NCBI taxonomy): domain Bacteria; kingdom Pseudomonadati; phylum Pseudomonadota; class Betaproteobacteria; order Burkholderiales; family Comamonadaceae; genus Comamonas; species Comamonas humi. The sequence continues at coordinate 85,790 of NZ_BAAGSH010000004.1, read as the reverse complement.
AGCCGGCGAGCACGATGGAAGCAATGGCGGTAGCGATGATTTTTTGCATGGTGATTTTTCCTAAAGCTGCTGATTAGCGCTTGATGGTCACGCCGCTAACGAAGGCCAGCCCCAACGTGATGGCAGTCATCTGCGCGTCGTACTCGGTCATCTTCCCTTCGTCCACGGCCTCGTCGAGTCTGGTGAGTTCTGCATCCAGCTGATCAAAACTCGATCGGTAGTGGAAGTCGTCTTCGTACTCGGCGATGAAGTCGACGGTGGCGCGGACTTCTTCCCCGAGCAATTCCATGACGTGGTACTTGAGGCGGATATCCTCGACCTCGCCGCGGTACAGCTGCGCGAGCTTGCGCTTGTGGATCTGCAATTGCTCAGCCAGCCGGTCGCGGCGCATGGCCGTTTGCATGGCGGCTGCAGAGCCAGGGGGCTCGGTGAGCGCTTCGAGAAATGTGGATAGAAAGCCCATGGTGAAACTCCTTGAATGTGGCAAAAGCAGCGCCTGCGTCTTGCTGGTGCGCGCGCTATAGGCCGTGTTTTTTGAATCCAGGCAAAAGCCCAGCGCCTGCCCTTCTGGCCGGATGGGCCATAGGGCGAGGCGATGCGCTCATGTTGGTGTTCCTCCTGGATTGATCCTCGATATGTGAAGCAAACTCATCATATGTAAACGAACGAAAGATGGCTGCGGTTGACCGGTCGAGAGACCGCCCTCTGCAATGGCGTCTTTACCTACGCCATATGAGAAGCAAACTCCGTAGATACAAATGTATCAGAAACGGATGCTCGGGAGGTGTCTGCCAAACCTACCCCTCCCTCCCGTCTGCCCGATCCCGACAACCTGCGTGAAGTGCTGGCCTACTGGATCCGGCTCAGGCGCGTAGACAAGGGCTGGTCGCAGGAGCGACTGGCCATGGAATGCGAGCTGGACCGGACCTATGTGTCGGCCGTGGAGCGTTCGCGCTGGAATGTGTCGCTGTCGAATATCGAGCGTCTGGCCCAGGCATTGGATGTGGAGCCCTGGATGTTGTTAAAGCCGCCTGCTGATTCCTCAAGAGGGAGTTGAGGCTCGGTGTGCGAGTGGCTTCACAACGATCACGGCGGTGATCCGACCTTGCATAACCTCCCCGTCCATGCTGCAGAGCTTCCAGCGTCCATCCTCCCATGGACGCAGCTTTGCGCCGAACCCGCTGCCCCACGGCGCAGGCCAGCGTGGACCGACTACCAGCAAGGCGGACAGCCGGCCTTCGGTACCATGCTGCATCTCTGTCCCAACCAGCCAGACCCAGCGCACGGAAGAAGAGCCATCGGAGCGTGCATCCCCCTCGAGTCGCAACAATGCACACCCTCGCCCTTCCAGCACGGTGGCCAGATCATCGATGGATTGACTGGTGACGGGCTCTTCAGCCTGCACCTCACAGCCTGGCAGCAGCGTCTGCAGGGCATGCGCAACTTGCCCAGTTTCAGGACAGGATGCCCTTCCCTTTGGCAGCTTGGCGGCCGGCCGAGCCTGCGCCATGACAGCAGCACATTGACGCACGCACCACCAGGCACCTTGCGGATCCAGGTGCGCTGCCGAGCTTGACGAAGCGTCCAGTAACGGCAGCGCTTTCCAGCGCCACTGCCCGGCCGATGTCTGCACCGGGTATTCCCAGACCCCATTGAACCGCAGCCCCTCCATATAGCGATGCGCCAGATGGAAGGTGGGTGGCGCGTTGGGCTCATACTGGGTTCGCTGGGCCATGGCTGGCTCCTTCCTGCTGGCTGCGCTCTCCTGGGGGATAGAACTCCTGCAACACCTCCACAGCCTCTTCTCCCGTTTCCTCAAACAGCCCCTGCGCATAGCCCTCGCGGGCCGCGGCGTCCAAAGCTGCCTGGTCCAGCCCACTGCTTCGGGCCTGCTCCGCGGCCTCCCGAGCCTGGAGCACGGCTGATTCCAGACTCAGGTCCTGCCGTACACACAGATCCACGTAGTAGATAGGCGTCCGATGGGATTGGGCGGTGGACTTGCCCCTGAGCCGAAGCTCGAGCGGCAGATAGGCCAGCAACCCTCCCGAGAGGGCCTGCAGGTACTGCATGCGTGCCATCAAGGTGCGAACCGTATTGACGCCCGTGGTGCGCAGCACAAAGGTGCTGCAGGCATCGCTGTGGTTGTCGGGATGGTCGATGCGCACATGGAAGCGCCCGAACAGCTTGCAGTTTCCCTCCATGCCCAGCGCGCAGTGGTCCGGCCCGGGACAAGGATGGGACTCCACCACGCCCTGGCGTACCCGCTTGCAGCTCTCGCCGTCGCCCACGCAGATGGGCCGGGCCGTGGCCCGGTCGAACAGGGTGTAGCGGGCGCGCAGGTTCAGGTTGGGATCATTGAACAGCAGCCGCACGGGGATGCTGCGCAGCTTGGGGTTGGATGGCAGTCGGGAGGCTTCGCCCGGAGCTGTTGCAGTCGCTGTCTCCACGGCAGCGAGGTCTGAGGACGCACGTTGCTCCTTGGCGCGTTTGGCCAGCTTACTCTGCAACGATGGCTTAGCAGGGCTTCCGTCCGGGGGAGCCTCTGCCAGCTCGCCGGCTGGAGCGCCTGTCAGCATCGAAGGATGGCCGGCCGAACCTGCAAGCTCCGCCCGCAGCGCCGTATCCATGGGATGCAGCACCCAGCCCTGGCGGCTTTGCACCTGGGTGGTGATGGTGAACTCATCGTCTTTCTCGGGCAAGCGCTTGCCGTTGCGCTCGATGACTTTGCCAATCGCAATCCTGCCCACCACCGGTGGGGTCATCATCAGTCCTTGGATCATGGGTTTCTCCAGATATAAAAAAAGCCCCGGCGCGAACGCAGGGGCGGTATGGGTTGGTTAAGGGATGGATATGAGGCAAACGAATGGCATCAGTGCCTCGGTGAACAACCGTCAATGGACGTTCCAGGTGCCGACATGCATGCTGTAATGAAGATGCCAGATTTACTCCAGTCTTCCCAAGCCGGGCAGGGATGGTTCTCCTCCCCCCTCCCTCTCTATCGACGTTCTCCCTGCACGCTCTTCGGGGCACCGGCTTTTCTTCTTTCCTCGCCATGGATGGCTGACCATCCGTCGTGCAGCTCTCACATCTCCCCTGCCTGCACCAGAAACCTTCTTGTTCCCGCTTTGGGCTGCAGATAGCCAGTTGCCAGTTGCGGGTGGTCCCGCTGGAACCGGGCCGCATCGAAGGCCTGGCCATCCTTGCTGCGTTTCCAGCTGATGCTTCCGCTCGCAAACCTCGCCTGGGACGCCGCCCCCATGCGCTGCTGGATCTGGTGCTTGAGCAAGGCTTCCTGGGATTCCCAGTCACTGATCCATTGCCGGATCTGCACGAGCTGGGTGAAGGCCTGGGATGCCGTCGCATCCTCGGACAGGTCGATGGTGTCGCCGGTGTCTCTTGGGTAGAGGCAGCGCAGCGCCATATCGGCGCTGTCGGAGGCATCGGCCGGGGGTTGTTCCTCGCGCTGGACCCAGCCCCAGAACTGTTCTTCCAGACTAATGAGCTGTTCGATCATGGCTTCGTCGCGCTCGATGCGGTGGATCCGCAATTCCTGGCCGCCGATCAGTACCGCGACATCGGCTGCCTGCTTGCCGGTGACGGCGAGTTGGTGCATGACCTGCAACTGGACATACTCCGGTACGCCGTCTTTCCACAGCCTGGCACCATGGATGCCGGCGGTCTTGCATTCGAGGATCTGTACATCGGGTGCACCGATGACCTCCCGGTCGATGTTGGCCAGCATCCACGGGATGCGGGGATGGCCGAGCACGGCGTTGACACGGCGCACCTTGTTGCCGGTACGCTTGGTGTAGTGGGCGGCAACGATGGGTTCGAGCAAAGTGCCCCAGTAGAGCGGAGAGGTTTCATCGCTCGGATCGACCTTGGGGAGTAGATCGGCCTTGCCGGTCTTGTGCATCCAGAGCTCCAACTGGGATTGGTAGGGGCTCAGGCCCACGGCTGCGGCGGCATCGGAGCTGCCGATGCCCTGGCGGCGCACATCCAGCCAGGTCTCGCGAGGCATGTTCCGGGTCGAGACCAAGCGCAGTGCTGGTTTGGCCCGCAGGGGTGGAATGGCAGGAACAGGCTGCGAGGCCTGTTCCGTGGTGACAACGGTGATGGGCATATTGCCTCCTCGAGGAAGAAGGGACCACCCCAAAGCACAGAAGCCTTCGCCGCAATGGCGAAGGCTTCTGGCTGGGAAGGATTGGAATTGGTGGTTAATGGTTAATTGCTGCCGCTCGGGACAATGGGTACGGGAGCGCCGCTGTCTCACGCCACCAGTTGCAAGGCATGCTCCAGTGCCCGCTGCTTGATGGCCGCGCCCTGGCCGAACCAGGCACTGTCGAGGCGGTTGTCCTGGCTGCGGGCCCGGCGTTCGTGGTCGACATACTCGGTGATCGAGCACAGCAGGCCCCAGGCGGTGCCTTGGGCTGCCGCCTTGGTGGCACCTCGGCCATGGCCGTCATAGAGCATCTGGGCTTTCTGCAGGGCTCGCTCGTTGGTGAGACCGCCCCTCCCTGTTCCTTGGCCGGGTTTGTCGGTGGCGCACAGGACCTTGAGGAAGAAGTTCATGGCTTCGTGGCTCTTGACCTTGCGTTCGGACAAGATGCGCATCTGGTACATGAAGGAATCCCATTGGCCGACCGCAATGCCCAGTTGGCGTTTGACGGCCTGGGCATCGAAGCTGGTGGAGTGCGGGACCTTGACTGCGTTGGCTCCGCCCTGCAGGGCCATGGCCAGGGTGTTGTTGCAGACCACGCGAACGGTGGTGGGCATGGCCACGGTAGCCAAGGTGCCATCGCAGGAGGTGGCCAGCAGCAGGTAGCCGTTGACTACATCGTCGCTCTTCAAGGCTGCGGATTTACCGGTTTTAGCGAGGGCCCAGAACTTGCGGCCGGCCTTGAGCACGCCAGCGGTCTCGAGCTCGTAGCCGGCGACTTCGGTGAGGTCGCGGTAGAACTCCAGTACTTCTTGGGGCTGCACGACCTGGTAGCGGTGGCTGACCACGGAGAGCGCTGCCTTGGTGTCGCTGCGATACAGGACTTTCTGCTCGGGGAATTCCATGGGTTCGCCGTAGAGGGCTGAGGATCCCGAGGCATCGGCTGCGAGGTAACGGACGGGGGTTTCGAGGATCTGCCACTGCATGCCGGCGGCCTGGGCCCAGACTTCGAGGGGTTGCTTCTTGGGCAAGGCGTGGCCAAGCTGGTGCCAGGGGGTCTGGCCGGCGTAGGCCATGGTTTCGATCAGGTGGGACATGGGGGATCTCCTCTGCTCAGATCTGGAACGAATGGCCGCAGTCCTGACATTCGCGGTTGTCGAGGAAGGTGTCGTCGATCTGCTCTCCGATGGAGCCACCGATCTCCCGGCCGATGGCGCCACCGGCAACGATGCCGATCACACCGCCGACCATGGAGCCAAAGACGGTGCCGGCCGGTCCTGCGACCAGGCCGGCGCGGGCGCCGAAGGATGCGCCCTGGAGGGCATTGGCGATGCCGGCCGCCGTGCCGGCGATGGTGCCGACGTGCTGGCCGACCTGTTTGGCGGTGTCTTTGGTGCGGATGTTGCAGGATTTGCACTGGGGACAGGGAATGGACATGGGGGACTCCTGACGTAAAAAAAGCGCCCCTGGCACGAAGCCAAGGGCGCTGGGTGGAAGGGGCTAGAACGGGCTATGGACGATGCAGGTTCAGTCCAAGGCAGACTGTTTCCACATCACATCAGGGATATAGGGCTGAAGAAATTTAGGATCGAATGTGGGGAGCCGCAGGGCATGCGGGAGCGAGATGTTTCGTGGATTTGTGCAAAAAATCCACTCCGCAAGAGCGCAAACGCCACCACGGGGTCATCTATGGGCCGGCACAATCGTGCAGGTGATGAAGCCACGAGACCTACCAGACGATGAATTGAGCATTCAGGCACATGCCTGGAGACGCCGGGCGCTGCGGGGAGACAAGCATGCCCGTGGCACTGCCCATGAACTGGAATGCGAGATGCGTCGTCGCCTCGGTATGGCAGCGACAGATGCTCTATCGCCACTGCCAGAGATCCGGCAGTTGAGTGTGCTGCCGCAAGAGCCTCTTCGCCGATGGAGGCTGTGGTGAATGGGCCCCAGCTAGCCCGCTAGCCCTGCAGCTTGGCCATCGCTTCCCGCTTGCCCAGTTTGAGAACGGCCTGGATACGCTCCAGCTGTGCGGCACGGGGTGCCACCTTGCCGGCCTCCCATCTGCTCACCGAGAGCGAGGACGCTTCCAACAGGGTTGCCATGGCCTGCTGCGTGATGCCCAGTTGCTCCCGCTTGGCCACCAGGGCTTCGGCCTTGAACTGGAAGCTGCGCTTGCGCCGCGTCGGTGCTTCGTTATCTTGGATGACTGGTTGCTCCGGCTTGGGCTGGCGAGCTGCGGACTTGTGCAAAGTCTTCATCTGAGACTGCAGCGCCTTGACGTCCTTCTTCAGCGCAGCAATCTCGGAACGCTGGGCAGTCACGGTCTTGCGCAGGCTTCCCAACTCTCCTTTGATTTCCTTGCGCGCCATGCGTAAGACCTCGGAGCGGAATGCATCAGAGAAAGCTGTCATGGTTCCCCATCGGAGCTATGGATGGAGTACAGGGTAACAGGCTTCAAACAAAACCGCTCGTTATCAAAGACAACGGGCGGTTGAGATAGGTGCCGAGTGACTTATTTGCTGGCCTTACCAGCCTTGCGCTTGGCGGCCTTGGGATCGACCACCGCCTTGAACTTGGCGCCTGGCACGAACTTGGGCACCGTCGATGCGGGGATCTTGAGTGCTGCGCCCGTGGAAGGGTTCTTGCCGGTGCGCGCCGCACGCTTGGCCGACTTGAAAGTGCCGAAGCCGATCAGTTGCACCGGATCGCCTTTCTTGACGGCCGTCTGGACGGTCTCGATCAGGGTTTCGAGCACGGCATTGGCGGCTGTCTTGGACAGGTTGTTCTTGGTGGCGAGGATTTCGACGAGTTCGGTGCGGTTCATGATGGTCTGACGATGGAGAAGTGAATTCGCGTTTATATCGCATGCCGGCCATGGGCGGGAATGAGTTGACTGGATTTGAATCGGTATGACATTCCAGGTGGCCTGTCGGCGACAGCTATATATGGTGATGACGCACAATAGCGCCACCAATGCCCATTGGCCAACTGTATCCATGACCATCGAATTCACCGTGCTTCAGCTGTTCTGCAGCTCTGGCAGCATCCGCTGGAACACGTCACCGAATGGGAGGAGTTGCTGGACAAGCGAGTGGCTGATGTTTCTTTCCGAGGGCAGTCAACACGGCCGCTTGCTGGAATACCTGCGACAACAGAATCTGCCCGAGCCAGCCGGCATCATTAAGATCAATACTTTCGGCGTGTGCTGGAACCTGATGACCCGTAGCGACTCGTTGCTAGCCTGCCCGTCAGGAATACTCAAGGTAGAGCCCTACAAGCATCAAGTGAGTCGGATTCCGCTGCGACACCCCCTGTCACTGGCCGCCAACACGTTGGCAGAGCTGTTCCGTCAGGAGATTTCCGCACTCGAGGGAAGGTAGGAAGCGACAACTGCCACAGGCTGCTCAGTCCATGAGGCCAATGCGCTGGCAGTCGAGGCGAGCAAGTGGGTTCATCCGTCTTATGCGCCGTCGCCAATGCCGGCGAGCTGGGCAACCCAACCTGCTCCCCAGGAAGTGCTTTTTGTCAAAAGGCCTTCACCATGGTAAGTCGCAGCAAGGACCCCTTGGGCATTGCGCCATTGCCTGCGGTAGCACTGACTTCCTTATAAAACGCGCCTTTGAGAAAAACGCCAGCCCCAGGCACCGGATAGACCACTTCCGCGCCCAGCGCGTGCCTGGATGCCTTGAAGTTATTGGCGCCTGCGCCAGCGCCGCTATCGTTGCTCGTCTGCCACTGGCTGTAGCCCACGAGCCCTGCTTGCACCGCGCCAAAATTCTTGGCCACTCCCCATTCCAGCGACAGCTGGTTGCCAGGACGCAAGCCTGCGTCGTTGCGGCCGTTCCGCTCGAAGCGTGTGAGCACCGATCCCGAAATCGTCTTCGCAGAATCGAAGTAATAGGTGCCGCCGCCAGTCAACATGGTGCTTTTGAAGCCCTTGCCTGGCGAAGCAGGGTTGCTGGTGCTGCCGTTATCCAACCATATTCCGGCGGCGGCCACCGCGTCCCAGCGCTCGCCGTTCCAGCCCAGCAGCAGCGGCCCCAGGTAGATATCGCCGACACCAGTACGGCTGTCATCAATGCCCGCGGCGCCCACATGCAAGGAAGTACGCATTACCGGTACTATGGCTTCCATGCCGTAGTCCGCCCCCAGCAGTTTGGTTGAAGTCATCCATGCAACACGGTTAGCCAACGCAGTAACTCCACCGGTATTGCGCCCAGGCAAGTTATCGCTGGAACCTGGTGCACGGAAGCTGCCGATGTCGTAGTGCACCAGGTAGCCGATGTAATACAGGCCGGGTGGCGGTGCACTAGCAGCCTGTATGCCTTCAACGCCAGGCACGTAGTGGCCGTCAGCCTTGGCGCTGTGTGCAGACAGCGCTGTAGCCACTGCCAATGCGGAACATGCAATCGATTTGCGGATCATGGGGTTGTCTCCTGTGTTACGTTGTTGTCCTTCGCAGCCTGTGTCTAACGCTGCGAACGGCGCGGTGGAATCCAAGGCGGTTACGGGCCTATTCAAGTACGTCGTAGCGGTGCAGCGTCAGCGGTCGCGCAAGCAGAGGTACTACTCTCTCCACCACGCCGGCGATGAGCGGATCGCCCAGATGGCGATCAAGCTCCTGATGCCCGAACCATTCTTCAACGAAGACCATTTCGGCCACATCTGCGCCATTGGAGACAAGATGGCAACGCGCACAGCCCGGGTCCTTGCGAATGGGCTCCACCAGGCTAATGAGCAAGTGACGCACCTGGTCGATGGTGTCAGGGCGCGCCACGAAGGTGGCCAATACATGCAGTGTCATGACAGAAACACCTTTTCTCAGGAATGGGCGTACTTGGGCTCCACGCCTTCGAGTTCCACGAAAACGTCGTCACCTTCGACCCTGATTGGGTAGACAGCCAGTTCGGCGTGCGTGGGATTGAGCCCCTTGCCGGTAACCACATCGAATTGCCACAGGTGCTGCTTGCAAGTGAGCGTGTTGCCCTTGAGCTCGCCTTCGCCCAGGCAGACTTCCTGGTGAGGGCAGACTGCCTGTGTGGCACAGACTTGGCCATCGTCGGTATGGATCAACAGGACCTCGGTGCCGCTGATTTCGATGACCTGCATCTCGCCCTGCCACAGATCGTCCAGCGAACAGGCTTTCTGGAATGCCATGTGTGTCTCCTTGTTGTTGTGTCAAAAAAACCGGTCGTAATGGATCTGCTCGAACGGCACCTTGCGCTCCAGCGCCAGCAGGCGCACCACGGCATCGACCATCGGAGGCGGGCCAGAGATGTAGTACTCGCGATCCGTGCAATCGTCGCCCAGCCGGCCTGCCAGCACCTCATGCAGAAAGCCTTGCGGACCGGACCAGCGCGCATCGGCAGCGGCCTGCGCATCGGACACCACGACGGCATAGTCAAGTCCGCCCATATGGGCACGCAGCGATTCGACGAGCCCGGCATCCGGCTGGTCGACGGGGGTGCGGCAGCCATAAACGAATTCCAGGCGTTGCGCCTTGAGCGTGCCCTGTGCCGCAAGGCTGCGAGCAATGCCTAGCATGGGAGAGAAACCCGAGCCCCCGGCGATGCACATCACCGGGCGATCCACGTCATGGCGCGCGTATGCCATGCCGTAAGGGCCGTCTAACACGAGCGAATCGCCCACTTGGATGCGGTCAAACAGCGGCTCGGAAAAGGCTCCGCCCGGCACCCGCTTGATGAAGAAGTGCCAATGGCCCTCCTCGTTCGGCAGGTTGGACATGGAATACGCGCGCCAGCCGCGAACGCCGGGCGTCCCGCCCGATGCGCCCGGCAATGCCAGCAGCGCATACTGCCCGCTAAGGAATCGCGCCGGCCCCTCGGCCTGCAGGCGGAATTCGCTGAGGTCGCGCGTATGGTCGATGCGCTCCACCAACTGCGCCTGCATGGCGCGCGGCACGTGCTGGGGCACATAGCTGTCGGCCGTGCGCACCTTGATGCGGCAGTCGCCCGCCGCCTTGACCTGGCAGGCCAGGTAGCGCTTGCGCTGGCGGTCACGCTCGTTCGTGCCCTTGGTCAGCTCCGCCGGAGCGTCCAGCTCGCCTTCCAGCAACTCGAATTTGCAAGAGCCGCAGGAGCCCGCGTTGCACTCGTAGGGAAAGCCCACGCCCGCCCGGAGGGCGCTGCGCAGCAGGGGCTCGCCGCCCGCGGTGGCAAACGCCTGCGACTGCTGGCCCTCGATGACGACTTGGTAGTCAGCCATAAGTGCCCTTCGCATCAGCCTTGCAGGCCCAGCGCCACGCGCAAGCCGCGCAGATTGGCCACCGCTTCTTCGCCCGCATCGGGGCGACCTGGAATACCGGCGCAATAGGCGCGCACAGCCTTCTCGGCCAGCGGCACCCACTTGGCAGACCACTCGGCCAGCACCTGCGCGTTACCCTCGGTCTCCAGCGCCTGCTTGACCAGGGCCTGCGTCCAGCGCTGCGAACGTGCGCTGTCGCGCAGCTGTGCCTCGGCCAGCAGGGGCAGCAGGTTGTCCCCATGGTCGCGGGCCACGGCCGCCAGTTGGCGGTTCAGCGCCTCGTCCAGCGCGGGCTTGAAAATCACGCTCAGCGCAAAGAAGCTCTCGCCCCACACGTACGTGGCCAGCATGCGCTCAGCCAGCTCGCGGAAGCCCTGCCACTCGGGCAGCGTTTCCCAGTACTGACGCTCCCGCTCCCCCAAGCCGGCACCGGGGTGCGCCTTGGCCAGCTCGCGGGTGCGGTAGGCGGTGTGCGACACCCAGCGCAGCGCGTCGCAGGTCTGGTACATGGCGCAGCACGAGATGGTGCTGGCCGGCGCGATGCTGCCCAGGTAGCCCGAGCCCATCTGGATGGCATGTAGCGGATAGCGCGCCGGCGCATAGAGCCTGGCGAGCGTCTGCACCCATTCCGCGGGCAGCGCGCTATCGTGCTCATCGGCCGCGAACTGCTCCAACAGGCCGGATACGTAGGACTCCTGGCCGTCCTGGATGATGTTGTAGGTGCGGTAGACGATCTGGTCGGGATCGCGGAACTTGCTCCAGTCCGCATGCTTGAGCGGGCAGCCGAACAAGTTCTTGCGATACCACTGGGTCATGACGCCCTCGGTGTCCCAGGGATGGTCCTGGTCCACGCCTTCGCGGGCATGCCACAACAGATTGGCAGAAACGATTTCGTACTCGCTGGGCTTGCGGCGCTGGGCAGCCAGGTGGCTCCAGGTCTTGAGGGGGCGCAGTGTGGTTGCCTCGGTCATGGGTGTCTCCAATAGTTCTTCTGAAGGAACGGTGGGTCAGAGGGTTTTCACAAAGTAAAAACGCATCTCCTCCACACCGGCCAGAATCTGCCCGGCGAACGAGGGCATGTTCTGCTCCAGCTCGGTAAGCTGGAAGGGGCGCCCCAGCTTCTCCTCGATGGTGGCGCGCCGCAGCAGGCATTCGCCCTCCAGCTCGACGCGCACATAGGAAGCGCGGCCGCTGACCAGCACCTCCTTGCCGGGGTTGTCGTCGCGCGCAGCCTCGACGATGGCATCGGCGAATTCGCCGGCCGACACCACCGGGCCGACCAGGTTGCGAGACTTGGCTTGGATTTCGCTCATCGTGATTCCTTTGCTGCCGTCAGGCTTGATCGAAATAGAACTCGACGCAGTCCATGGCGGTGAGGCCGGTGTCGGACAGTTTCATGTCGAGCGGATACGGTGCATCAGCGCCCTGCTTGCGGGCGCGGATGACCTTGCCGGGTTGGTCGGCAATATGGATACCAACAGCGTTTTCCGCCGCTACGGCAGCCACCTGGGCCATCGTGTGTTCGGTATCAGCGGGCAGCAGCTTGAGGACGAAGTCCCCGTGGAAATGGGAAGCGAGTGGGAGCAATGCCATGGGATGCACTCCAGACAAGAGAAGAGATTTGTATGGTTTCGATAGCGGTAAGCGCTTTTTCAGCAATGGGTTTGAATCAAAATCGCTTCAAAACCCACTATAAAAAAGCGCAGCCGGCTATCAATTTTTTCAAGCCGCCAGCGCCTCGAGCTGCTGGTACTGCTTGATCCAGGCAAAGTCGTGGGCATCCTTGCCGCCTTCGCTCAGAACGCCCAGGCCCATATACTGGAGTACTCCCCCCAGGTCCGGCGGCTGAATCTGGCCTGCTAGGAAGCGGTCGGTGATAGTCTGGTGGCGCGCATAGCGCTCGGGATCCTGCTCGAAGATCCACTGGTCGATCTCGGAGCCGAAGTGGTAGCGGCGGCCCTTATAGTCCAGCTGGTGGGTGCGCAATGTGCGGCCCGGTGTGCCAACGATCGGGTTCTGCGACAGGTTGCAGACGATAGGCAGAGTGCCGGGCACCGTCTTCTCGAAGCGGCCGGCCTTGGCGTTGGCGATGATCTCGTCCCAGCACTTGCCGAAGGTGTCGTTCCAGCCCGGGTATTTCTGCTCCAGCCAATCGCGCTCGTCGGGCCCCACGCCAGCAGCGGGGTTCCACCACAGCGTGGGCCTCCATGACCAGGTGCCCAGTTGCTGGCCATGGTGGTGCTCGTCCAACTCGCGCATGAAACGATCCCAGTACCAGGGCTTGGCCAGGCCCAGGTCTTCCAGCGAGCGGGTGAACTGCGTCACGATCCACTCCTGCATGAACTCCTTGAACGAGCCCTCGCGCTTGTCCAGCGGCAGGTAGTAGTCCATGGGAATGCCGGTCAGGATCGCAAACAGCTTCCAGGATCGCCAGAAGGAGATGTCGATCATCTTCTGCGCCTCAGCCTTCTTGCCGTTCTCGATCAGGATCTTGAGCGTCGGCGTGCCGATCTGCGCATGGCGCGCCTCGTCGGACTGGATGCTCTGGATCAGCTTGGCAAACTTGAAGTCACCGGCGTGCGTGGCGTCCGAGGCCAGGCCGATGAACTGCAGGTTGGTGAAGCCGGTCTCGAACGAGAAATTCATCGACAGCGATGTGTCCACCGCGTTGCGCGTCATCATCATGTCGTCAAAGAAGCGGCGCGCGGCCAGCGACACCCAGTTGTTCGAGTGCATGGACTGGTGGGCCCAGTCGAACTGGCGGTCGCGGCTGACGTACTCGTGCGCAAAGTACAGCTGGATCTGGCCATGGCGCACCTCGTCGAGCATACCGAAGGTAGCCATGTTGCGCATGCCGCCTGCACGGCCGAAGCGCATGATGCGGCAATTCTGCAGCGAAGCGTTGAACTCTACCACCGACACCGCGCCGTAGTGTTCCTTGAGCGTGGAAATCCAGCCCGGATCGGCATTTGCATACATGTCCATGCGCTCCAGCGCCGCCTTGACCGAGTAAGCGCCGGAGTCTTTCTCGCGCTGCGCGGCCACGTATTCACGATAGCTGATCTTGTAAGGCTCGTCGTAGGTGTTCCAAGCGCTTTCGGGAATCCCCCGGGCACCACTCATCTCTTCGGGAAAGATGTCGGAATCCGCAACATAGGACGGTGTCCAGTTGGTCTCGCGGGCCAAGTCATACCATTCAGAACGTTCAAGCACGGTTGTCTCCTGTCATGTTGTCGGTTGGCAATGGACGGCGTTCAAACGCCATGGGGAGCGGCGGCCAGAGGGCCTTCGCCGCCGGGGTAACAGAAAGTGATGTCGGGCGAATAGAAGCCAAAGGTGACTTCGAGTGGCGACTTGGGCCGCAGCGCATACACCGGATGCGACGCGTCAAGGAACTCCAGCTTGTTGACCTGGAACTGCTCGGCTGCCTTCATCACGAAGGGATAGCGCCCGCTGACCAGTTCGCCATCGACTTTGGTGATGTAGCGCAGCTGCCCGCCGGCATGTATGCCCTTGCCGAAGCGCGTGGTGCAGGTAGTGCGGATCACGGGCTTGCCAGCGACGAACGTGGTGGCGACCAACTGGTCGCCACCCAGATGCAGCGTGGTCTCGCCAGCAGTGGCCGGCACGCCGCGGTCGAGCGCATAGCCTGCCATGTCTGACGAGCTGTTGAGATAGTGCGTCCACCAGCGACCAGGTGTGCCGGGCTGCGCATCCAGGTGCTGCAGATCGATGCCCAAGTAGGTGAGCGAGTAGGCGCCGAACTGGCCCGGCAGGCCGGCACTCGAGGTCTGCTCCGCGTTGTCCACGATGTACTGGTTCATAAACACCACACCGCGCTCCTCAGGTGTCAAACCGGTGGGCACCAACTGCTTGGCGGCCGCGGTATCTTCCGGCACCCAGCTCAGATACAGCATGCGCGCATTGGCAATGAGCTGCGGGGCAACAAGCGGGGATCTCTTCATGGCGTCTCCTAGGTTGTGATCGATACAGGCCGTTTTCGGCAGCAGCGTTTGTGAAGCTGGTAAGCAGTATCGAAAAGCCTGATCGCCGCGTCGAATCGTTTTTTTGACCTTTGCCGTATTGGCTAAACCGATATCTGAAACCTCGATATCAACGAACTGCCGCAAACCCGTCTCTTCAGGTCAAAGGCCTCTCCAACAGAGCACTCACCCTCCGCAGCCATTGGGGATGAGTCCAGTCAAAGGTCGACTATCCAGACGGTTGGAAGCTGCAAGCCTGGCTCGAATGGAGCGCGCGCCACTGCATCGACGTATTCCTTCAGGTTGTCGACGCGAAACTGCGGCCCTTTGCACCCCCAACTCGCACAAGCAACCCGATAAACACGTCTGCATGCAACATCAATCGGTGGCACACGGCTGCGCAGCAAAGGGAATCGCGCACCGCTCGGTTGGGGCGAACGCTGCATGGCTGCCTCCTTGTGTTGTATCTCGTGCTTGAAGAACTTCCGACCGATGCGGTGGACGCAAACGAGTATGGAAAGGGGCAAGCGGCGATGTCGAATCGTTTTTAAAGATCTCCGCATATCGGACGAGCCGATATCCGAAATACCTATATTGCCTCACCCGTAAACGCTATTCGACTTGCTCCGAGCCGCTGCCTAGACTGCAATCGCGGTTCGGAAACCTGTGTTACAGGCCGCTTCCGCATCCCCAAACCGTTCAACCCGCAAAGATAGGAGCACACCGGCGCTACGGTGGCTCCGGTACCAAGGAGATCACATGAGTGTTGTCATCAACTGCGACATGGGCGAAAGCTTCAGCATTTACCAGTGCGCCGACGACGAGGGCATCATGCCCTTCATCGCGGTGGCCAACGCGGCCTGTGGCTTTCACGCTGGCGACCCACTGGTGATGAAGCAGACCGTGGCATTGGCCAAAAAGCATAACGTCAAAGTAGGCGCGCACCCGGCCTTCCCCGACCTGCAGGGTTTTGGCCGCCGCGAAATGAAGATGGGCCGTGAAGAAATTGCGGCCATGATCATGTACCAGGTGGGTGCACTCAAGGCCTTCCTGGATGCCGAGGGCATGCCGCTGAACCATATCAAGCCGCACGGCGCGCTGTACGTTGCCGCCTCGCGCGACGCCAACGTGGCCCATGCCGTGGCCGACGCGGTAGAAGCCTTTGACGTGCCGGTGATGGGTATGCCCAATACGCTGCACGAGAAGATCTACCAGGAGCGCGGCCTGAAGTTTCTGGCCGAGTACTACACCGACCTGCAGTACAACGACGACGGCTCGCTCATCCTGACCCGCGTGCATGAAGCGGTCGACCCCCAGATCGCAGCCGCCAACTGCATCCGCGTCATCAAGGAAGGCGTGGCGCCATCGGCCAGCGGCAAGCTGATTCCCATGCGCGCCGACTGCATCTGCGTGCACTCCGACACCCCCGGCGCCGTAGAGTTGGCGCGCGTGGTGCGCCAAGAGCTGGCCCCCTACCTCGCCGCGGCCTGAAAGGCATCGCCATGATTCTCCTCACCGGCCCCAATACACCGTTCGGGCGCATGGCGGTGGCCACTGCGCTGGAGCTCAATGTCAAGGTCGACGTCCGCGTCATCAACGTCTTTGAAGCAGAGTTCCTTGATGCGATCAATCCGCTGCGCCAGATCCCGACCCTGATGTTCGATGATGGCCGCATGTTGTGCGACAGCCGTGTGATCTGTGGCTACTTCTGCTCACTGCGGCCCGGTCGCGGCCTCAACCCCGTCGATGACCGCTGGGACGTGCAAACGCGCTGGTGGCTTGCACTGGGCCTGATGGAGGCAGCCGTCGGCAGCGTGATGGAGAGACTGCGCCCACCAGCCCAACAAAGCGAGGTGTTCCTCCAGAAGTGCGAGCGGCGCATGCGCAACACCGTGACAAAGCTCGAACAGTTCAGCACCGAGCTGTGCCAACCCGAGGCTCGCATTGATCGCCTGGCTACCGCCATCGCGCTGGAGTACATCGACTTCCGACTGGGCCGCGGCTGGCGCGTTTACGCACCCAATCTGGGGCACTGGCTCGAGACCGAGACCGAGCGCCCCAGTCTGAAGGCCAGCCGTCCACGTGAACGCCTGCCCTCCGACCCCATCACCCTCAACCCTTGAGAGCACCCGGAATGACCAACGACTTGCAATCCTTGCAGCTGAGCGCACCGGTTCAGCGCTACTTCGACGTTCTCTATACCTGTGATCTGGACCTGTTCGATCGCCTGTTCCACCCCGCCTGCCACCTGTTCACGGTTGCGGACGGCAAGGAAACCGTGCTGAGCGCACAGGCCTACCGGGACATTCTCGAAAAGCGCGCCTCTCCGCAAAGCCAGGGCGCACCGCGCGAGGAAGCCGTGCTGGGCGTGCATAGCCTGTCCCCCGACATCGCGCTTGTCCAGGTACGGGTGCGCGTGGGCACCAAGGTTTTCCGTGATCACCTGCATTTCGTTCGGTCGCAAGGCGAGTGGCGCCTGGCCGCCAAGCTCTACACGCTCGAATCCGGCGCCTGAGCGCCTCTCCCCAGATCCAACCCATTCGCACAAAGCAACAGGAGACAAGCCCATGGCCATCCATACCATTCAGAGCCCCTTGCCCGGAACCTTCTACCGCAGCGCAGCTCCCGGACAACCCTCCTTCAAGAACGAAGGCGATATGGTCCAGGTCGGCGACGTCATCGGCCTGATCGAGGTGATGAAGCAATTTTCGGAAGTCAATGCCGAGGTCGCAGGCAAGCTGGTGAAATTCCATGCCGACAACGAATCTCCGGTGGATGCAGGCGCACCGCTGGTCGATATCGAAGCAGCTTGAGGAGCGACTTCCATGGGCTCCCCACTGAAATCCCTGCTGATCGCCAATCGCGGCGAAATCGCGGTGCGCGTGATCCGCGCTGCGCGCGAACTCGGCATCCGCACCATTGCCGTGCACAGCGAAGCCGACAAAAACAGCCTGCACGTCAAGCTGGCCGATGAGGCCGTTCATATCGGACCCCACCAGGCAGCCAAGAGTTACCTCAATATGGATGCCATACTCGCGGCCGCCAAGGCCACGGGCGCGCAGGCTATCCACCCCGGCTATGGCTTCCTGTCCGAGAATGCCAACTTCGCCGACGCAGTGCGTGCCGCCAGCATGGTGTTCGTCGGCCCCTCGGGCGACGCCATCCGCAGCATGGGCGACAAAGCCAGCGCACGCCAGGCGGCTATGAACGCCGGCGTGCCGGTGGTGCCCGGCAGCGATGGACTGGTGGACGACCTGGAAGCAGCCAAGCGCGAAGCCGCACGCATCGGCTATCCGGTGATGATCAAGGCCACCGCCGGCGGCGGTGGGCGCGGCATCCGCGTATGCGCCGACGAGGCCGCGCTGGTGCAGCAGTTCCCGATGGCGCAGGCCGAGGCGCAAGCCGCCTTCGGCAACGGCGCGGCCTACCTGGAACGCTTTATCGCCCGGGCCCGCCACATCGAGGTGCAGATCCTTGGAGACGGCCAGCGCGCGGTGCACCTGTTCGAGCGCGAATGCTCATTGCAGCGCCGCCGCCAAAAGGTGTGGGAGGAAGCCCCCTCGCCCAGCCTTCAGGAAGCGACACGCCAAGCCCTGTGCCAATCCGCCGTGCGCCTGGCCGAGGCTGTGGGCTACAGCGGCGCAGGCACGCTCGAGTATCTGTACGACGACAGCACCGGCGAGTTCTTCTTCATCGAGATGAACACCCGCATCCAGGTGGAGCACCCGATCACCGAGGCCATCACCGGTGTGGACCTGATCCGAGAGATGCTGCTGATCGCCGGAGGAAAGCCGCTGCGCCTGGCGCAATCTGACATCAGCATCCGCGGCGCGGCCATCGAGGTGCGTCTCAACGCCGAAGACCCGGCCAAGAACTTCTTCCCCAAGGTCGGCCGCGTGGAAGAGTTGGTGTGGCCGGCCGGCCCGGGCGTGCGCATCGACTCCATGCTTTACCCAGGCTACGATGTGTCACCTTACTACGACTCAATGCTGGCCAAGTTGATCGTACATGCCGAAGACCGGCCTGCCGCCATCGCTCGCCTCTCGCGTGCGCTTGATGAGCTCAAGCTCAACCTGACCACCACCGCCAGCCTGCACGCGGCGCTGGCGCAGGACGAGCAGGTGCGCCGCGCCGACTACCACACCGGCTGGCTGGAGCCCTGGCTGGCCGAGAACGGCGCCAAGCTGGCGCAGGCGGCTCCTGCAATCGCGCCTGCGGCCACCACAACCGCGCAAGGAGCTGCAGCATGAGCAAAATCCGCTATTCATTTGGCGGGGACGAGCACCTCTTTGCCGAGGTCTCCGAGGATATGTCCCTGGAGTCATTTTTCCTGGGCATGGCTGCCTGTACCGAGCTGCGCCGCATGCAAGTGCCCGGTATCACGGAAATCTGCCCGGCCAACGCCTCCTTTCTGGTGCGATACGACCCCGACGTGATCGCATCCGAGAAGCTGCTGAAGACGGTTCAAGGTATCGAGGACCGCCTGGCCCAGGCGCCCAAGGTGCTGAACACGCGCATCGTCGAGATCCCGGTGCTCTACAACGACCCGTGGACGCACGAAACGCTGATGCGCTTTCGCGACCGCCACCAGGATCCGAACAGCACCGACCTGGAATACGCAGCGCGCATCAACGGGCTGGACTCGGTGGACGCCTTCATCGCGGCGCACTCCGGCTCGCCATGGTTCGTCTCGATGGTGGGCTTCGTCGCCGGCCTGCCCTTTCTCTACCAGATGGTGGAGCGTGACAAGCAGATGCAGGTGCCCAAGTATGTGCGCCCGCGCACTGACACGCCCAAGCTCACCGTGGGCCAGGGTGGCTGCTTTGGCTGCGTCTACTCGGTACGCGGCGCGGGCGGCTACCAAATGTTCGGCGTCACCCCAGTGCCGATCTTCGATCCCGAGCAGAAGCAGCCCCACCTGAAGGACTTCATGTGTTTCTTCAAGCCTGGCGACATCGTCAAGTGGAAGCCCATCACTCGCGAGCAATATGACCGTGACTTGGCAGCCGTGGAGGCCGGCACCTACCGGCTCAACGTGAAGCCCGTGCGCTTCTCGCTCGATGAGTTCCAGGCCGATCCGAACGGCACCAACCAGCGCTTGATGGAGGCTCTGCATGCTTAAGATCGTCAAACCGGGCCTTGCCACCACCGTGCAGGACGGCGGTCGCCCCGGCCACTACAACGTCGGCATTCCGTTGTCGGGTGCGCTTGATCAATACGCGCTTCGGCTGGCCAACCTGCTGGTCGGCAATGACGAGGGCGCCGCCGTGCTCGAATGCACGCTGCTGGCGGCCGAGATCGAGTTCACGGCGGACGGCATCATCGCCATCGCCGGCGCCGAGACCACGCCCAAGCTCAACGGCTCGGCCATGCCTCTGCACGAATCCTTCGCCGTCAAGGCAGGCGACAAGCTGACGTTCGATTTCATGAAAAGTGGTGCGCGTCTGTACATCGCCGTCGCGGGCGGCATCGACGTGCCACAGGTGTTGGGCAGCCGTTCCACCTATGGCCTGGGCGCCTTCGGCGGCTACCAGGGCCGCAAACTCGCCGCCGGCGACGTGCTGCCCGTGGGTCAGGCCTCGCC
The DNA here is from genome assembly GCF_054782535.1 of Comamonas humi. Classification (NCBI taxonomy): domain Bacteria; kingdom Pseudomonadati; phylum Pseudomonadota; class Betaproteobacteria; order Burkholderiales; family Comamonadaceae; genus Comamonas; species Comamonas humi. The sequence goes on along the minus strand of NZ_BAAGSH010000004.1, from coordinate 65,797 downwards.
GCGCACCCGGGTAGGCCGCCGTGTGCAGAGCGATCTGGCCGTGCACTGCCCCAAGGAGCAGGAATTGCGCGTGCTGCCCGGCATCTACGACCACAATTTCACCGACGAGGCCACCGAATCGTTCTATTCGGATACCTGGACCGTAGGCTCCGAGGCCGATCGCATCGGCTACCGCTTCAAGGGCGGCCGCGCCCTGCCCTTCAAGCAGCGCACCCCGCCCTTCGGCGCAGGTTCGGACCCGTCGAACATCGTCGACGCCGGCTACCCCTATGGCTGCATCCAGGTGCCGGCCGGCCAGGAGCCCATCATCCTGCACCGCGACGCCGTCTCGGGCGGCGGCTACGCCATGATTGGCGTGGTCGTCAGTGCTGACATGAACCGCATTGCCCAGATGCAGCCCAACTACAAGACCCGCTTCGTGCGCGTTGACATGGCCGGCGCGTTGGCAGCGCGGGCCGAGGCCCGGCAGCGGCTCGATCGGCTGCGCGCCGCGCTGGCCGACTGAGCGGCATAGACAGAGCATCCACGGAGGATGCTCTGCATACATAGCGATAAAAACCAGGATACAAAAATGACCCGTCGTGTGATTTCGTTCGCCCTCACCGCCACCTTCGCCGCTACCTGCGCCTTCCCGGCGCATGCCGAATGGTTCCCCTACCAGGCGGAGTCCACCGCGCCCGCGTTTGCCGCCAACGGCACGCGCACCGCCTTCAGCTACCAGCCGCTGTCCAAGGCCGCCAAGCCCTGGGACGTGTGCGTGTCCTTTCCGCACATGAAGGACGCCTACTGGCTAGGCGTGGACTATGGCGTGGTGGAGGAGTCGCGCCGCCAGGGCGTGAAGATGCACCTGGTTGAGGCCGGTGGCTACACCAACCTGAACAAGCAGATATCCCAGATCGAGGACTGCGTGGCCCGTGGCGCACAGGCCGTCATCATCGGCGCCATTTCGGCCGACGGGCTGAGCAGCCTGGTCAAGTCGCTCGCTGCCAAAAAAATACCGGTGGTCGATGTGATCAACGGCATCAACTCTCCCGAACTGACCGCCAAATCGCTGGTTTCGTTCTACACCATGGGCCAGTCGGCGGCTGAGTACCTCATCAAGCTGCACCCTGCCGGCAGCCCCAAGGTCAAGATCGGCTGGTTCCCCGGTCCGGCCGGTGCCGGCTGGGTCGAGGCCGCGCACAAGGGCTTCATGGACACAGTCAAGGGCAATGCGTCGATCCAGGTGCTCGCCCCCAAGTACGGCGACACCGGCAAGGAAGCGCAATCCAAGCTGATCGAGGACGCACTGCAGGCCAACCCGGACCTGAACTACATCGCCGGCACCGCGGTGACGGCGGAGGCTGCAGTAGGCCTGGTGCGTTCGCGCAATCTGCAGGACAAAGTCAAGCTGCTGTCGTTCTACATGACCCCGGGTGTGTATGACGGCATCCAGAAGGGCCGCATCCTCGCCGCGCCAGCCGACTCCATGGTCATCCAAGGCCGCATTGCCGTGGATCAGGCCGTGCGTGCGCTGGAGGGCAGGCTCGAGGAAAAGGACCGCCACGTCAGCCCGAAAATCTTCGTCGTGGACAGCAGCAACGTCAAGAGCGTGAAGCTCGATGACATCCTGCCGCCGGCGAACTTCAAGCCCGTCTTCGAAGTCAAGTAAGCGCCATGGACACCGGAGCCGCAAACGCCGGCAGCCCCATGCTGCTGCGCACCGTGGGCCTGGGCAAGCAATACCCGGGCGTGCAGGCACTGTCCGATGTGGACTTCGAGTTGCGCAGCGGCGAAGTCCACGTGCTGTTCGGCGAGAACGGCGCGGGTAAATCCACGCTGATCTCGCTGCTGGCAGGTGCACAGTCCCCCAGCAGCGGGCACATCGAGGTCGAGGGGCAGCCGGTTCATCTGCACTCGGTGCGCGATGCGCGCAACCGGGGCATCAGCGCCGTGTTCCAGGAATTCTCCCTGGTTCCAACGCTCAGCATCGCCGAGAACCTACTGCTTGGTGAGGAGCCCGCGCGCTTCGGCGTGCTGCGCCGGGTCGAACGCCGCACTCGCGCCGCCAAGCTGCTGCAAAGCTTGGACTTTCGCCTCGACCCCGACCGGCTCGTAGGCACGCTCGGCCGCGCCGAGCAGCAGATGGTGGAGATCGCCAAAAGTCTCCGCGCCCGGCTGTCGGTGCTGATCTTGGATGAGCCGACCGCTTCCCTGACGGACGCGGAAACCGAACATCTCTTTGCGCTGGTGGCGCGTCTGCGCCAGCGGGGCGTGGGCATCATCTATATCTCGCACCGCATGCAGGAGATCGGCCGCATTGCCGACCGCATCACCGTGCTGCGCGACGGCCGCAAGGTGGCCACGCTGACTGCGGCGGACGCCGACGAAGCCGCCCTGGTGCGCCTGATGGCTGGCCGCGCAATCGAGCAGGTCTACCCGCACATCGCACGCCAGCCGGGCGAGGCCGTGCTGCAGCTCGACAGCCTGTGCAGCCGCGGTGGCGTGCGCGACGCTACCCTGACCGTGCGCCGCGGCGAAGTGCTGGGCTTGGCCGGGTTGGTCGGACACGGCAAGAGCGAGCTGATGCGCGCCGTCTATGGCCTTGATGCGCCCACCAGCGGCCGCGTGCGCTTCAAAGGCGAGGACGTGACCGGGCTTGGCTCTGGCGCCATGATCGCGCGCGGCATGTTCTACATGCCGCCGGACCGCAAGAACGAGGGCCTGGTGCTCGGCTTTCACGGCAAGAGCAACCTGACATTGGGCACCTTCGGGCAGAGGGTGCGCAGGCGCTTCGGCTTCAGGCATGGCGGGCGCGAGCGCGCGCTGGCGCAGGATCTGTCCGAGCGCGTGGAACTAGCGCCCCGCAACTTGCTGCGCCCGGTGGGGCTGCTGTCCGGTGGCAACCAGCAGAAAGTGCTGTTCGGCAAGGGGCTGGCCATGCAGGCCGACCTCTATGTCTTCGACGAACCGACCGTGGGTGTGGACGTGGGCACGCGAAGCGCGCTGTACGGCCTGATCAAGCAATTGACCGAGGCAGGAGCTGCAGTGGTCGTGATCTCCTCCGACCTACCCGAAGTGTTGCATCTGGCGCATCGCGTCTGTGTCGTCAGTGGCGGCCGCATCGCGGCAGAGCTGGAAGGCGACCAGGCGACCGATAGCGCCGTGCTGGGGCACTTCTTCCCACAAGCCACCTCAGGTGCGCATGCACAGACCGCCGCCCGGCTGGCAGCATGAATACAGGATCTTCAACATGAATACGCTTTCCCCCTCGTCGCAGCCGCCACGCTCCGCCAGCGCTCCGCTGCGCTGGCTGCTGCAGCTCTTCCTGCGCCTGGGTGTGCTGCCCTTTCTGCTGGTCGGGGCCATCGCCGTCTTCGCCGGCTTGTCCGATCAGTTCCTAACCGCACAGAACCTGACCAACCTGCTGCGTCAGTCGGTCTATCTCGTGCTGGTGTCGCTTGGCCAGATGCTGGCGCTCATCACGGGCGGCTTCGACCTGGCCGTGGGCACCACCATTGCCATGACCTCGGTAGTGAGCGCCATGACCATGATCGCCTTGCCCGGAATGTCGCCGCTCGTAGCCATCGCTATCGGCTGTGCGGCCGGCATCGCAGCGGCGCTGGTGATTGGCCTGATCAACGGCCTGGGCATCGCCTACGCCGGGGTCTCCCCGTTCATCATGACGCTGGGTGTGCAGTCCATCGGCTTTGGACTGGCGCTGTACCTCACCGGTGGCGTGCCGGTGTCGGGACTGCCTGACGGCTTCTCCGACATGCTGGGTTTTGGCACGCTGCTGGGTCTTCCGGTGCCCGTGCTGATCACGGCGGCCATCGCCATTGCCCTCTACCTGGTAATGACCCGCACTGCCGTGGGCACCTACCTGATGGCCGTCGGCGGCAACGCCAAGGCGGCTCAGCTGTCGGGTATCCACGCGCGGCACATGCTGCTGCTGGCCTACCTGATCTGCGCGCTAACGGCAGCCATTGCTGGCTTGCTGCTAACGGCACGGGTAGAAACTGGCGAAGCCAACCTGGGCGGCACCATCGCGCTCGAATCCATCGCGGCCTGTGTAATTGCCGGTGTCAGCCTGCGTGGTGGCGTTGGCCGCGTCGAAAACGTGGTGCTGGGCGCCATCTTCATCGGCCTAGTGCAGAACGGCATGAACCTGGCCAACGTCGGCTCCTACATGCAAATGGTGGTGCTTGGTGCATTGCTGATCGTTGCCGTGATCGCCGACGCCCTCCGCCATCGCCTGAGCATCCCCTCTTGAAAGCAGAAATTCCCATGCACCACACCCTGAACTCCCTGAAAGACCCCTCCCTGCTGCGTGAGCAAGCTTTTCTGGCCGGAGCCTGGGTCGACGCCGACGACGGATCGACCACCCCCGTCGCCGATCCCGCCACTGGCGTGGTGCTGGCAACCGTGCCCATCATGGGCGCCGCGGAGACGCGACGCGCCATCGAGGCCGCGCGCCTGGCCCAGCCCGCCTGGCGCGCGACGCCGGCACGCGAACGCACCGCCATCCTGCGCCGGCTGGCAGAGCTGATGCTTTCGCACAAGGATGACCTAGCCCTCATCATGACCTGCGAGCAGGGCAAGCCGCTGGCCGAGGCGGCTGGCGAGATCGGCTATGCCGCGTCGTTCATCGAGTGGTTCGCCGAAGAAGCCCGCCGCATCTATGGCGAAACCATTCCCTCCACACAGGCCGACCGCCGCATCCTGGTACTGAAGGAGCCGATCGGCGTCACTGCCGCTATCACGCCCTGGAACTTCCCGGCGGCGATGCTCACCCGCAAGGCAGGCCCAGCACTGGCCGCCGGCTGCGCCATGGTTGTCAAGCCCGCGCCGGAGACGCCGCTATCGGCCCTGGCCTTCGCCGAACTAGCTCATCGCGCCGGGGTTCCCGACGGCCTGCTGTCAGTGCTGACGGGCGATGCCGTGGCCATCGGCGGCGAGCTGACCTCCAACCCTACGGTACGCAAGCTCAGTTTCACCGGCTCCACCGGCGTGGGCAAGCTCTTGATGCGTCAGTCGGCCGACACGGTCAAGAAACTCTCGCTGGAGCTGGGCGGCAACGCACCCTTCATCGTGTTCGATGATGCGGATCTCGATGCTGCGGTGGAGGGCGCGATGGTGTCCAAGTACCGCAACACTGGGCAGACCTGCGTCTGCGCCAACCGCCTGTATGTGCAGCGTGGCGTGTATGACGCCTTCGCCGCCAAGCTGGTGGCCAAGGTGCAGGCGCTGAAAGTCGGCCATGGCACCGAGGCCGGTGTTACCCAGGGCCCACTGATCAACGCTAACGCAGTGAAAAAGGTCGAGGCCCACATCGCCGACGCCGTGGCAAAAGGCGCGCAGGTGCTGACCGGCGGCAAGCGCCATGCGCTAGGCGGCAGCTTCTTCGAGCCCACGGTGCTGGCGGGCGTGACCGCAGACATGCGCGTGGCCTCTGAGGAGACCTTCGGCCCGCTGGCGCCACTGTTCCCCTTTGATACCGAGGCCGAAGTCATCGCTGCGGCCAACGCAAGCGAATCGGGCCTGGCCTCCTACCTGTACTCGCGCGACCTGGGCCGCGTGTTCCGCGTGGCCGAGGCACTGGAATGCGGCATGGTCGGCGTCAACACCGGCCTGATCTCCACTGCCGAGGCGCCGTTCGGGGGCATCAAGCAGTCGGGCCTAGGCCGCGAAGGCGCCCGCCAGGGTATCGAGGACTACCTGGAAACCAAGTACCTGTGCCTTGCCGGCATGGACCGCTGAGCGGAGGCAGGCCCACATGTCGCTGGATTGCCTGCTTGCCCGCAACCGCGCCTGGTCAGCTCGCATGTCGAATGCCGACCCAGGCTTCTTCAAGCGCCTGGCGCAACAGCAGGCACCCCGGTATTTCTGGATTGGCTGTTCCGACAGCCGGGTGCCGTCGAACCAGATCCTGGACCTCGCCCCGGGCGAGGTCTTTACCCACCGCAATGTCGCTAACTTGGTGCCACGTGGAGACCTCAACAGCCTGTCGGCGCTGCAGTTTGCGGTCGAGGTGTTGAAAGTACGTCACGTCATGGTCGTCGGTCACTATGGATGCTCAGGCATCCGCGCGTCTTTAGACGGAGCGCGACTGGGCCTCGTCGATAATTGGCTCGGCTATGTGCAGGAAGTCCATATCCGTCATCAGGAACTCCTGGCGGCATTACCCCCTGACGAGCGCGCCCATCGGCTATGCGAGTTGAATGTTGCCGAACAATTCATGAATATTTGCCGCACTGCCATTGTCAATGACGCCTGGAATCAAGGCGTGCAGCTTTCGGTGCACGGGCTCATCTATGGTCTTCACAATGGCAGCTTGCACGAATTGGGCCTCACTGCATCGGACTTCGACAGTTCGGAGCGCGCCTACTATGCATCGATTCTCGGAGGATCGCCCACGTGCCAGCCTCATTTTAAATATGAAGATGACCACTGACATGCATCCGAGCCTAGTGCGCAACAGGAAGGCACTCCCATGAGAGCCTCCCTGCGCCATTTCCGCATATTCGTCGCCACCGCTGAGACTGGCCAGGTTTCAAAAGCGGCAACGATGCTCTTCACGTCCCAACCGGTCGTGACCGAGGCAATCAAGGCTCTTGAGACAGAGATAGGCCTCAAACTCTTCGAGCGCCATGCCAAGGGCGTCTCATTGACATCAGAGGGCACTGTCTTCCTGCGACATGCACGTAGCGTTCTCGCAGCAGCCGCAGAGGCCATGCAAGCACCGCACCGGATCAGGCGCGATATGACTGGTGTGCTGAGACTGGCCTGTACCCATACCGTCGTAGGCTACTACCTGCCACCGCTCCTGGCCAGATTTCAGCGACAGTACGCCGGAATACGTGTTGAGCTCGTGGAGATGACGCGCGAGCAGATCGAGAAAAGTCTGATCAGTGGAGAAGTCGAGTTGGCAATGTGCCTGATTTCCCCCCTCGGGCACCTCGACGAAATTGATACCCACGTCCTGACGCGATCCAAGCGACGGCTGTGGCTGCCCGTAAACCACCCCCTGCTGTCGAAGAAGCGGATCACGCTGCAAGACGTTCAACCAGAGCCCTATGTTCTGCTGACGATTGATGACGCCGAGCAAACAACGCAACGCTACTGGGAAGCAGCGGGTTGCAGTCCCAATGTCGTTTTTCGTACAAGTTCCATGGAGGCCACTCGAAACTTGGTTGCAGTTGGCTTGGGCGTCACCATTCTGTCGGACATGGTGTACCGGTCATGGACATTGGAGAACGCGCGCTTGGAGGCTGTGACGCTAAGCGATCCCCTGCCCAGCATGGATATTGGCTTTGCCTGGAAGCGTGATGTGGAACTGGGGCGTTACGCGCGGGCATTTGTAGATGCTTGCCGCAGCCCCAACGTGGAGCCCGAGTAACCCCGCTGCGGAGCCGGCCTAGCCAACCCCATGAGCGCCACCGGCTTCGCGTCGGCATCGATTCTCTCTCCTCCACGCACACATAGCCAATCAACAGCCCTTGTCTGGCGTGTTCACGATCTGCGTAGTACCGTAACAGCAGGCGGACCGCAATGCCCAGCTCCCGCAGCGACTCGCAAGGCGTTGCACATAGGCCAGCCTCCGGTGGGGTGGTTAGGTACAGAAATCCAGTGCCTGGTCAATGGCCCGCGCAAGCTCTAGCGCACGCGGTGTTTCCGAGTGTACGCAGACGGTATCGGCACGAATGACAACGTCATGTCCGTTGACCGACCGAACCTTGCCTTCGCGAACCGCTCGCACCACTCTCTGTGCAGCCTCGGCCACGTCGACCTCATGCGAGCGCCGCGTGATGATCAACGAGCCATCGTCCGCATACTCGCGGTCAGCAAAGAACTCTGCGATGAAGCCAATGCCGAGTTCGTTGCAAGCAACTTCGTGCTCCGTTCCCGCAAGCCCCATGAAGGGCACCCCGTACATGGCTGCAACGCGGGCGATGGACCGTGCAACGGGTGCCGTCGTTGCCGCAGTGCCATACAAAGCACCGTGCGGCTTGATGTGATTCAACGGAATTCCCTGCTCGTCAAGAAACGCCTTCAACGCGCCCACCTGGTACATGATGCAGGCGGTTAGTTCTTCAGGCGCCATCTCCATGGCCCTGCGCCCAAAGCCCTGCAGATCAGGATATGAGGGATGGGCGCCGATCTGGACGGAATGCCGCTGCGCTAAGGCAACGGTCCGCCACATCACCAGTGGATCGGAGGCATGAAACCCACATGCGACGTTCGCGAGGTCGATAAAAGGCATGACGCCCTCGTCATCGCCGCAGCGATAGATGCCGAATGCCTCGCCGACATCGCAATTGATGGAAAGAGCCATTCGGTTTCCTCCTTCTATATGGATCGTGCCGACCTCAGTGCGCGGCCCACTGGATGGTGCTCAAGTCGACGCCGTCCTGGTACATCTCCCACAGGGGCGACAGATCGCGGAGCTTGCCCACGCACCCTTGCAGCATCTGCACCGCGTTATCGATGTCGGCCTCGGTGGTGAAACGGCCCATGGTGATGCGCAAACTGGAGTGCGCCAGCTCATCGCTGCGGCCCAGGGCGCGCAGCACGTAGCTTGGCTCCAGGCTTGCGGAAGTACAGGCGGAGCCCGACGACACGGCAATGCCCTTGACGCCCATGATCAGAGATTCACCCTCGACATAGTTGAACGATGCGTTCACATAGTGCGGCACGCGCTGCGTGACATGCCCATTGATGAAGACCTGATCGATACTGGACAATCCCTCGATAAGCCGGTCGTGCAGCTTTTGAACACGTGCCACATCCGACGCCATCTCGGCCTTGGCGATCCGGTAGGCCTCGCCCATACCGACGATCTGGTGCGTTGGCAACGTACCAGAGCGCATGCCGCGCTCATGGCCGCCGCCATGGATCTGCGCCTCGATGCGGATGCGCGGTTTGCGGCGAACGTACAGCGCGCCAATGCCCTTGGGGCCATAGGTCTTGTGCGCAGTCAGGCTCATCAGATCCACAGGCAATGTCTTGAGATCGATGTCGATCTTGCCCGTAGCCTGCGCGGCGTCGACGTGGAAAATAGTGCCATTAGCTCGGCACATTTCGCCGATGGCGCGGATGTCCTGCACGACGCCGATCTCGTTGTTGACTAGCATGACCGATGCCAGGATGGTGTCTGGTCGCAGAGCCTCCTTGAAACGGTTCAGGTCCAGCAGCCCGTCTTCCTGCACATCGAGGTAGGTGACTTCAAAGCCTTGGCGCTCCAGTTCGCGCATGGTATCCAGCACCGCCTTGTGCTCTGTCTTGACGGTGATCAGGTGCTTGCCCTTGCCCTTATAGAACAGGGCTGCGCCCTTGATCGCCAAATTGTCCGATTCAGTGGCGCCCGAGGTCCACACGATCTCGCGAGGATCGGCTCCCACCAACTCGGCAACCTGGACTCGGGCGAGCTCAACAGCCTCCTCGGCTTGCCAGCCCCACGCATGCGTGCGCGACGCCGGATTGCCATAGTTCTCGCAGAGCCATGGAATCATGGCTTTAGCGACCCGGGGGTCCACGGGCGTGGTGGCACCATGGTCGAGGTATATCGGCAGATGTGGAGTCATTACTTTGTCTCAGAGGTAGTTGCCGTCCCATGCCGGCGGGTGTATTGCGCAGCCACGCGTTGCCTGGAAGAGCAATGCGTCGAAACAGCATCAAAGAAAGCTAAGTTACTTACATTATTACCGGCAACACCCCAGTTCTACTCACTGAACCCTGGAGCCCTTGGTCGGCATACGGTCTCTGCCGCGCGCAGCCTCGCTCGCTTCCTGGCGCTGGATAGCCTGCAACATCGCGACCGTGCGGGAGAAGTCGCCAATCAATGACGCAATGATTCTCGATAACGACTGAAAATCCCTCGCCGTGATGTGCTCGAACAGCCTGTCATTCACCAGCAGCAGCTCAGGACCAAGTGACTCGATCTGGCGCTCGCCTTCGGATGACAGGCGCACCAGTACACTGCGCGCATCGGTAGGATTAGGAGACTTCACGATCAGTCCCCGTTGATCCAGCTTCTTGAGCTCCATGGTCACGAAGGTGTTGCTCACGTGCAGTTCGTCGGCGATCTCATTGATGCTGATACCGGTGTCGCCCTCGTTCTGCGCGATGATCATCATCATGTTGTACTGGGGCGAAGTCACCCCAATCCGCGACGCTAGGTAGCCACGCGCAACTTCCAGATAGGAGGCAGCACTACCAAGGTCATACAACAGCCGTCGAAATGCCTTGTCACTACCGCTGGCTGCATCAACAACAGCCGGTATCGAAACGGTGGGCATCAGGGTAAATTTGGACGCACGCCGAGCATCCACGCGCTTCCCTCCCGCCGATTTGGAGGCGCGTGGCGTACGCGGCTGCGTTGGTTTTGAGGAACTCCCACGAACAGGTTTGCTCGCGGGTACGGACACGTTGACGGACTTGCGACTCATCGTTGCATGATACCCAACCGACGTCTCGCAGGTAGCCAGTACATCCTGCGCCTGGCAATCAGCCGCAGGATGTGCGCAGCCCTAAGCGCCGGGCGCCACTTGTCTGGGCGTGCGCTCTCCCACCGATCTGCGCCGCTCCAACCAGGCCAGCCATTCGCCCACCACTCCGCGACGAAACAGCAGCACGCACAGCATGAAAACGATGCCGGTCACGATCGATACCGAGTCGCCCAGGCGCTCGAAACCACTCCATCCGGTAATAGATGCGAGCCATGCACCGACGTCACCCAGTTGATTCTCCAGTAGCACTACCAGGCACGCGCCAACGGCCGGACCGAAGATCGTGCCCATACCGCCCAGCAAGGTCATCAGCACCACGCTGCCCGAGAGATGCCAATGTATGTCGGCCAGCGTGACCACTCCGAACAACAGCGCTTTCATCGCCCCCGCCAGGCCTGCAAGCGCGGCCGACAGGACAAACGCGAGCTTCTTTACACGCACCACGTCATAGCCGAGCGAAGTGGCACGCGGCTCGTTGTCGCGCACCGCCACCAGTACCTGGCCGAACGGCGAATGAATGGTGCGATAGATCACGTAGCACGCGCCGATGAACACCGCGAGGAAGGTGTAGTAAAGCGCACGGTCGTCCGAAAGATCGACCAAGCCGAAGAGCGTGGATCGGGGAACCGACTGCAGGCCGTCCTCACCGCCGAGCGCCGGCTGCTGGAGGATGATGAAGTACACCAGCTGCGCCAATGCCAGCGTGATCATGGCGAAATAAATACCCTGGCGACGCAGCGCGAGGCTGCCAATGACCCATCCCAGAAGTGCGGCCACGGCCATGCCCAGAAGCAGGGCGACTTCGGCCGTCACGCCCCAATGCTTGAGTGCGTAGCCAGCGCAGTAGCCCGCACCACCAAAAAATGCCGCGTGCCCCAGCGACAGCAGGCCGCCATAACCCAGCAAGAGGTTGAAAGCACAGGCCAGCAAGGCAAAGCACAGCAGCTTCATCAACAGCACGGGATACACCAGTGCGGGCGCCACCAGGCTGGCGATGAGCGCCAGCAACAACAATACGCGGGTATTTTTCATCTCATTTCCCCTTGCCAAACAAACCCGCCGGGCGCACCAGCAGTACCAGCACCATCATCAGGAACACGGCGGTCGACGACGCCTCGGAGTAGAAAATCTTCACGAGACTCTCGATCAAGCCCAGGCCCAGGGCCGTAGCGACGGTGCCCACAGTGGAGCCCAGCCCCCCAATGACGACCACCGCGAACACGATGATCAGCAGGTTCGAGCCCATCAGCGCATTGACCTGCAACACCGGCGCTGCCAGAACGCCGGCAAATGCCGCCAGCGCCACGCCAAAGCCATAGGTCAGCATCACCATGCGCGGCACGTTGACGCCAAAGGCTTCCACCAGCTTGGGGTTCTCGGTACCGGCGCGCAGCAGTGCGCCCAGGCTGGTGCGCTCGATCACGTACCAGGTTCCGCCGCAGACGACGAGTGCAATCAGGACCACCCAGGCCCGGTAGGTGGGCAGCACCATGAAGCCTAGGTCGATAGCCGAGCGCAGCGCCTCCGGCACTGGATAGCTCTGGCCTGACACCCCATATGCCGCCCGGAAGATGCCTTCGAGCACCAGGGTCAAGCCAAAGGTCAGCAGCAAGCCATACAGGTGGTCCAGCTGATAGAGGCGCCGCAGCATGGTGCGTTCGAAGAGCATGCCTCCAGCGCCAACGATCAACGGCGACAGTAACAGCGAAGGCCAGTAGCCCACGCCCAGGAACGTCAGGCCCATGAAAGCGACGTAGGCACCGATCATGTAGAACGCGCCATGCGAGAAATTGATGATGTTCAGCAGACCGAACACCACGGCCAATCCCAGAGAGAGCACGGCATAGAACGCGCCGTTGACCAGGCCCAGCAGCAATTGGCCGCCCAGGGCCGCCACGGGAACGCCAAAAATTTCGTCCATTGCCTAGACTCCAATCAATTCGTTGAGCGTCGCCGCCTTCTGTTCCAACTCGCTCGCGGGGAAGTGCTCGACGATCTGCCCGTGCTCCATCACATAGAAGCGATCGGCCATCGTCTGCACGAACTCGAAGTTCTGCTCCACCAGCAAGATCGTGTAGCCGCGTTGCTTGAGCGCCTGTAGGGCCACGCCGATCTGGTCGACGATGGCAGGCGCAAGGCCTTCCGAAATCTCGTCGAGCAGCAGCAGCCTTGCGCCAGTGCGCAGGATGCGCGCGAGCGCCAGCATCTGCTGCTCGCCGCCCGACAACCGTGTTCCCTGGGTATTGCCGCGATTGGCAAGGTTGGGAAACAGCTGGTAGATCTCATCCGCCGACATGGGCTTTCCGCCAGGCAACGGCGGGGGGAGCATCAAGTTCTCCAGCACCGAGAGGCTCGAGAAGATGCCGCGCTCCTCGGGGCAATAGCCAACGCCGCAACGGGCGATCGAGAACGTGGGCAGCCCAATGGTCTCCGTGCCGTTGATGCGAATCGAACCCTTACGCGCTCCCGTCAGGCCCATGATGGAACGCAGCGTCGACGTGCGCCCCGCTCCGTTCCTGCCTACCAGCGTCACCAGTTCGCCCTCGCGGACGTGCAGGTCCACACCATGCAGCACGTGGGACTCCCCATACCACGCATTCAACCCCTTGATATCCAGTACTGCTTCATGCATGAGCGGCCTCCCTGCCTGGCTTCTTGCGTCCCATGTAGGCTTCGCGCACGCGCTCGTCGGCGGCGACTTCCGCGTAGCTGCCTTCGGTAAGAATCTGGCCGCGCTGCATCACGGTGATCCGGTCGCAGATGCCGGCCACCACTTTCATGTTGTGCTCCACCATCAGCACGGTGCGGCCTGCTGCGACCTTCTTGATGAGTTCAGTCACGCGGCTGACGTCCTCATGCCCCATGCCTTGGGTCGGCTCGTCCAGCAGCATGACCTTGGGCTCGACCGCCAGCGTCGTGGCCAGCTCCAGGGCGCGCTTCTGCCCATAAGGCAGATCGCCCGCGCGCAGGCCAGACTGCGCGGCCAGCCCCACCTGCTCCAGCGCGCTGATCGCCCGCTCGTTGAGCTGGTCAAGCACCTGCTTGTTGCGCCAGAAGCGGTAGGTCAGCCCCAGCGAGCGCTGCAAACCCATGCGCACGTTCTCCAGCGCGGTGAGATTGGCAAACACCGAGGAAATCTGGAATGAGCGAACCAGCCCCCGGTCCACCAGCACCTCCGGCCGCGTATGGGTGATGTCCTCTCCGTCGAAGTGGATCGTTCCACTCGATGCGGGAAGAAAGCGCGTGAGCAGGTTGAAGCAGGTTGTCTTGCCAGCGCCATTGGCGCCAATCAATGCGTGGATGTGACCGCGCCGAATTCGCAGGTTCACACCACCGACCGCGATGAAGCCGTTGAACTCCTTGCGCAGGTCTTTTGTCTCTAGAATAATTTCGGATTGCATACGCAGCGTACCCGGGGAAGGCTTGAAGAAAATGCGCGACGCGGCGCCATGACCCGGCACGAGGCCAGGTCACGGAGCCGGCTACCTCAGCGCGCCATCAGCGCGTGGGGTAGGTATCCATGTCGGCGTAGTAATGCAGTTCCAGCAGCACGCAGCCGTTGTTCGACTTGAACGGGCCATGGAAAGCTCCGGGCGGACGGCAGGCGTAGGTGTGAGGCTTGAAGGCCTGGCCGCCCTGACCTTGCTCGTCGTTACCCACTGTGAGGTCGCCCTCCACCAGATAGACCTCTTCGAAGTAGTCGTGGACAAAAGGCTTGGTGGTGAAGATACCGGGCTTGAAGCGCAGCAAGCGGGTGCGGAAGCCCTCTTTCTTCTGCTCGTCCAGATGACCAGAGAGGATCTTCTGCTCAATGCCTTGCGGATAGCCTGGAGGGACTTCCCAGCCCTGGGTATCCATGTCTACCGGAAAGAATTCCTGATGCGTCTTGCTGATTTTCATGATGAAGGCTCCTGGTTAACTTCAGTGAATGAACGGATGAATGAAATGGGTGAATGGCGGGCGGTTCTCTTCAGCCGAATCCCGCCATCACCATGTCGGAAAGGCTGCTGTCCGCGGGCGGGGCTCCGAAATCGACGCCCCAATAGGTGCCGTACTTGCCCCTATAGAACGCAAGCGGCACGGCGTGCGGCACATCGCTGTGCACGGCGGTGACCCGTCCCACGAGAATCAGGTGATCTCCGCCAGGGAAGTGCTCGTGCATGTCGCACTCAAGGCTGGTCGCCGCGCCGCTCACCAGCGGGCATCCATTGGCGCCAACCGTGTGCTCCACGACATCCCACGGGTTGGTGGTCGACGGCCGGGCGAACGCGTTGGACACGCTCTGCTGGTCCGCCGTCAGGATATTCATCGTGAAGTGGCGCGCCTGTTTCCAGGTCTGGTATGCGTTGGAGCTGTTGAGCAGGCAGAACAGCACCAGCGGCGGATCGAGCGAGACAGAGGTGAAGGAGTTCACCGTCACGCCCACCTTCTGCCCTTCAGGGGTAGTGGTCGTCACTACGACGACGCCAGTGGTGTAGTAGCCAAAGGCGTTGCGCAGTGCACGCGGGTCAATAGCGGCAGACACGTCGTGCTCCTTCAGATTCAGGCTGCCGCCTGGTCGAGGTCGTAGCCGGACAGGAAGCTGTCCACCTGGCCGAGCGCGCGATCCCAGTCGTACGAGCGGTAGGAGTAGCCGCGCGTCACGATGTTGGCGCCGCCGTAGAACATCTCGTATTGCAGGTGGCGCGAGCCGAATTCCGAGCCCACCGCGTCCCAGGCCAGCTTGAACAGCTTGACGCGGCCGACGTGATCGGTCACCGGCGACCGCTGGGTCTTCTCGATGTACTGGGCGATATCGGGATTCTGCAGGTCACGGAAGGACGACGGCAGCATGATCATTCCGCCACCGGCCAGTTCGCGAATCTGCGTCATCAGCTTGGGATAGAGCTGCTGCGTGATCACCATCGCCGAGTACAGCATCTGGCGGTTGGGGACGAAGTACTTGCCATAGTGCGTACCTGCCACTTCCATACCGTGCAGCAGGCCTTCGACCATCGCCACTTCGGCTGCGATCTGGCCCAGGGCCTCCTGCACTTGCGGAAACTTGATCACGCCGTTGACTTCGGCGATCTTACGCGCCAGGCCCAGCAGGAAGCGCGACTTCACCGTGAAGCGGATCTGGCACTGGTAGTTCTGGTACAGGTGCGTCGGGGCGACATGCCACTGCGCCTGGGCCATCTGCACGTTGTTGTGCACGAACACGCGGTCCCACGGCACCTTCACTTCGTCGAAGTAGATGAGTGCGTCGTTCTCGTCGAAGCGGCTTGCCAGCGGGTTGTCGAAAGTCGAGGTGGATGCGGCCTCGAAGGACTTGCGTGAGAAGAACTTCACGCCCTTAGCGTTGAGCGGGATGCATGCGGAGAAGCTCATGCTTTCCTCGCCCGGCTTGAGCGGCGCCATCGCACCAACGAAGACCTCGTTGGACATGGGGGACGCGGTACCAAGCATCTTCGCGCCCTTGATGGTGATGCCCTCCGCATCCTCATCCACCACGCTGGCAATCAGGCCATCGGCCTGCTGGCCGGCATCCTTGCCGCGGTCTGCCTGGGGGTTGACGATGACGTAGGTGAGGTACAGATCGTTGTCGCGGGCGTATTCGTAGTAGCCCTGCAGCGCCTTGGCGCGCTTGGTGTCATAGCGCTCGAAAACGTCCATGCCCATCACCATGCCGGAAATGCACGAGGCCACGTGGTCCGGCGAACGGCCCAGGAAGCCGCAGGTCTGCTCGGTCCAGGATTCCAGCGCCTTGCGGCGCTCCACCAGTTCACCATGCGATGTCGGCAATTGCCACATGCGGTTGACCTGGCCGCCGCTGGTGGGCGACTTGAAGGTCATGCGCTCGATGTTCTCAGGCTTGGCCTGATAGTCGAACAGCCCTGCAGCGGAGCGGATCGCCTCGCGGAATGCGGGGTGCTCCACATGGTTTTCCACGCGCTTGCCGTCGATGTAGATCTCACGGCCATCGCGCAGGCTGTCGAGATGCATTTGTCCATTCTTTACCATGATGGGTTCCTTTTTTGCTTGGGTAACTTGAGATAGGCTTCAGAGCTTGCAACCGCTCTTGTCCAGCGGAATGAATGCGGAAGCGCCGGGAATGACTGCCTTGACGTTGTAGTAGTCCCAGGGCTCCTTGGACTCCGAAGGCGTCTTCACTTCAACGAGCAGCATGTCGTGGACCATGCGACCGTTCGGCTGAATGCGACCGTTGGTTGCGAAGAAGTCGTTGATAGGCGTTTCACGCATCTTGGCCAATACAGGCTGCGGCGCCTTGGTACCGGCGGCCTGAACAGCCTTCAGGTAGTGCATGGTTGAGGAGTACACGCCAGCCTGCACCATCGTGGGCATGCGCTTGGTTTTCTCGTAGAAACGGCGCGACCAGGCACGCGTGGCCTCGTTCTGGTTCCAGTAGAAGCCGGTCGTCAGCACCATGCCCTGGGCCTGTGCAAGGCCAAGGCTGTGAATGTCGGAGATGAACACATGCAGGCCCGCCAGCGTCTGCTTGCCCGACTTGCGCAAGCCGAACTCGCCGGCCTGCTTCACGGCATTGACGAAGTCACCGCCGGCGTCAGCCAGTGCAACCACCTTGGCCTTGGAGCCTTGAGCCTGGAGCAGGTAGGATGCCAGGTCCGAGGCATTCACCGGATGGCGTGCCGTACCGACCACCTTGCCGTTGCGCGCCTTCACAGCACCTATGGCATCGCTCTCCAGCGAATGGCCGAGTGCATAGTCCACCGTCAGGAAGAACCAGCTGTCCAGCCCTTGCGACATAAGCGCATTGACGGTGTTGGTCGCCAAGGCATAGGTGTCATAGGTGTAGTGCACCGTGTTCGGCGAGCAGGCGTCACCGGTCAGCTTCGAGGTGCCGCCGCCGTTGACGATGACCACCTTGTTCTTCTGGCGGCCCACATCGGATACCGCCAGCGCCACCGAAGAAGGCAGCAGGTCGGTGATCATGTCCACGCCCTGTACGTCAAACCATTCCCGAGCCTTGGCCGCAGCCACGTCGGTCTTGTTCTGGTGATCGGCGGAGACCACCTCGATCGGCTTGCCGAGCACCTTGCCGCCGAAGTCATCGACAGCCATGCGCAGTGCCGTCACAGAGCCCTGGCCGCCAATGTCGGCGAACAGGGAACTCATGTCGGTCAGCACGCCGATCTTCAGCGGCGCTTCACCAGCTTGCTGGGCGGACACCGTTGCCATGGAGACCATCAGCGCCGCAACTGCAGCGAGGCTCCGAATACCTCGTTTCGAGACTTTCATTTGACTTCCTTTCCCTTGCTGAGATGGGCACCGCCCACATGAGTGAATGCCTGGGAACGAATCATCAAATTAGCTAAGTAACTTAGCTATAAGGTCAAACCCCAAGTCCTCAAAAAAGAGCCAAAAAGAGGAAAAGAAAGCCTACTCAGGCCACCCCAAAGAAACGATAAATCATGTTTAAAAACAATTGCTTATTTAAAAATATTCAACAACCAGAAAGGAACCCATAAAATTTTCTTGTCACGTCTACCAAGAATTTCTCATTGGACAGATTGCGCAACCCATTTCGATACTGGCCTTGCTGGAGCACGGACAGGTTTCAGGCGTGCGCTCAACAAGCCATGCCACGACGTGGATGCTCCGGCGGTAGGTACACCAACGTGTAGCTATGTACCCATTCATCGTCATCGAGCACTGTGCAACTGCATCTTTTTAGGAGCAGTCGGATGCCTTGCCAGTGGCGATGCCGCCCTCTTCGGCTTAACTGCAAATTCCCACCATGCAACTGCAATTCACCACCCCCGAAGGCCAGACCCTGGCCCCCATCTTCGACACCCTGATCGTCGCCGGCTGGGCCGGCCGCGACCATGCGGCCATCGAGCACCACATCGAGGAGCTGGCCGCGCTCGGCATTCCGCGCCCCAGCGCCGTGCCGCTGTACTACCGCATCGCCAGCAACCAGCTGAGCCAGAGCAGCACGCTGCAGGTGCTGGGCCCGGACTCCTCGGGCGAGGCCGAGGTCTTCGTCTTCACCCACGGCGGCGAGATGTTCGTGAGCCTGGCCTCGGACCACACCGACCGCAAGCTCGAGGCCTACAGCGTGGCCTTTTCCAAGCAGGCCTGCGTCAAGCCCGTGGCCACCCAGGCCTGGCGCTTTGCCGACGTGGCCGGCCACTGGGACGAGCTGATCCTGCGCTCGTGGATCGTGGAGGACGGCCGCGAGGTGCTGTACCAGGAAGGCACGCTGGCCAGCCTGCGCACGCCCCAGGACCTGATCGCCGGCCATACCGGCGGCAAGAGCCTGCTGCCCGAGGGCAGCGGCATGACCTGCGGCACCATGGCGGCCATCGGCGGCATCCGCCCGGCCACGCAGTTCGCCATGGAGCTGCACGACCCGCGCAGCCAGCGCAGCATCCGCCACCGCTACCGCAGCGAGCTGCTGGACATCGTCGCCTGATCGACCGGACAGGATGCGCCCATGACAACCACCCTCATCCAAGCCGCCGAGCGCCTGGCCCAAGGCCAGACCAGCGCCATGCAACTGGCCGAGCAGGCGCTGGACCGCGCCGCGCAGGGCGAAGGCCCGCGCGTGTTCACCCGCGTGCTGCGCGAGCAGGCCCTGGCCGAGGCCCGCGCCAGCGATGTGCTGCGCGCGGCCGGGCTGGCGCGCTCGCCCCTCGAAGGCCTGCCGGTCTCGGTCAAGGACCTGTTCGACATCGCCGGCCACCCCACGCTGGGCGGCTCGAAGTTGCTGGCCAACGCCGCACCCGCCACGCAGACGGCCGAGGCCGTGCAGCGCCTGCGCCGCGCGGGCGCGGTCATCGTGGGCACCACCAACATGACCGAGTTCGCCTACTCGGGCCTGGGGCTGAATCCGCACTACGGCACGCCGCGCAATCCCTGGCAGCGCGAGGTGGACGGCGGCGGCCGCATTCCCGGCGGCTCGTCGTCGGGCGCGGCCATTTCGGTGACCGACGGCATGGCGCTGGCCGCCATAGGCTCGGACACCGGCGGCTCGGTGCGCATTCCCTCGGCGCTGTGCGGCCTGACCGGTTTCAAGCCCACGGCACGCCGCGTTTCCATGCAGGGCGTGCTGCCGCTGTCGGCCAACCTCGATTCCATCGGCCCGCTGGCACCCAGCGTGCGCTGCTGCGCCGCGCTGGATGCGGTGCTGTCGGGCGAGCAGCACGCCGAGTTGCATCCCGCTTCGCTGCGCGGCCTGCGCCTGCTCGCGCCCACGAATGTGGTGCTGGATGGCATGGACAGCACCGTGGCCGCCGCCTGGCAGCGTGCGCTGTCGCTGCTGTCCGCCGCGGGCGCGCAGATCACCGAGGCCGCGGTACCGCCGTTCTCCGAACTCGCGCAGATCAATGCCAAGGGCGGCTTCACCGCCGCCGAGGCCTGGGCCTGGCACCGCCACTACATCGACGGGCGCCTGTCCGAATACGACCCGCGCGTGGGCACGCGCATCCTGCGCGGCAAGGACATCAGCGCGGCCGACTACCTCGAGCTGCTGGCGCGCCGCCAGCAGTGGATAGACCAGGTCGAGGCGCAGATGGCCGACCATGATTTGCTCGTCATGCCCACGGTGCCGGTGATCGCGCCGAAGATCGCCGAGCTTGAGGCCAGCGACGAGGCCTACTTCGCGGCCAACGGGCTGATGCTGCGCAACCCCACGCTGGTCAACTTCCTGGACGGCTGCGCAGTGTCCCTGCCCTGCCACCGCGCGGGCGAGGCGCCCGTGGGCCTGAGCCTGGCCGGCACGGCCGGGCAGGACCGGCGCCTGCTGTCGGTGGCGCTGGCGGTGGAAGGACTGCTCGCCCGGGCTTGACGGCAAACTATCAAAAAAGGAGCTGCTGGCGCTCATCCCTGCTTGATTTCAATACCAAATCACATTGAAATACAGCAGCAACAAGCGCCAGAAGCTCCTTTTTTGATAACCCTACGCCTCTCCCGCGAGGCTGCTGCCGGGCAGGCGCGCGATCGCCGGGCCCTGGTTCAGCGCAAAGGCCGTGGCCACTTCCTCGGCGGCATGGGCCACCGCTTCGGCCAGCGGGTTCTGGTGGTCGCAGCGCCAGCAGGCCACCAGCGGCAGCGGCGGAAACTCGCGGTCCACGCGCAGCAGTCGCAGGCGCTGCTCGGCCAGCTCGCGCTGGATGATGGCCGGCGGCACGGCCGCCACGCCCAGGCCGTCGCAGACCACGCGGATCATCGTCGCCACGGAGGCGATGCAGTTCAGGTGCGGCGAGGCGCCGCTGTCGGCACTGAAGGGGCTGAACAGCTGCTCGATCACCGCATACGGCTCGGAGCCGCGCGCAAAGCTCATGATCGGGAACGCCGCCAGCTCGGCCAGGCTCAGCGTCTCGTCGCCGATGCCCAGCCGCGGGCTGCCGACCCAGGCCATGGCGAACTCACCCAGCGAGAGGTTGGCGATCGCGCTCGCCGCCACCGGCTTGGCCTGCAGCGACACGTCGAGCTGGCCCTTGGCCAGCTGCTCCGACATGTGCAGCGTGGTGTCGCTGGCGATCTCGACCCTGAGGCGCGGGTAGCGCTGCTGCAGCAGCGCGAGGAAGTCGGGAAACCAGCTGTGCACGATGGACTCGATGGCGCCGATGCGGATCACGCCCGCATAGGCCTGCTTGTCCAGCATGTCCTCGCGCATCTCGCGCATGAGCCTGAGCATGCGCTCGGCATGCACCAGCGCCTTGGCGCCGTCGGCCGTGAGCGTGACCTCGCGCACGCCGCGGTCGAACAGGCGCACGCCGAACTCCTGCTCCAGCGTGGCGATGCGGCTCGACACCGCCGCCTGCGTGGTGAACAGCCGCTCGGCCGTCATGCGGAAGTTGCGCAGCTCGGCCAGCAACACAAAGGTTTCCAAGAAACGCAAATTCATATCGGAGATTCTAGGCCCCGATCTCTCTATCACTGCCATAGCGATCCCAGCTTAGGCTACGCCAAACCGATACTCAAGGATTAGACGGCTAAAGCCAAATACAGCCTCGGCCGCCAATTTGCAATGTCAGTTTGCGATATTCCAGTTAGAACGCAGGATCCCGAAAGCTCTCCTTGCCTTCGAATATCGTATACATGACCTTGGCTTCGCCAACGTCCGTAGGTGCAAGATCGAATAGATTCCTGTCCATGACCACCAGATCCGCCTTCTTGCCTACTTCAATCGAACCCCGGTTTTTTTCCTGGAACATCAGCTTGGCACCGTTGATGGTGTAGCTGGTGATCATCTCCTTGAGTGTTGCTCGCTCCCAAGGCTCCATTGCCGACGGCAGATCGCCCGGCTTGGCCTTGTCGGGATCCAGCCGCGTCATGCCGACCTCAAGGCCCGTGGGAGGATACATGTCGCGCTCAAAGGTATCGGTCGAGGGGAAATCGCTTGATGAAACCACCGTGATGCCTGCATCGATGAAGCTTTGGAAGCGCTGCTTGTTCTTGGCCTTGTCGCCAGTCACATCGTTGTACCAGCCCTTGCCGAACCAGGCGGCCTGCGGAACAGCCAGCACATTGAGTTGCTTAAACCTCACCAGGTCGTCGCCACGAACCCAGTCGAGATGGGTGATGGAATGCCGCGAATCCCAGCTGCCGTTCTTTGCCGCCGCGACCTGAAACGCATTCAGCACATTGTTCGACGGGAAAAAATCAGGATTACCGATCGCATGAACGTAGACGCGGAACTTCTCCTTGTCCAGAGCAACAACCGTGTCTTCAAGCACCTTCTGATCCCAGACTAGCTTGGGAGCCCCCACTCCGTCGGCAAAGATCTTGATCGAATCGACCTTGAAGTGATTCCCTTGGTATGTGTTGCGCAGCGATTTCAGGTGATCAACCTGCGAGACTCCTTTGTTTTCATCCGCCCACAGGGCCAAATCGTACTGCGCGGTCAGCTCATTGCCCTTGTCCATTTGCTGCAATGCCTGTAGCAGGCTTTCGGTCGGGTAATGCACCGGCACGAAGGCCGAGGTAATACCATCCTTGCCAGCCGCCTTCTGCCAGGTACGGATCGTCTCCTTGTATTGATCGACCGTGAAGTCTGGCTGAGGCAACGCCTGGATGACCATATTTTGCGCCGCGAACTCGTACAGGACACCTGTCGGTTCGCCAGTGGCCGGATCACGCTCGATGACGCCTCCTGTGGGGTCAGGGGTGTTGCGGTCGATGCCAGCCAATTGCAGTGCCTTCGAGTTTGCATAGGCACCATGATGGTCATTGGCGATGATGAGCACCGGAATGTCTGCGATTACTTCATCGATCAGCTGCTTGGCCAGTACGCCCTTGGCTGCCGCCTCCTGGCCCATCCAGCCGACAGCACGCAATTGCTTCATGCCCGGGTTCTTGGCACGATAGTCGCGCAATGCCTTCTGGCGCTCATCCAGCGTGCTATAGGGATTCAAGCTCAGCCAATACAGGCTTTCAGCCATCAGATAGGCATGGTTGTGGCCATCGACGAAGCCTGGCAGCACCATTCGGCCTTTGAGATCCACCACCTTGGTGTTAGCAGACTCAAATCGCGCGCTGCCGCTGTCGTCGCCGACATAGACGATCTTGCCATCCTTTACGGCCACGGAATTTGCCCACTCCTGTTGGCCATTGACGGTATAGATGGTGCCGTTCTTCATCACCAAGTCGGCCTTGTCGCCATGCCCATCACCTCCACAGGCGCCCAGTGCCGCCGTCAATGCCAGCGACACTACCAACTTCAAGCGCGCGCTGCATCCCGGGCGTGGTTCACGCAAATTTCCGTACTTGGTACTAGGTTGTGCACACCGTGCCGTAGCGGCATATTGAGTGTCGAGTACATCGACGATTGCCACATTCTTGAGCGACTGGAGACGATAGATCACTAAGCACCTCTATGAATTGATGAATACAGGCAAGCAGTTGCAGCTCCGAGGAGTGGGCTAGCGCGATGCCTCAAATTGCACATAGCAAACCAATCCATCAGGCCAACCGCCCTCCTTATACATAATCCAATTAACTAAGTTACTTATCAATAAAGGTTTCCCCTTATCGACCACACGACCATCGCGACACCTGATCTCACGGTACGCCGTGAGGAGAAGGATGAACTATTCGGTGCGCATGGACTGCAGTCCGGCCGACGTGGAAATCGCGGAAGAAGTACATGTGGCAGTACCCACACCTGATCGGCGCATAGACAGCCTGGCCAGCCTTTCAGTCAGCTTTGTCTGCAGAGCCTGCTGCCACCTGCGCAGCACCGGCAACGGGCTTTCAATGCACTGTCGCGTGGGCCCATTGCCGCTCCGCAAAGGAATAGCAGCAGCGTCCACGCGCTGCTGTATGTCTATTACCCCGAAACGCAGTCCGACGAATGGATTGGTCTACGCAGCGAAGACATCGGTGCATTGCTACACACCGCGACTCATAGCGATGATTTACATGAGGTGCAGAAGCGCTCCATGCCGTTGTACAGCAAGGTCAATCTGCGCAGTTACCCTTGAATCCATCTGCGGGCCTTCGCGCGTTGTCCTGATCTGACTCACGGATGATCAGTCCTTCGGCCTACCCGAATATACGAACTGTTGCACGCAGAAATGGATGCGCAGGCATCTTCATGGACCTATCCAAAGCAGCAACTCCATGCCCATCTCGACTCAACAGATCCCATGGGCTGTGACGTTCACCCGCCACACTAGTGATTTCGGACACTGGAAACCATCTTCTCCAGCATCTGCGGCAATATCGTCTGTTCCTGTGAGGTAAGCATTGCCAGCAACTGCTCATCGAAGGCTGCAACCAGCTTCAGCGCCTTTGCAAATACGCCGCGTGATTCCAGACTCAAGCGTATATACACCGCACGTTTGTCCTCAGGTGCCGGGATGCGCTGCACCCAGCCGCGAGTCTCCATGCGGTCAATCGTCCGCCCAAGAGCTGTTCGATCCGTCTGCGAATGCTCGGCCACCGTGCTCATCGGCACGTCTCCAGGAAAACTGTTCAGGATGCGTAAGGCCCGCCACTCGGGCAGGCCCAGGCCCAGCTCGCTCAGCGCGCTGGCTAACAGCCGCTCGCGCTCCCGCACGACCTCGGTCATTCGGTACAAGCTGTCCTGCGGTAGGCCTAGATTGCGGCTGCATCCCATGATGGAGGTTCGATGTCGTTGTACTCGGAAAGGGCCAAGATCGTACCATTCGCTTGCTCAACAAGCATCGAATCCATATTCGCACCAGCGTGCCAGAACCTTGCGCTTCACGGCCTCGGGATACGAGTGCTCAAACGAAGCGATACCCGCACGGGACTCGCCTCGGAATTGCTCGGGATAAAGACAGTTGATCACAGCTTTCCCTCCCGCACCTGCGGCCTTGTCCTCATCGTTCAGGTAAGGCACCATGGGAAATTCGCGCACGGTCGGGAACGAGAAATGATCGTGTGCAGGATGCGAGCGCGTAGCGAGTGCCCAAACGACCTGGTTGATGTCTGCAATGTCGATGTCGTTTCCGACGAGGATCAACTTAGGAATCAGATAGCCCGGGTGCGAGCTGAAAACCACTTTGGCGACACGGTGCGCGAATTCCGCGGCATTGGTTCCAAGCGCCGCAAGGCCCTGCACGTCCACTGACACCACGGCCCAGCAGGTTGCAGCCTCGTAGGAGCACCAGACCATATCCACCGGCAAGCCGGCCGCCTGAACCACATCCAACAGCTGTGCCGAGACCATGGTGCCCCAGATGGTGTGGTTTTCCTCCGGTGGCGTGCCCGCCACGCAGATTGGCAGGATCGGATCGTCGCGAAAGGTGATCGCCTCGACATGGAACACCGGCTGCATTCCGCCCTGATGATGCTGGTAGCCATGGTATTCGCCCATTGGACCTTCCATGGCGGTTTCCTCGAGGCTGATTTCCCCCTCGAGCACGATCTCCGCATTGGCAGGCACCCACAGTCCATTGGTCTCGGTCTGCACAAGCGGCACACCCTGCCCCAGCAGCGCGCCGACGTATCCCGGCTCGCTCACACCGGTCGGCAGCGGCATGCCGGCGACCGCCACCGCGGCGGGCGGCGCTCCCAGCGCCATCGCCCAAGGAGTGGCCTTGCCCTCTCTGGACCACATCTCGCGGATCATGCCGATATGCTGCGTGGGGATCGCAGGCCCAGTCAGCCGGTTTCGGTCCAGCAGCATCAAGCGGCCGATGCCCCAACTGTCCCAGGTCTTATCAGGCGACTGCACGACATGGAAGCCGTAGGTGCCGAAGTAGCGCCCGCCATCCTGCGCGTGCAGCAAAGGCACGGGGAAACGGGTCAGGTCAACCTCCTCTCCCCGCCAGATGTTTTCTTTAACGGGGCCGGTCGCTTGCCGCAGCGGCGCGATCGCTTCGGCTTTCATTGCAGCACGGATCGCAGCAACGATCGCCTTGGGGCGGCTGTCCGGCGGCAAGCCCAGATGCAGCGCCAGGCGTGCATACTCTTGGCCCTTTTCACTGCACATTCCCGCAGGCGCACCGAGCACGCGAGCGCCCGGCATACTGCCAGCGATCCGATGAAAAAGAGGCGCGGGTAAGCGTTCTTCATAGACACGTCGAGTAACGGCGGCCAGCTCCAGGTCGGCACTCACCTCCGTACTCACATCTATAAGATCCTTACGGCGCCTCAGCTCACCAATAAACGAACGAAAATCCAAGGCCTGTTCAATCCAATGCATAACTTCACTCCTAGTTCCTGACCTCCGGCTCATGCCTGCGCGGCGCTACCTGCGAGCCCCTGCCATCTCTTCAATCCGGGGTCGTCAATGCCGAACATGTCCAGCAGCCGCCCCACGCTCTGATCGATGACGTCGTCGAGGCTGCGCGGCCGGTGATAGAAAGCCGGCACCGCTGGGAAGATGACAGCGCCGGCCTTGGCCACGGCGAGCATGTTGTCTAGATGGATGACATTCAGCGGCGTCTCCCTGACCATGAGCACCAGCTTGCGCTGCTCCTTCAACGCCACGTCGGCGGCCCTTGCGATCAGATTCTCGCCATACCCCACCCGAATGCCCGCCAAGGTCTTCATGCTGCAGGGCACGATGGCCACGCCATCGTGTTGAAACGAACCACTGGAAATGCAGGCCGACTGATCCGCATCGGAATACACCTTGGTGGCCAGCCCTTGCACGTCATGCAGGCTGTACGAGGTCTCTTCTTTGAGTGTGACCTTGGCCCATTTGCTCATTACCAGATGAGACTCCACGTTCAGCGCGGCCAGCCGCTCCAGCAGGCGCACGCCATAGACTGCGCCTGTGGCGCCAGTCATGCAGACAACCAGTTTTTTCATACGTCATTCATCAATATATGTGCGTGTGCATGCATATTAATGAATGAAACCCACGAAGTCAACCGGCGCGGGAATATATAGCAGTGAGTTACCGACTCTTGACCCAGGCGCGGCGAAGCCCGTCGTACGCCCAGTTGTAGGCCACGGTGTAAGGGAACATGAACAGGATGAAGCCAAATTCCAGCGCCAGGGCTTGCATCAGTGGGAGCTGCATCACGGCGGCGGCCAGCGGCACGCCGAAGGCCACGATGCCCAGCTCGAATCCGCCGGCGTGCAGCAGGCGCAGCTTCAAATCTCGGTGGATGCGCGCGGGCGGCCATAGCCTGTCAAACATCATGCTGTAGACCGCGTTCCACAGCATGGCGAGGGTGGCCAGCAGCAGGCTGATCGCACCAGCCTGTGCTATCGGCCGATCCAGCCACCATGCCGCTACGGGAGCGCAAATGGCAATGGCGATGAGCTCGAACCCCACGGCGTGGATTGCGCGCTCGGTCCAGGTCTTGTGTTGGGCTTTCATAGTGCTTTCTTCTTGGAGGAAAGCCCGCAGTCTCATATGTTATTCAGGCATTTCAAAGTTGGTATTTATCCATAAATACGATAGATTGAGCCGACCTATCAAATCCACTTGCATTGCATAGATGACTGACATCAGCTTTGACCAGCTCCAGGCCTTTGTGGCGGCTGCCGAAAGAGGCTCGTTCTCCGCAGCCGCGCGGCATTTGCGCAAGGCGCAATCGGTAGTGAGCACCCATGTGGCCAATCTTGAGGTATCGCTGGGCGTGGCGCTGTTCGACCGCGAAAGCCGCAGCCCCATTCTCACGCAGGCCGGCGTGCGCTTGCTGCATGAGGCCCGCGTGGTGCTGGAGCGGCGCGAGCATCTCGTGGGCGTGGCTTACAGCATCGAGCGCAACGTTGAGGAGTCGCTGGTGATCGCGGTCGATGAGCTGTTTCCCATGCAAACTCTCGGGCAGCGTATGGTGGATTTCTCCAAAGCGTTTCCGTTCGTCGAGCTGAAGCTGCTGTTCCCGCGCATGGAGGATGTCAGCCAGCTCGTTTTGAGCGCTGCCGCCGACCTGGGCATCATGTGGCGCCAGGAATCGCTGCAGCCCGAGTTGGGCTTTCGCAACATCGGCTGGGTGCCGCTCAAATTGGTCTGCGCAAGCAACCATCCACTGGCCCAAGGCAGCATTGCCTGGGAAGAGCTCAAGCGCTACCGGCAGATCCAGGTCACGCCACGCGGCGGCGGCCAGGAGAAATCGCGCCTGCGCGTGGCCTCGTCTGTGTGGTGGGTCGAGAGCTATCGGGCGATGCTGGAGTTGGTACGGTTGGGCTTGGGCTGGGCCGTCGTACCCTACCACCTGCTAGATGAACTGCGGGAAGACTCCGGACTGATCGCCCCTAGCCTTGATTTCGACGTGGGCGACGTCCCAGTGCCGCTTGAGTTGGTCTGGCACAAGCAGCGCCCCTGCGGGCCGGCTGCTGCATGGTTGCGAGAGCACCTAGTATCGATAGCCCCTTAGAACAGACCGACACTGATAAACTCTATTTATCCGAATAACAGATAGATATTAATTTGAATGCATCCGTTTTAAAAATAAGAATCGGGCCATTGCTTGCACACCCATCGCCTCACTGCGGGGCGCAGATGCAGGCAAGGCATTCATCGATTTCCTGTTTTGAAAGGTACATTCATGACCATCAACACCACCAACGCCGTCGCCAATGCAGGCGCGTCGCGCCGCAACCTGTTGCGCGCAGCCTTCTCGCTGCCCTTGATGCCCGCCATGCTCCACACACCTGCCATCAGCGCGGCTACCGCTTCTGCCGCAAACATCTTTGTCGAGAGCGAGTTCGCCCCGCTGCGCACTGTAGTGCTGGCGCAATCGGAAGTCGCCATCTCCAAGGCCATGCTCAATGGCCAGGAAATGGCCTTCATCCCGGAGGAGCTGCGCAAGAATCTGCCCGTGGGCCGCGACTTCGGTGAAGCCCAGCCCGAGCTGCAGCGCATCTGGGAGCAAGAACGTGAGAACTTTGGTGCCGTGCTCAAGAAATACGGCGTCGAGGTGCTGCGCCCGCGCAAGCTGACTGCGGTGGAAAAGGCCGTAGCGGGCGATGACGGCTACAGTAACTTCTTCGTGCGAGACCCGTTCTTCACCGTGGGCAATTTCGTTGTCGAAGGCTCGCTGCGCTTTTTGCACCGCCGCAACGAGGTACTGCCCGTGCGCCCCGTGTTCGAAGAGCGCGTCTACCCCGCCGAATGCAGCTATATCGCGCTGCCGCGCCCCGAAGTCGGCACCGAGGCCAATCTGGGCACGGGCCCATTTCTGGAAGGCGGCGACGTGCTCGTGCTGGGCAATCATGTGTTCGTCGGCAGTTCCGGCCTGGCCTCCAACCCGCGAGGCGCGCAGTGGCTGGCCAAGCTGCTCAAGCCCGCAGGCTACGCAGTGGAGTTGGTGCGCCTCAAGCCCGAAATCCTGCACCTGGACTGCGCCCTGGGCCTGATCCAGCCAGGATTGATGGTGGTGTGCGAGGAAGCGCTCCTCGACGGGATTCCAGACACGCTCAAGTCCTGGAAGAAAATCCCTGTGTCAATGCAAGAGGCCGGTAATCTGGCCACCAACGGCCTGCCGCTGAGCCCCGACGTCTACGTCGCCGACCCGGCCTTCCAGCACATCGGTGATCAACTGGAGCGCCATGGTGTGAAAGTCGAGTACGTGGACTTCCGGATCAGTCGTTCGTTTGGCGGATCCTTCCGCTGTAGCACACAACCACTGTTGCGCCGTTCCTGAGTGGGCCGTCTCCTTCAGGCTGATCTCAGACATTCGGTCTTGTTCGCTGAATGACGGCCTCATCCAGGACTTGACGTTCATCAACGTGGCCGCTATCGCTCCTCCGCTGCGCTACTCAAATCGGCCTTCGCGAATCTGCGCCCAATTCGTGGACCACACATGTCAATGGCTCAAGGCCCGCCAGGGCGGCACCTAAGCTGTCATGCTCAGTGTGCGCGCAGCTTCCTGCATCGGCTGCAAATACTGTCCGATCACCGTCTCCGTGGATGCAATCTGCAGCAGCCAGGAGCACGATATGCAGGCATGCACCTGTGCCCCTTTTCGAACGGGCACCGAAACCGCCCCATACCGCTCCACCGACTGAGGAGGAACCACCGAGAGGTCCCGGAGTGCATAGCCCTGGCGACGGATATCCTGCAGCCGCTGCGGTAATTGGCCTGAGCGCAAAACCGCGTGATCCAACTCGTCCGTTGAACGGGCCAAGCGCTGCAGGACTTCATCGCGCTCCGGCTCGGGGCAGAAGGCCAGATAGCACAGCCCGAGCGAGGAGCGCAGCATCGGGGGCCTGAACCCCAGTTGCCGGTAATTGGCCGCCAATCCCATCACCACGGCATCCACGAAATCGAGGATGAGCATGCTGGAGCCGTCCCGGATCGCCAGATTGACGGGCCAGGGCACCTTGCGCTGGAGCCGATCGCAGATCGGCCGCGCCAGTTGCGCGAAGTCGTGCGCGCTGTCCTGCTGCGCCAGCCGTGTGGCCGCGGCCGTCTCGCAGACATAGCGCCCGCGAGGGCCCTGACGCCGGATCCACCCGCTTTCGACCAAGGTCTGCAGCAACCGGGCCAAGGTGGCCTTGGGCAGCCCCGTTTCCTCGCGCAGCTCAGTGAACGACATCGCGGATGAGCGCTGGATGGCACCCAGCACTTGCAATCCCCGCTGCAATGACTGGACGGAGGGGGAGGTGGCCATTTTGCGTGGTTAAAGTTCCGATATGCGGAACTATAGCCTGCCAAGAAAAAAGCAACCGGTCACCATGAAGCCCTCGTTACACAAGGTTTTCATATGGACTGGAATTTCAGCAAAGCGCTGCCTCACAAGAGCAGCAGCGCAGTGGCTATCCTGATAGCAACGCATTCACGGCACAGCCGCCATCAAATGTTCGGGAGGCGTGCATGAACAAGCGTACGGTGTTTTTGACCGGCGGGGCCTCGGGCATTGGACGTGCCACGGTGGAGCGATTGGCTACAGAGGGAGATCGCCTGGTGGTGATGGATCGGGATACCGATGCCCTGCAATCCCTGGAAAACGCCATGCAGGAGCGAGGCCTCGACGTGCGCACGCATGCCCTGGACGTGCGTGACCGTGCCGCCATTGCCCGCGTGCTGGACAGCGAAGCCCGCGTGGATGTCGCGATTGCCGTTGCCGGCCGATACCGCTCGCATCCCTTCGACGAGCTGTCGGACCAGGATTTCCGCGAGACGGTGGATATCAATCTCTTCGGTGTTTTCATATTTGCCCAGGAGGCGGCACGGCGCATGAACGCAGGGGGCCGGATTGTGGTCGTCTCCTCGCGCGGTGCCCTCGGCATGAACCGGGCTGCGGACTATGTGGCCTCCAAGGCAGGCGTCGTGGGGCTGGTGCGGGCCATGGCCATGGATCTGCGTGAGCGCCAGATTGCCGTCAACTCGGTTGCGCCAGGCTTTACCGACACACCGATGACCCGCAGCATGCCCAAGGATCTGTATGCCGCATCGGTCGCACTGGAGCCCTCGGGCGCGGCCGCCTCCCCCGCCGACATCGCCCAGGCCATTGCCTTCTTCGCCGATGCCGATACGCACTTCATCACCGGACAGACCCTGCTGGTCGATGGCGGCAAGTCGCTCGGAGCGATCGGGCTTTGATGAACTAACTCGGTCCATACCACACAACTATTCTCAGGAGACATCATGCACCGTTCTTTGAAGCAAGCCGCTCTGGCATTGGCTTTCACGCTGGGTTACTCCCTGGTATCACATGCGCAGCCCTGGCCCAGCCGTCCTATCACGCTCGTCGTCGGCTGGCCCGCCGGCGGCGATACGGACGCCGCGGCACGGCTGTATGCCGACAAGCTGACCGCCGCCTTGCACCAGCCGGTGATCGTCGACAACCGGCCTGGCGCCAGCGGCGTCATCGCGGCGTCCTTCGTTGCCAAGGCTGCACCCGATGGCTATACCTTGCTGTATACCCCCAGCACCTTCACGCTGGTCCAGCATGTGCTGAAGGTCTCGCCCGGGATCGCACATGACGTCCAGCGCGACTTCACGCCCATCATCAAGGACCAGAATATTCCGCTGGTCCTGGTGACCGGCCTCTCTTCCGGGATTCGCTCTGTCAGCCAGTTGGTTGAGAAAGCCAGGTCGCAGAATGTGAGCTATGGATCTCCGGGCGTTGGCACGCCCCAGCACATCCTGGCGGAAATGTTCAACAAGGCGACCAAGGTGCGCCTCTCGCATGTGCCCTACCGCGGTTCAGCGCCTCTCGTTGCCGACGTGCTCGGCGGTCACGTGCAAGCGGGCTGGACCACGCTGGGTGTCATCGCCAGCCACGCCAGAAGCGGCAAGCTGACCCCGCTGGCGTTGGCCGAGAAACAGCGCAGCGCGCTGCTGCCCGAAGTCCCCACCTTCACCGAACTGGGCTATCCCACGCTGAAATTCAGCGCCTGGCAAGGCCTGCTCGGCCCCAAAGGGTTGCCGGAGCCGATCGTTCAGACCCTGAACAAGACCATCAACCAGGCTCTACAGATGCCAGAAGTGCGGGCCAAGCTGGCCACGTTGGGCATGGAGCCAGCCGGAGGCGCTCCCGCGGTGCTTGCACAGCAAATTGAGTCGGATAGCCGGCTGTATGAAGACTTGATGAAGGAATTCGGAATCAAGCCCGAATGACCGGCCACCCTCGCTTGCCGAACACAACACCATGAAACCGATCCTCTGCGTCGAAGATGCACGCCGTCTTGCACGGCAGCGCATTCCACGGATGTTCTATGACTTCGTCGACTCGGGCTCCTGGACGGAGTCGACCTACCACGCGAACGAACAAGCGTTTGCGGCAATCCGGCTGCGGCAACGGGTCGGCAAGAACATTGAACACCGCAGCACGCGGACCCAACTGCTGGGCAGCGACTGCGCCTTGCCGCTGGCCATTGCGCCCACCGGCCTGGCTGGGTTTGTCTGGGCGGATGGTGAGATCCTGTGCGCCCGCGCCGCCCATCGCTTCGGCGTGCCGTACAGCCTGTCCATCGGTAGCGTCTGCTCGCTGGAAGAAGTCCGACGCCACACCCATGGACCTCTCTGGCTGCAGGTGTCGCTGCTCAAGGACCGCAAGTTTCTGCAGGGGCTGGTCGAGCGCGCCAGGCAGGCCAACTGCAGTGCGCTGATCCTGACGTTGGACTACCACGTCGCCGGACAAAGACACTGCGATGCGCGCAATGGACTTTCGCTGCCGCCGCGTATTTCCCTGCGCCAGCTCGCCGACATGCTGTCCTCCCCGGCGTGGTGCGCAGCCATGTTGCGTACCCGGAACCGGGGATTCGGCAATGTGATCGGCCATGCCAAGGGCGTGC
The DNA here is from genome assembly GCF_054782535.1 of Comamonas humi. Classification (NCBI taxonomy): domain Bacteria; kingdom Pseudomonadati; phylum Pseudomonadota; class Betaproteobacteria; order Burkholderiales; family Comamonadaceae; genus Comamonas; species Comamonas humi. Next base: position 32,669 of record NZ_BAAGSH010000004.1, on the reverse strand, counting down.
ACGACCTGCAGTCCTTTGCCCAGTGGCATGGCAACCAGTTCGAACTCAATATCGGCTGGGACCAGGTGGAATGGCTCAAGCGCCTTTGGGGCGGCCCCTTAATCGTCAAAGGAATCCTGGACCGCGAAGATGCCTTGCATGCGGTGTCCGCTGGTGCGGATGCCATCGTCGTGAGCAACCAGGGCGGACGCCAGCTCGATGGCGCCCCGCCGACCATCGAAATGCTGCCCGAGATTGCAGATGCGGTAGGAACGCAGACGGAGGTGCTGATCGACGGTGGAATCCGTAGCGGTCAGGACATCGTGCGAGCGTGCGCCCTGGGTGCCCGCGGTGTACTGGCCGGACGCGCCATTCTCTATGGCATGGCCGCGGCGGGCGAAAACGGCGTCTCAAGAATTCTGGAAATCCTTCGCTCGGAAATGCTGAGCACCATGGCGTTTTGCGGCATGAACGAGGTCAGCCAGCTCACGCCAGCGAACATCGTGCCGCCCAGCCACCGGCCAGTTCATGACACCAATGGGCCTTAGCGCTCATCTCCCCTACTTCCTTCCAAGCAACAACAGTCCGTGCCTAGGTCTGCACGGATGGCACGGTCACGCCCTTTAACCAACCATCAAATCAAGGAGACACAAGCATCATGAAGAAAATCATTCTTGCCGTCGGGGCCGCAGGCCTGGCGGGTACTGCCCTGGCTCAGTCCAAACTCGAGATCTTTGGAACCGTCGACATGGGCTTTGCGCGCCTCACTGGCGCCGGGACTTCCAAGCTGGGACTGTCCACCGGAGGAATCAATATCAGCCGCATGGGGTTTCGCGGCACGGAGGACCTGGGCGGCGGGCTGAAGGCGGGTATCTGGCTCGAAGCCGGCATCGACCCCGACACCGGTGCCGGCAAGGCGGCTGGTGGCGGCCTGAGCTTCAACCGCCGGTCCACCGTCAGCCTGATGGGCAGCTTCGGTGAGGTGCGCCTGGGCCGCGACGATTCGGCCTCCTTCCTGAATACGCTGATCTTCAGTCCCTTCCTGACCAATGGCGTGGGCGGCACCATGGCCTTGGCGATGCTGGGCGCTCCCGGCGCAGGCACCGCAGCCGGCGGTGCGCCAGTCCAGATCAGCAATGCCATCAGCTATTTCCTGCCGCCGAACCTGGGCGGCTTCTACGGCCAGGTGCAGGCGGCCATGAGCGAGAAGTCCGGCAACGCGCCCGACCACCGCCAGGGCGACTACCGCGGCCTACGCCTGGGCTACCGCCAGGGCGCATTCGACGGCGCACTGGCCATCGGCAGGTTCTACGGTGATGCCTCGGAGAACCATGTCACCGCTAGCAACATCGGCCTGTCCTATGACTTCGGCGTGGCCAAGCCCATGCTGCTGTGGGCCAGCGAGAAACGCGGCGAACTGAAGGTCACGGCACTGCAGTTGGGTGTGACCGCACCGCTGGGCAGTGGCGAGCTGCGTGCCTCCTATGCTTATCACAACACGGCCAACAGTCTGGCAGACTGGAGCAAGATCAGCATCGGCTATGGCTACAACCTTTCCAAGCGCACGCAGCTCTATGGCACCCTTGCCTACCTGAAGAACAAGAACGGCGGCAATCGCTCCATCGGCGTGCAGGGGCTGAGCGCCACTGGTGCCTCCCTGGGCGGAAGCTCCAGTGGCCTGGAACTGGGCATCCGGCATTTCTTCTGATGTAGGAGCATGGCGCCGAGCCATGCCCCAAGCATCGGCGCCCGATATTGCATGACACTAAGCACCTGCTTCAGGCTGATCTGAGACATTCGGCTTTGTCCTGCCAAGTTCCGTTGTGACCGATGCCGGACGTCAACTCGAAAGCGTCTAGGGGTCAGTTCAAAGCCGGGTCGATTCAAAGACCGAGAAAGCCTTGGGCTTGCAGCATAAAACCAGTCCAAGTTTTTATCCACGTCCCATCCACTGTACGTGATCAAGGAACTGGACATTAGCCGAACACTTACTCAGTATCTATCTGCTCAGGCACAGTCAGATGCCTGTGGTCCTCAAAGCTTTTGCTATTTACGCATATGAACTGGAGGCACATTGCCCAGCAGCCGTATCAGATCCTGTTGCCGCGTCGCGCCGGTCTTGGCAAAGATGGAAGATAGCTGCGAGCGCACAGTGCTGATCTTCACGCCCAGTTCCGTGGCTACCTCCGCTGGTGTACTGCCGCGCAGCAGCGGCGGCAGCAAGCGCGTCTCGGCGGGGCTCAAGCCGAAGATGCGCGCCACGAAGTTCGGCACCGACGCGGGCGCGGGCGCGGGCGCGTGTCGGGCCAGCACCAGCATGCAGGCGCCGGGCTGCGCCTGCACCGCCGCGCCGGATGCTGCGCCTTGAACCTCGATGGGCAGCGCCAGGGCCATGAGCCCCGCGGCTGCATCGCCCGGCGCACCACCCACGCCATTCCCTAGCACGCCGCCGCCCTGCCCGTGCGTGCAGGCCCGCACCAGCGCGGCCAGCGGGTCGTGCGGCGCCACATGCGCGGGCAGGCTGCCAAGCCAGCGCGGCGCGATAGCGGCCAGGGCCCGCGCGCTGGGGTTGGCGTACAGCACTCTCGCGGCGGGGTCGAGCATCAGCACGCCGAAATCCAGCGTATCCAGAAAACGGTGCAGCAGCGTCACCTGCTCCTGCAGGCGGCGCGTGGTCCAATGCAGGTCGAAGGCACGCACCACGTGCGGAAGGATCAGGTCCATTCGGACGAGGTCGTTCGCGTCGAAGTCGGGCTGCTCGGGCCTGCGGAAAAGGCTTAGGTGCGAGGGCGGCGCCAGCCCCGGCACGCTGCCGTCCGATACGGCGCTCACCAGCAGGTATTCAGCAGACAGGGGCGCCAGATATTCACGGTAGAAGCGACTTTGGCGAAACACGGGCAAAGCCACGATGTCGCTGCCGCGCATGACGTTGCCCTGCACGAAGAAGCCCTGCGCAACGCCCGATTGCAGCCAGGCGTCGTGCTGCCACCAGTAGTCGGAGTAGGCGCGGGCCGCTTCCTCGGGGTGATTCCAAGCGGCGTAGAAGCTCTGGTCGCGCTGGCCCTGGCCGGCAGCCACAAGCATCGAGAAACTGGCATCGAAGGTTTCAGCGATCACGCGCAGCGCATCGGACCAGGCGTCGTCATGGCCCACGGCGCCGTACAGCGCGTGCTGGATGCGGTCGAATGCAGCCAGGGGCATGGCCCCGTCTTCTGGCGCGGCAGTCTTCGGGTTCATCGCCATCTCTCCTGGTCGTACGGGTGTCACGGTTGTGGCACATCGCCTGGAGGTAGGCAATGGGGGGGATGCTTGGATGATTTGAGTGAAAAAGCTTTCAACGCTTATTTGGCAAGCGTTGAAAGCTATTTAAACAATAGCACTAATATTCAGTTGCGCCGCATCCGCCGCACGCCCAGCGCTGCACAGGCCAAGGCCAGCAGTGCCAGCGCCCATCCAGAGAGAGTGGGGACGGCAGTGGCTGCCGGGGCTGTAGGGGTCAGGGCTGGAGAGAAGAAAACCTGCTCGGATGCGGGGCCTGCGCCGTTGGCGTTCACGGCGCGGGCGGAGCAGGCATACGGCGTGTCGTTGGTCATGCCTATGAGGGTGGCCGGGCTGGGCGTGTTGGCCGCCGTGACCGATCCGCCGGGGCCGAACGGGGTGCAGGCCACATCGTAGCCCGTAATAGGGTCGGGGCCTGGGGGAATTGGCGGCGTGATGGTGAGCGTGACCTGGCCGTTGCCGGGTAAGGCCTGGGTGATGGTGGGGGCGGCAGGGGGCACACCGGGCAGGTCTTGAATAATGGCCAGGCCGTTTCTGGGCTGCTGATCCACACGGGCGAACCAGCCGCCGAACAGCACCTTTTGCGGCGACAGCGGCAGCACGGCGTAGGCCACGAAGCCGGCATTGACCACACCCACATCGTTGAACGCGGCTTGGACAGTATTGGCCGCGATGTCGATGCTGGCCACGCGCTGGTGCGGCGCGCCACCCACCTGGTCGAACGCGCCCGCAATCACCATGGCACTGCTCCCCCCGCCTCGCGGGCGGAAGGCATAGATGGATTCGTTGGCGTCCACGGACAGGGTGTTGTCGATCGAGCCATCGGCATTCAGCCGCGCCAAGCCGGTGCGTGGCTGGCCGTCCACCTGTGTGAGCAGGCCGCCGATCAGCAGCTTGCCGTCTCCCTGCAAGTACATCGCATTCACCCAACCGGTGACGCCGGGGTCGCCGAAGGCGGCATCCAGCGTGCCGTTGGCGTTCAGACGGGCCACGCTGTCGCGCGGTTGGCCGCCAGCCTGGTTGAACATGCCGCCGATCAGCACTTCGCCGCCGGGTTGCAACGCAATGGCGCGCACGCCGTTGTCCAGGGCCGGGTCAGCGAAGGTCGCGTCCAGCGCGCCGTTGGTATCCAGCCGCGCCAAGTAGTAGCGCGCCGTGGTGCCCACCTGGCTGAAGTAGCCGCCGACCAACAGCTTGTCGTCGGGTTGCACCATCAGTGCCTCGACGCCGTTGCCGGACGTGACGGTGACGTTGGGGTCATAGGCCCCGTCCAGCGTGCCGTCCGCGTTCAGCCGGGCGATGTTGTTGCGCGCGACACCGTTCACATGGTCGAAGCGCCCACCGATCACGATCTTGCTGTCGCTCTGCACAGTAATGGCGTGCACCTCACCCGCCGTGGCGGAGGGACCGGTGCCATACGTCACGTCAGGGGTGAAGGCTGGATCCAGCGTCCAGTCGGATCCGCTCAACCGCACCAGACCCCGGCGCGTGATGGTCCCGCTGTAGAACGTTTCGCCGCCGGCCAGCACGCTGGTGCCGTCATAGCGCAGGACGAAGGTGGTGCCGCTCACGGCATTCCACGGCGTGGCCACCCAAGTGGCATGGGCTGGCACAGCAACGGCCAGGGTCAGCAGCGCCAGGGCGGCTTGCCAGTAGCGGCGAAGAATGACGGTAGGCACGGTGTTTTCCTCATGGAACATGAATGCGGCGATGATTGCAAACGCCGCGGGGGAAAACATCCGTCAAATGAAGGAAAAAGCTACGTTTAGCCACATTCCGGCATCGGACTGACACAAAAACGTACCTCCATGGACGCGACATGGCGATACATAGCTACAAAAACCAGAAAGGTATCGCCATGGCTAGGGCATGTCATCAATCAAATCCCCTCCAGTTGAAAGTCACAGCCTCAGCGTTAAGTACAGGCCATGAGTAAAAGATACGCCCTCCTTGATGCCCAGTGGGAACGCATCATGGACTCCAGTGTCAGATGCTACTCAGATCCGGGAGGGCGTCGCCCTCAAGGCAGCCCTCAATCCGGCGAAAACACCATGTAGACGGGGCTTCCACACTGAACCGTCTGGCTGCCGAGCGCCTGGGCAAGCCACGAGCCACCAAGCGCAAACGTGGTGACGGTGTCGCTGTCCTCGTTTCAGAAAAACATGGCTGCTTGCCGGTGGAGAGCTTGCGGGTCAGCGCGCGGCGACGGTGATGAGCCTGGTGCGACTAGCTACGCTGCATGGGTATGATCCATGGGTCTACCTGCGCGATGAGCTAGGACGGCCTCTGGCACATCCAAGCCACCGTATCGACCACGCCTCTGTGAAACGTATCGTTCCAGCAGACATTTCCTGCGCAACGCCCTCACTCGTGCGGCACCGCCCGATGTGAAGATCCAAGCGGTCAGTGGTGATATTCCCACCTCAAGCAGCGCATGCCAATGCCACCCAGCAGCAGGCTGAACATCAGCAGTGCCCATTCACCCAGGATGGGGACTGTCTGGACCGTGCTGGCGCCAACGATTGTCCGGCAGTCAGTCGACCAAGGGGTCGAACCCGTCGCGGTGTCCCATGCATCATCCGTGGGCGACGGCGTGCTCAACTGATTGGGACAGAGGGCCGAAAGACCATCCAACAATGAGGTAGGTGCGGCAGGCGGGGAACCTGTAAGGCGGTTGTAGTGAACGTAGAAATATTGCAGCGCCGCCAGCCCGCTCATATCGGGGATGGGGCCAGTGAGTTGATTGTTGGACACCGCGAACCTATTGAGTGACGTCAACCCCGCCAAGCTTGGAATCAGCCCCGAAAGCTGGTTGCTACTGACATAGAAACTCTGCAGCGCTATCAATCCGCTCAAGCTGGGGATGGTTCCCGTGAGTCTGTTGTTGGCGACGTCAAAATTGACCAGCGCCGCCAATCCACTCAGTGCGGGAATGGAACCCGTCAGTTGATTGTTGTAAGCCCGGAAATCTTCGAGGGCGGCCACTCCAGCCAGACTAGGAATGGCGTCCGCCAAGCGGTTGTTTTCAACCTGAAAGCGTGCCAGCACGGCTAGCCCTGTCAGGCTGGGAATGGGGCCTGCAAGCTGGTTGTTGGCGGCATAAAAGAATTGCAGCGCAGTGAGATTGGTAAGCGCAGGGATGGTGCCCGATAGCTGGTTGTTGCTGACCGAGAACGTGCGCAGCGCGGTCTGCCCGCTCAAACTGACAGGGATCGAGCCGGTGAGTTGGTTATCGGCAGCGATGAAGGACTGCAAGGCCATCAGGCCGGTGAAATCGGGAACAGGGCCAGTGAGCTGATTGCCTGTGACATCAAAACGCTCCAGCGCAGGCAAGCCGCTCAGGCTGGGGATGGAATTCGTGAGCTGGTTGTAGGAGGCGTTGAATTCCCGTAACGCCGTCAAGCCGCTCAAGCTGGGGATGTCACCCGTGAGTAGGTTGTTCTGGACGTTGAAATCCTGCAGCGCCGTCAGCCCACCGATACCAGGAATGGCTCCTGTCAGTACGTTGCTTTCTGCATAGAAGCGCCGTAGCGCCGTCAGGTTGTTCAGCGTGGACGGCAGCGTACCGCTGAGGCCATTGTTTTGAAGCGCCAGGCCCACGACGTGATCATAGGCGTCCTCGCAAATCACGCCATACCAACTGTCGTCGCATGGGTCGCTGGTGCCACCCGCGTGGTCTTGCCAGCCGTTTTTGTTCGTCCAGCCTGCGCCGTTGGTGCCGACATATAGATCGACCAGCGCCTGCCGTTCGCTAGCGGGAACGGCTGCGAAAGCCGTCAGCGCACAAGCACTCAGAGTGGTGGCAATCAGGGCGCCACGCAGTCCGCCGATGACATCTTTAAGGTGGTGCGGCATAGGCTGGACTTTCTCGACAAATCTTGAGTTTCAAAGTGTAGATTTTGAATAGCGCAGCCTGGAAAATCTTCCTTCATTTGACGGATGCTTTGTAAGGTGGTTTTTGAACAATGGCCGCCCCTGTGGAGAAGATTTCACTCATCGCAGCCCTTCGCGGCCTCGCTACGCCCTCCTTTAGTCAGGCCTTAGCATTGCTGTGCACGAACGTCATGACACCCAGCTTGGCCACCAGCGTACGGCACGGCCCACTCGCATACTCCGTCCCTCCACTTCCGTCTCGGCCGCCCGGAGAATCCCCTATTCCCTGATAGCAATCGATATGCCAAAACGATGATAACCAGGAGAAACCATGAGCCAGCCCAAAGAAGTGGCAATAGGTGAATCGATATCCCAGGCAGCGTTCAATCACGTCCTGCACGCGCTATATAGTGCCGTGGGGCGAGACAACACTTGGCCCGATGTGGTACGCGTAATAGCCGATATGTTTAGTGCCAGCGTGGCCTGCTGGTGCGCAACAGACGCACAAGCGCCACGGGAGCACAGTTTCTACGCTGCCTGGAACCTTCCCGAAACGCTGAACCGCGCCTACCAGGATCACTGGGTACAGCACGACCCCTGGCTGCATGCCGGCATGGCCCAGAAAGCATTCGTGCAAGGCCGTGTGCTGCGCGGCACCGACATGGTGCCGGCCCCGGTGTTGCGCCAAAGCCGCTTCTACCGCGAATACATGGCGCTGTACCCGATCGAACACCTGCTGACGGCGGTGGTGTCTGACGGTAGCGTACCAGGCCTGGCGCCACCGATGATCCTGAGCTTGTTCCGTGCGCCAGAGCAGCCCGACTTCGGCGAACACGATGTTGCACGGCTGCAGTTGCTGTTTCCGCACCTGCTGCGCGCCTTCGACCTGCATTGGACCACGCGCCGCCTGCAGGAGCAGGTGACGCTGCTGCACCGTTTTCTGGATACGCTGGATTTCGGTGTGGCCTTGCTCGACCCCGCGGGGCAGGTGCTGTATGCCAACCACAGCGTGCAGGCCATGGCAAGGGAGCCAGCGTTGGCGCGCTGGCTGGGCTGCCTACCTGCGCGTGTGGAGATACACGATCCGTTAAGCCGCCTGGTGCACGCCAGTATGCGCGGGCAAGGTGGAGGCACCACGCTCGGCGAACCCACGTCCGAACTCCTGGCCCTGGCGCTACCCATCGAAGGCAAAAGGGAAGATGCACTGCCGGGCGGCTGCATCTTGCTGCTGGCCCGGCATACCCAGGCACCTGCGGCAGTGTCTGGCTTCGTGATGCGCATCTTCGGCTTGAGCCCTGCCGAGGCGCGCCTGCTGCCACCCCTGCTGCGCGGCAGTACACCGGCAGAGATCGCCGTGGAGGTGGGCGTGAAGATCAGCACCGTGCGCTCACAACTGTCCTCCATCTTCGCCAAGACCGGAGCCGCACGCCAACAGGACCTGATTCGACTGCTGGGCAATGTGCCTCCAGTCCGCATGCGGAAATAACAGAGACTTTGCGGACCACAGACACCTGACTGCGCCTGAAGTTCCCTTTAAAACCTTGGCCTGCCGGAGGCAAGGAATCCGGCCGAACAGGGTCTCTGCGTGAAAAGCTCCAGATTCAGTGAAACGCAGATATGGGCTGCAGCCCACTCAACTTTCAGCAGGTCCTGGCGATCCTGTCGGCGAAGGCCCTGGAGCTCGAAGCGAAGGATAGGTCGCGCTTCCTGCGAGTCATCGGCATTGATGCCACTACGCCAGAAGATTTTCGTGCGGCAGCCAAGAAGAACCGGTCGAAGACGGTCGGCGCGACCAAAGTCCCAAAGAAGAAGGCATAGGGAGCACTGAGATCCAACGGCCCTTCAGCATCTGGCCAGCCGAGCCCCTGAACTCTTCTCGGTCTCGGCAAGCCACCGCGTCGGCTCGCGCCCTGTGTTGTGTGGGCTCGCGGTATCGGTATGTTAGGACTGCCGCATATCGTAGAGCAGTCGCTCGAACAAGCGCTCGACCACCGAACCAATGACTGCTTGAGGTCAGATAGCGTGAGCACGGTCAACGGGAATGAGCGACCGAAGACGCTGCGAAGCAGTCTGCTCACGACAGTACAAAACTCAGCCCTACGCCCTAGCGAACTCAGTCGCTTAGTGCACGCCCTCACTTTGCTCCAGCGCGCCACACGTAGCTGGGATGGCGCCGCTGATCGCGAGTTCGTCGAGCGATCTAGAGAAGTTAGCGATCCAACGGTAACGCCAATGTGTCCTTGATTTCTTCCATCACTACGTAGCTGTGCGATTCCGCCGGCACCGGGAGCTTCTTCAGGATGTCGCCCAGCAGGCGACGATATTCGCGCATGCCGCCCAGGCGGGCTTTGACCAGGTAATCGAAAGCGCCAGAGACAAGGTGACATTCCAGAACATCTGGCACATGCAACAGTTCCTTGCGCACCTTGTCGAAGATTTCTTCCGACTTGGATGACAGCTTGAGTTCGACAAACACCAACAAGGTCTTACCTAGCGCCTCCGGCGAGAGCCGCGCGTAGTAGCCAGCGATCACGCCTTCCCGCTCCATACGCTTGACGCGCTCCGAACATGGCGACGCCGACAGTCCGATCCGATCGGCCAGTTCGGTGATCGCGATGCGTCCCTCGCGCTGGAGGATGTCAAGGATCTTGCGATCTGTGCGGTCGAGAGGGTGAATTTCGCTCGTGGAAGCCATGGCATCAATCAAATATCAGAAAATTCAACTGAATAAAGATGATTTTTCGGTGAAATTAACTTATTAATTATCTATATTCTAATGTAAATCACCTTAAACAGAGAGAATTTCCATGAAAGTCATTGTTCTTGGCGGCGGCGTGATTGGTGTCAGCAGCGCTTACTATCTTGCCCGCCTGGGCGCGGAAGTGACCGTGCTAGATCGCCAGGATGGTCCTGCACAGGAAACCAGCTTCGCCAACGCTGGCCAAGTCTCACCCGGCTACTCCACTCCATGGGCAGCCCCGGGCATTCCACTCAAGGCCCTCAAATGGATGCTCCAGAAGCATGCGCCGCTGGCCATCCGGCTCGACGGTAGTCTGTTCCAGCTGAACTGGATCGCGCAGATGCTGCGCAACTGCACGCCTGAGCGCTATGCCGTCAACAAGGAACGCATGATGCGCGTGGCCGAGTACAGCCGCAACTGCCTGCAGCAGCTGCGCGCCGACACCAACATCGCTTACGAGCAGCGTACCGGCGGTACGCTGCAGCTTTTCCGCACCCAGGTCCAGTTGGACGCCGTGCAGCGCGATATCGCCGTGCTACAGGAATGCGGGGTGCCCTACGAACTCCTGGACCGCGACGAACTGACGCACGTGGAGCCGGCGCTGGCACAAGCGCGCGAGCGCCTCACTGGCGGTCTGCGCCTGCCCAACGACGAAACCGGCGACTGCCACCACTTCACCAGCCAGTTGGCAAATATCGTCCGTGGCCTGGGCGTTGATTTCCGCTTCAATCAGCATGTCGAGGGCCTGATGGTCGAGGGTGATCGTATCGCCGGCGTACGCGTGAATGGTGAAGTTCTTCAAGCCGACCGCTATGTGATGGCCTTCGGCAGCTACTCGCGCGCGGCGCTGGCTCCCTTGGGGCTCGACCTGCCGGTCTATCCGGTCAAGGGCTACTCGCTGACCGTGCCTCTGGCCGATCCCGCGCTGGCACCGCAGTCCACGGTGCTGGACGAGACCTACAAGATCGCCGTCACCCGCTTCGACAACCGCATCCGCGTCGGCGGCATGGCCGAACTGGGCGGGTTCGACTTGCGGTTGGACCCTCGCCGACGCGCCACACTGGAGATGGTGGTGAACGACCTGTTCCCAGGTGGCGACGTGCCCCACGCCAGCTTCTGGACCGGCCTGCGACCTATGACGCCGGACGGCACCCCTATCATCGGCGCCACGCGCTATGCCAACCTGTTCCTGAATACCGGCCATGGCACGCTGGGCTGGACCATGGCCTGCGGCTCCGGCCGGCTGATCGCCGACTTGGTCAGCGGCCGCCGTCCAGAAATCAGCACCGAGGGCCTAGCGCTCGACCGCTACAGCCGCGCAGCAACACGCCCTCGCGCGCAAGCATCGGCCCCTGCCGCCGCCTGAGCGATGGCTCGCCCCTCGGGCGCGCTCATCGACCTCGCACGGCGCTACAGATCACCGCCTTCGACGCGACCACCTATGGCTTGCCTGGCGAGCGCAGCCTGTGCAACTCGGCCGGCGTGCTAGGCTGGCCAGGCGCCCGGCGCGACTGGGCCCGCCCTGGCATCCTGCTCTATGGCGCCGATCCCATGCCGAAGGCCATAACATGACCTACGGCCCGTGATGACGCTAGGCAGCGAAATCTTTGCCGTGCGCACGCTGCAGCCCGGCGATGCCTTGGGCTATGGCGACGGCTACATTGCGCAGCGAGCGACGCGCGTGGGCCTGGTGGCCGTTGGATACGCTGATGGCTATCCGCGCACCGCGGCGGCCGGCACACCTGTGGCGGTGGACGGTCAGTCCACCCAGCTCGTGGGCCGCGTGTCCATGGACATGCTCACCGTGGATATCACCGATCTGCCTAAGGCCGACGTCGGCAGCGCGGTCGAGCTTTGGGGCTCACAGGTCGATGTGAACGCGGTGGCCCAGGCGGCAAGCTCCATCTCCTACGAGCTGCTGTGCAACGTCAAGCGGGTACCACTCCAATACACCGCCCTTTCACTCCCGGGCAGTCGGGCCCATGACGTGCAATCCGCCGCTTAGCGCATTGGTATCGACCTGAGCCGAGTCCTATCTGATGGGCTGCTTGTAGGCGAGCGCCTTTCCTCCGACCAGGAAACATGTTATTTCCAAGCAAGACATTCAACCGCAAGAAGTTGGTGCGGCAGCAAACCCACACCGTCTACTCTGCCCTATGATAGAGATGGTCAATGATGGTGCCTTTATTTATGTAGGGCAGACTCAGAACTTCGTCCGTTAAAAACATGGCCTGATGCGTACGCCGTCTTTGTGCCCAAAATAGAATCATCCTGCGGCTACTCTATTTGGCCCAGCTCCAGCGCCCCTGCCCCAAGCTTATCAACGCAAGAAATATTCATCGATATGCCCGAAATCGAAAAATCCAAGTCGAACATAAAAAAGGCATCAGAGAAGCCCAGCGTCAAGCAGGTAAGCGACTCTATCATCGAACGGGATAAATCCAAATCCTCTAGAAACTCGAAACAAGGTCCAGGCCGGCCAAGAGTTGATAGAGACACTCACACTCAGATTCTTGATGCGGCTGAGCAACTATTTTCTAAAAATGGCTATGTACTCACGGCAACGAGAGAAATAGCGCAACAGGCAGATGTACGCCAGTCAATGATTTCTTACTACTTCCAGTCAAAGCAAGCGTTGTTTGAAGCTGTTTTCAAGCGACGTGCCATGCAATTATCAGAAGCACGTCAGCGTCACCTAGATGAACTTCTCGAAAGAACCGACAGCAAGCCCACAGTAGCAGAGGTAATTCAAGCATATCTTGCACCACAATTTGCACTCAAGCAAAGTGGCGCCGGCGGCCTCGCCTTTGTTCGCATTCAATCCAGGCTGCATAACGAGCCGGAAGAGCTTGCCTTCAAATTGCGGCGAGATGTCTACGATCAGTGCACCAAACGCTATATTTCCGTGCTAGAGAAGCTACTACCCGAAGTAGATCCTGCAGATGTGAACTGGCGTATGGTTTTTCTTGTTGGCACATACCTTTATATGCTTGCAGGAGTTGATCGCCTCGAAGATTTATCTGATGGTCGCTTCAACACGACCAACTCCGACGAATTGGTTGCACGAATGAGCAATTTCCTTGCCTTTGGATTTCAGGCTCCCTCCACCTTTTAGCAGGCCATATTGCAAGGCTATTTTTTACACACCTTAGCACCGATTTCTTGGGGTAGATGGTTGAAATATCGTCCCTAGGCACTCCAAAAATTTATAGTATCGCAGCCCTCTACTGCAAGCAGCCCTAAAATACAGTGTCAAAAAAAGCCCAGCGCAAGGCTGGGCTGAAGGGGTCTTACTCGCGCAGGTACAAGTACCCAATACCCCAAGAGAACACAAAGCAAAATCAATCCGGCAAGATTGGAATTCCAGGGCACCACAGGGTATGCGACCAGCCAATCCCACGGTGCATCGGCTTACATCCAGCCCCGCTTCTTCAGCTCGTCGTAGGTTTCATCCAGACTCTTTTTAGTAGCGTCCACTACTTTGTCAAGCTCCTCGCAGGTGATGGTGAGCGGAGGGGCAATAATCATCCGGTCATTCACGATAGCGCGGATGACAACACCGTTCTTGCGCGCAAACTCGCGGCAAATAGCATTCACCTGCTTGTCGTTGTCGAACAATGCGCCCGTTGCCTTGTCCTTGACGATCTGGATCGCCCACATCAGGCCAACGCCTTCGGTGTAGCTCACCAGCGGATGGTCGTGCAGTTCCTTCAGGCGCTTTTCCAGATGTGGCCCGGTTTCGGTGCGCACCTGATCCACGATCTTTTGGTCCCGCAGCAACTTCACATTGGCCACGCCCACGGCGCAGGCTACCGGATGGCCGGAATAGGTGTAACCATGGCGGAATTCCCCCCCCTTCTCGATCACATCGGCCACACGGTCACTGACCATCACCCCACCCAGTGGGATATAGCCGCTGGTCACGCCCTTGGCGAAGGTCATCAGATCGGGCTGGTAGCCGAAGGTCTCGCAGCCCCACCAGTTACCGGTACGGCCAAACCCGCAGATCACCTCATCGCTGACCAGCAAAATGCCATATTTGTCGCAGATTCGCTGAATCTCGGGCCAGTAGGTGGACGGGGGAATCACTACACCGCCAGCGCCTTGCACGGGCTCGGCTACAAAGGCTGCAACCTTCTCTGCACCGATTTCGAGGATTTTCTCCTCGAGCCAGCCGGCCGCCTTCAGGCCGAATGCCTCGCGGCTCATACCTGCACCCAGCATGTGGTAGTGCGGCTGTTCAATATGGGCAATGCCGGGAATAGGCAGATCGCCCTGCTCGTGCATCCAGGGCATACCGCTCAGCGATGTACCACCGATGGTGGAACCGTGGTAACCATAGTTGCGTGCAATCAGCACCTTGCGCTGCGGCTCACCCTTGAGACTCCAGTAGTGGCGCACCAAGCGGATGATGGTGTCGTTGCCTTCAGAGCCCGAGTTGGCGTAATAGACACGCTTGAACTGCGGCGGACTGACCGATGCAATGAGCTCTGCGAGTTCGATCGACGAAGGGACGGCCGAGTGGAAGAAGGCGTTGTAATAGGCCAAGCGCTTGAGTTGCTCATGTGCAGCCTCGATGAGTGCAGGTTGCCCGTATCCCACATTCACGCACCACAAGCCGGCCATGCCGTCGAGGACGCGTTTGCCATCGGCGTCGGTGATCCAAACGCCCTCGCCCTCCTGGATCACGCGCACACCTTCGGCATGCAGCGCGGCCTGGTCGGTAAAAGGATGGATGAAATGCGCCTTGTCGGCGGCCTGCCATTCGCTGGTGGTGCGCTGGGAAATCGTCATAAAGCCTCGTTCAAAGTAGTCTCAGTGAAATGCGCTGATGTCAGCGCCGCATGACCTTCACTGTAGGCTTTGGCTTGGCCATTCACGAGGTGCATAGAGGCCACAAAGATGAAGGCTGGTAAGCCACTGCCCCCATGATTGCAATAGAAAAAAGGGGACGGCGCATGCATGCCCTCCCCCTTGTCATTTCGCCCCTTTGTGCCTACTTTTGCATCTCCGAAGCAAACAACTGGCGCACTTGCCTGCCGGCACGAAGGCCGCTTTCAACGGCTCCATCCAGGTACTCATGCCAGCCACCAGCCGTGGCAGCGCCTGCCAGGAACAGGCGCCCTTCGGGCTCAGCCATATGCTGTGCAAGACTCATCTGACCAATGCGGTACGAAGGCCAGGCTTGCATGGAGAACGGATCCTTAGCCCAGTCATAGCTGCTGATGCCCGCCAGCTCCGCTCCGGGAATAATTTTTCGCAGCTCACGCTCGACTATGTCGGGGTCATTGATGTCGATGAGCGATCTGCGGCCCACCGTCAAAGAAATGATGGAGCCGATCTTGTCGTCGTTCTTCACAGTCTGTACCACGGTCAGCGGGTTGGGCGAGTCACTGAAGGCAAACACGTTGCCATGATTTTTCTTCAGTTGCACATAGACCTTGGAGCCTTCCGACATCTCGCCCTGATCGATGAAGCTGCGCTTGCGCTGCGATAACTCCGGAGTGAAGCGGATACGGTTGTAGGTATTGGTCGGCACAGTCACTACCACCGCACGCGCAGTAACATTCTGCCCACCTTCCGTGGTGACGCGTACATGGTCCTTAGTCTGCTGAATGGCCGTGACAGGCGCCACCAGGCGAACCTCTGCGCGGCTGTGCTTGAGCATGGATTGCATCAACCCCAGCGTTCCGCCCTTGCCGATCCGGTAGCGACGGTCTGCATCATTGAAACTGTAGTAGTCCCACGCGGCACAGGAGAAGAGCTTCACAAAGCTGATGTAGCTGAACTGATCGGTGGGCCCCGCGCCGTACAGTGTCATCTCGGCATTCAGAATGGCCTTGTGGGTATCGCTGAGATTGAGCCTGGCGATATGTTCAGCTGCGGAGATCTTCTCCAGCTCTTTCACCTTGGGGTTGGCGAAAGGCTCGTAAGGCCTGGGAAAGAGCTCGCGCGCACCGGCACAGAATGCTTCCATGCCTTCGCGATCAATCTCGTCCAGTTCTTTGAGCCCAATTTCCTTGAGCTTGCCATCGGCCATGAGCAGACGAGCGCTGTCGACGTTGGCAATCAGTTCTTCTTCGACGCCGTGACCATAGCGCTGGACTTCTGACCAGATGTGCGGCTGCAACCAATGGATCCAGGCACCACCGAACTCAAGATGCTCACCGGCAAACTCGCCGCGATAGGTACGCCCGCCCAGGCGGGAGCGCCCTTCCAGAACCAGCACGCGATAGCCTTCCGCACCCAATTCACGTGCAGCAGTGACGCCGGCGAAACCGGCGCCCACGACGATGACGTCATACTGGAATCTGTGCGATCCACGCTTGCCATCGGGCAGGGATTTTCCATTGGACGGGGCGGCCGCGACTGCCGCGGGCAGCACTGTGGCCGCCCCCATAAGGATACGGCGACGGGACAGCATCGGGTTTTCAGGAGAGTTAGCTAGCTTCATGTTCGGGCTCACGGCTTCGTCGACAGAAATCGCACCATGGCCGCCCGGTCCTGTTCATTGGCGATGCCGGCAAAGGCCATGTTGGTTCCGGGTATCGCGGCGCTGGGTGACTTCAGGAACTCGTCAAGCTTTTGCGGCGTCCAGGTGCCCTTCGCACTCTTCATTGCAGGACTGAAGCTGAAGCCTTTGGCCTTGCCGATCGGGCGCCCCACTACCTCGGCAAGATTGGGGCCTGCCGCGTGCCTGCCGCTGCCATCATTGGTGTGGCACGCGGCGCAGGTCATGTACAGCTTTTTGGCGCGCGCAAGCTCATCCGCGCTGCCTCCCTCGCTGTCCTGCGCAAAGGCACCTGCAGCCACCAGACCACCCAGCATCGCCATTAGCACTTGCCCCATGCGGGGTAATTTCAGCCACATATTCAATTCCTCCGAAAGCCGGCCTAGCAAAAGGCCTCCATGACTACCGCCGTTCATTGACCGAACCCACCTGATTGCCACATCTCCTGGACTACTCGCCAGCCCTTGGAAGTCTTCTTCAGCACAAAGAGTTGCCGAATGGTTTCGGCCTTCTCGAGCTTGGGCGGATTGGCCTCGCAATGCAACACGGCAAATGCCGATGCCGCATGCGTCGTAGCGATGACAGGCTCTTGCAGCGTGAAATTGCAGCCCTTGTTCCCATCCGGCCCCAGGTAATCCCCCCAATCCGCCAACGCCTTGATGGCATCGCTCATGCCTCGCTTGGGAGTGGCCTCGCCTTCACCGATGATGGTGACGTTGTCCGCGTAGAAGCGATGCGCGAGTTCCGGCGGCGAGGCTCCTCGTTGGTTCGCGGCCTGCTGACCCGCAAAGAACTGGCGCACCTCTGCCTCAGGAGTCTGGACTCCGGCCTGCGGTCCCTTCGCGAAGCTGCAGGCAACGGTTGTTCCCAGCGCCATCGCCACGGCCACTCGTGCCATCCAACTATGTTTCATGTCTTGCTCCTTTCAGATTTTTCTGCGGACTCATCGGCCCGGAAGATGGCAGCGAACTGCCGCGCGCGGTACTTTTTCATCCACAGCCCAAAGAGCACACCGCCCACCATGGCGATCGGAATGCCGATGGGCACACGGTTGACCATCGGGTTCTGGCTGCCGCTGAGGAACTCGAAGTTGTTGACGGCAGCCACAAGGGCCCCGCACAACCCCAGGAAGGCCAGCGCCGGCGCAAGCACGTGCTGCCAAAGCTTGCGATTCGCACGCTGGCGGAAGTACGCGATCACGGCCAGGCTGGTCAGCGCCTGCATGAACATCACCCCCACTGCAGCGAAGCCGAGCGCCACCAGGCCAAGGCCCAGCATGGGGTGGATGCCGAGGTAGGCCGCAACCAGCACAATAATCAGGGAGATCGCTGCCACGGCGGCACTTGCACGCGAAGGCGAGCCATGCACTGGATGCGTGCGGCCAAGCGCGGAGGGAATGCAGCCCTGGCGCCCCAGCACGAACATGTACCGCGCAGCCACGTTGTGCAACGACAGCACAGTGGCAAACATGCTGGTAACGATCGCTGCCTGAATGACGTGCGTGAACAACTTGCCGACATACTGGTCACTGAGCTTGAAATAAACCAGTCCCACATCAGCCTCGGCAATGCCCTTGATGTTGTCCGGCCCTACCGCCCCCACCGTGATCCAGGAAGTCACGAAGTAGAAAACCCCGATGGTGAAGATCGCCAGGTAGGTGGCACGCGGCACGGTCTTTTCTGGCGATTTGGCCTCCTCCGAATACAGTGCCGCAGACTCGATACCGAAATAGCAGGTAAAGGCCAGAAGAATGGCCACGCCAGGAGCTCCCTTCACCATGCCACTCCAGTCGAGTGACTGGGCCGGAAAGGCGGCACGCCCCATTTGCGTGACGATGGCAGAGTCAAACACCAGTAGCAGCAGGAACTCGAACAGGATCACGACCATCACGGCGCGGGCACTGAAGTCGATCCGACGCGAACCCAGGAACGAGATCAAGAACCATGATCCCAACGAGAACCAAAGCCAGTGAATGTTGAGATCCAGCAGATCATGCGCCGATGTCTGCATCACGAATCCGAGGTAGCTCAGGCCTCCGGGCACGAAAACCGTGTAGGACAGCACTGCCACCCAGGCCGAACCCAGCCCGATGACAGGCCCCAATCCGCGGGCCGTATAGGCATAGAACGCGCCACCCACGACGACTTCGCGGCTTATGGCCGAGTAACCCACGGCGAACAGGGCCACCACCACCGAGGCAACCACAAATGCCAACGGCAGCGCAGAGCCACTGCCAAAGACCAGTGCAACCGGCAGCACCCCCACCACCGCGGCCAGCGGCGCCACGGCGGCAATCACGAAGACTGCAAGGCGCAGGGTTCCCAGGCTACGGCGCAGGGATGCTTCGCCAGTGGGCACGGCATGGGCTGACGACACTTGAGCAGGAAGCGATGCTTGGTTCATGATAACTGCCCCCATTTCATGCCCCGGTCGCCGCGCCCATGATGGCCTTGGTCTCCAGGAACTCCTCGAAGCCCCATTGGCCCCACTCGCGCCCATTGCCGGATTGCTTATAGCCCCCCCATGGTGCGGCGATGTCAACGCCCGCGCCATTCAGGTGAACCATGCCCGTGCGCAGCCGCGCGGCAACGCCTGCGGCCTCTTGCTTCGACCCGCCAAAGACATAGCCGGAAAGACCATAGGGTGAGTCATTGGCAATACGCACTGCATCGTCCACCGTGTCGTAAGGAATGACGGCTAGAACCGGTCCGAAGATCTCTTCCCGGGCGATAGTCATCGAGTTGTCCACCTGACTGAACACCGTGGGCTTTACGTAGTAGCCATTCGGGCAGCCCTCGGGCCTTTCCATGCCGCCAACCACTAGGCGAGCGCCCTCTGCCATACCGGTATCGATCATGTCGAGCACGCGGCGATACTGGCGCTCGTTGGCGATGGGACCGACATGGGTGCCGACATCCAGCGGATCGCCCACCAGGAGACTGTCACAGACCTCTTTGGCCAGTGCCTCGACCTCGGCAATGCATGCGCGCGGCACCAACATGCGCGACGGAGCGGCACAGGTCTGTCCCGCATTGCCCATCATGGTGGTAACGCCGTGGGTCACCGCTTCGCGCAGCGGCGCACTGGGCAAGATGATGTTGGCCGATTTACCCCCCAGTTCCAGCGATACTCGCTTGGCGGAGTCGGCTGCGACCTTGGCCAAACTGGCGCCGGCTGCGTTGGAGCCCGTAAGCGAGACCATATCAACCAGGGGATGCCCCGCCAGCAGCTCCCCCAGCTTCGCGCCCTCGCCCTGCACCAAGTTGAAGATGCCGGGCGGCACTCCAGCGGCGTCCAGGATCTCGGCAAGCACTGCTGCGGAATATGGCGCATTCTGGCTGGGCTTGAGCACGATGGCGCATCCCGTGGCAAGCGCCGGTGCCACTTTGCAGACAATCTGGTTGATCGGCCAGTTCCATGGAGTGACGAGCGCGCAGACGCCCACAGGCTCGCGCACGATCTGCGTGGTGCCCTGCATCCGTTCGAACTCGAACTGCTTGGCAACCTGAATGGCGGTCTGGAAGTGCCACAGGCCCACCGGTGCCTGCACCGGCCTGGAGAGTGCTTCCAGCGGCGCGCCCATCTCCAGCGTGATGGCCTGGGCCATGTCAGGCAGGCGCCGCTCAAACTCGGCGCAGATGCTTTGCAGCAATTCGATGCGCCGGGCCAGCGGCCACGCCGCATAGCGCGGAAAAGCCCGAGCAGCAGCCTGCACTGCACGGTCTACATCTTCTGCGCTACCGAAGGCAATATGCCCCGATACCTCGCCCGTGGCTGGGTTGATCACATCGCGGCCACCGCTGCCGCTTGCAGGTGCAACCCATTGACCATCGATATAAAAGTTAAGCAGATGCTCTGCAGAAACCACGGTGTACTCCTTGAAAATAGTAATGGTGTGAGTCGGCTTACTGAGCCTTGCGCATGCTCATTCCACGCGCGGTAAACAGAATGCTGTTGGTGCCATCAGGACTGACGGCAGCGGTGTATGCAGCGCGGTCCGGACGTTGCGAAGACTTGAAGCTGTTGGCACTGTCAACACTCGTCAGCTCAATACCGTCCAGTGCCGTTGCGATGATCGAGCCATCGCGCAATTGCAGAAAATCAGTGATGGAACTGGTGACCGCTGTCGGTACTTGTCGCCATGTGTTCCCTTGGTCTGGGCTGCGCAGCACAGTGCCGCGGAGGCCTCCAACCAGTAGCGAACCGTCGTGTAACACGATGCCCGCCCACAGGCTGCCGCTATAGCCTGTGTCGATGGCATCCCAATGCCGGCCCCCATCGGCCGATCGCAGCAAGGCACCACGCTCACCTGCGACGTACAGCGCTTGCTGTGCGTCCGCAAAAATACGGAACAGGTTCTGGTCCGCGCGCTTTTTCCCGGGAGCTGCCGGTAGTTCAACCTTGTTCCACGTCTTGCCGCCATCCTCCGTTCTGAGCATCAGCGACCACAGCCCCACAGCGATACCTTCGGTGGGGGTCCTGAAATAGACCGAGAACAACGGTTGATCCGTTTCTGAGGTGCTTTGCTGCAGTGTCCAAGTCTCTCCACCATCTTCCGTCTTGAGCACAACGCCCCAGTGCCCCACCGCCCAGCCCGCTTTTTCATCGACGAAATAAACGCTGGTCAGCATGGCTGGCACGGGCACGCTGCGCGCCTGACGCCAGGTTGCCCCCATGTCGTCGGACAGCGCAATGGTTCCGCGCTCGCCCACAGCAACGATGCGCTTGCCGGCGAGGGCCGCATCGAGATACATGGTGCTCGTCAGGCTGGAAGACTTCCATGCCGGGTGGATGAGCGATTTGGCATCCGCAGTCACTTGCGCCATGGCGCCGTGTCCACCGGCTGCGCAAGCCGTGAGAACAGCAACGGCCAGGCCCAACCTGCGGGCCGCCTCGGCCAGCATCTGCAATGTCATTCGAGTTGTAGTCATGGTCAGCGTCAGTGCGTAAGAATCGATGGCGAATAGGCCTTGCCCTTGCGGGGGACGAGCCGTTCAAGCACCACGGCCAGTGCAGGTAGTGCAGTGAATGCCATCACCAGATTCACCACAAACATGAAGGCGAGCAGCTTGCCCATATCGGCCTGGAACTTCAGATCCGAGAATGCCCAGGTACATACGCCAACGGCCAGCGTCAAGGCGGTGAAGATCGTCGCAATGCCTTCGAACTCCAGTGCCTTGCGCATGGCAACCTGGATGGTGTCGCCATCTGCCAGGTGCATTTGCAGCCGGTTGTAGATATAGAGTGCGTAGTCCACCCCAATGCCAACCGCCAGGACCATGACAGGCAAGGTCGCAACCGTGAGTCCGATATGCTCCACCTTCATGAACCAATAGCCGATGAAGGTGCCCACCGTCAGCGGGAAGCAGCATGCGATGGCCGCGCGCAGATCGCGGTAGACCAGCAGCACTAGGCCGATGATGGCCGCGTAGACATACAGCAGCATTGGCGTTTCGCTGTGTTCCAGCTCGTCGTTGGTGGCAGCCAGCACGCCCGCATTGCCTGCAGCCAGCTTGATGGCCACGCCTTCCGGCGGCAGGTTGTCCGCGGAGAACTGCTTGACGGCACCAATCAGTCCACTGATCGTCACGGCCTTGTGATCCGCGAGATAGAAGGTGACTGCCGTCATGCTGCAATCGGCGTTGTTGTAGCCGCGGATGCGTGAGATTTCCGCGGCCAGGGAGTCATGGTTACCCGCGTCGATAGGCGCTACCGCCATCTTGGGATAGCCTTCGTTATAGCCTTGGCTATAGGTGCGCAGCATGCCGACAAACGAATCGGAAGCCACCACGCCAGGCACTGTCGACATGGCCGCGATGAACTCTTGCACGTACTGGCTGACCAGCACGTTACTGCATGATTGCGCGGGCGCGGCAACCATGACCGTCAACCAGTCCTGCCCGATATCGAAATTCTTGGCGATGGAAACGGCGTCTCGGTTGAATCGGGCGTCTTCACGCAGCTCAGGCGCACCGGGCTGCACCGTACCGACGATGCGATCGCGGCTAAACCAAACTGCAGCGCCCAGTACCGCCACCGACAGCACCGTGACGACAACGGCAACCCGCCATTCGGCCACCACCGCCAGCATGCGAATGATCCGCACCCGGGTTTCGCGCTTGGTCATGGCGTTCTGCGCATACTCCGGAGAAAAGTGGCAATACGACGCGGCCAGCGGCAGCATTACGAGATTGGTCAGCACCTTGTAACCTACGCCCAGCGAAGCCGTGATCGCCAGTTCACGAATCATCGGGATCGGGATCAACAGCAGCGTGATGAACGAGATGAAGGCCGTCACCAGCGCCAGTACACCCGGCACCAACAAGCCGGTGAAGCTGTCGCGCGCAGCTTGCATAGTGGTCTTGCCATGGGCCAGCCCTCGTACGATGAAATTGATCTGCTGGACCCCATGCGACACCCCGATGGCAAAAACGAGGAAGGGCACCAGTACCCCCAGCGGATCCAGCCCATAGCCCATGAGCCTGAGTGTTCCGAACTGCCACACCAGGGAAGTCAGCGAGCAGATGATGGGCAGAAAGGTCAGGCGCCAGGAGCCGCAGTACCAGAAGACGGCGCCGACTGTCAGCAGCAACGCCAGGCCGAAGAACTCGATGACGCTCTTTCCCCCTTCGGCTACGTCACCAATTTGCTTGGCAAAGCCGATGATCTGCACCTCGAAGTTATCGTCCTCGAAAGGCTTACGCAGCTTTTCCTCCAGCAAACTGTTGTATGCGACGTAGTCCAACCGCTGCCCATCAGGGGCGATTTCATTCAGGTCGGCGGTCACCATGGCGGAGGTCTGGTCCCGCGAAACCAACACGCCAACATAGCCGCCCTGGCTGGTGGAGCGCTGAATCTTGAGAATAGCTTCAGGCGTCAAGGATTCCGCAGTCACCGTGCCTGGAATCAGTGGCTCGGCCCGGAATCCCTCTTCGGTGATTTCGTTGACGAAGGCATTGGGAGTCCATAGCGACTTCACGCCCCCACGGTCCACGTAGGGCAAGAAGGTCACTGCTTGCGAAACCTCAAACAGACGCGTCAGCGCCTCCCGGGTCCAGATAGTGCCATTCCTGGAGCGAACCACCACGGTCAGCCGGTTCGTTCCTGGCAGGTCCTTGCGATACTGGTTGAACGTATCCACGTATGCATGCCCAACGGGGATCTGCTTCTCATAGCCAGCCTCCATCTTCAACTGGAGCGCGAAGTAGCCCATGATCAGCGTAAAGAGGCCGAGCATTGCAAGGGTCAGGGCCCTGCGCCGGAACAGCCAGCGCTCGAGGCCGGCCACGATAGGTTTGATGTTCATGGGAGAGAGAGGGACAAAAGTTCTTATGGGAGCTGGCAGTGGCTGTGTGCTATCCGTGCCGGGCTGCGGCGTGTATCGCCTGGCGTATCCGGTGATAGGTGCCGCATCGGCAGATGTTGGTCATGCGCTCATCGATCTGCTCGTCTGTCGGGTGAGGAATCTCGGTGAGCAGCGCGCTGGCGGCCATCAGCATTCCGGACTGGCAGTAGCCGCATTGCGGCACTGCCAAGTCCAGCCAGGCTTGTTGCAAGGCATGGCGGCGATCGCTGGACAATCCCTCAATGGTTGTGATCTGCCTACCTTCAGCAAGCTGCAGCGGCGTGATACAGGAGCGAGTGGATTTGCCGTCGACATGCACGGTGCATGCGCCGCAAAGCCCTGCCCCGCAACCGAACTTAGTACCCGGCATTTCCAGCTTGTCGCGCAGCACCCAAAGCAAAGGCATGGCGGGATCTGCCTCGACTTCCTTTGGGTTGCCATTCACAGCGATCTGAAATTTCCTGGACATGGTCGCTCCTGTTCTACACCTGCAAAGCCAAGCTTAGAAAGTACGCGTCACAAAGAAGCCGATCGAGTCACGATCCTTCAGCCCATTGCTCGTCGTATTGCCGCCCCAGTATTTGACGTAGCTGATGCCCCCCTGCCAGACCAACGGGTTCTGGGCAAAGTTCACCGCAAGCGTCGTGGCCTTCACGCCTTTCATCCAGGACGGCGTAATGGCCGAAGGCGTATAGCCATAAAGCGCCTGCTGGTGATAGATGCTTGGCGTTACCTGCCATCCGGAGATGAGCGAGCCGTCATATGTGACGCTGAAGAACACGGCGCCGCCGAGCGAACTTGCAGTGCCCTGCGTGCCGGTGATGGTGTTGGAAGGATTGCTGTAGTCGTACCAGTAAAGGCCACCCGCCGCTGGCGCCTGCATCACCTGGGTTCCGTTGATGGTCCGGTAGTACCGCTTGTCCTTCGAGACCCCTGGGTAGTAGATCCAGGAGGCTTCCGCCAGAAAGTAACCCGATTGCGCGCCAATCCAGTCAAGGAACGGAGCCGAGCTGGGCGTCAGGCTGTTCTGTGCATTCACGATCAGCTGGAACTTCTTGTTATCCCGGTAGGCGGGACAATCAAATGACGTGGCGGCATTGTTGGTCGTGCTGTCCAACGGACCGCCGAGCCCGAAACATCCTGTCAACGCAATGGCGTCGCGGGGACGATAAGACAGCTCCGTCCCGATTGCCCAGCGTCCCAGCGGGAAGTTGGCACTGACGCCAAAGACATCGCGATTCTTCAGGTACGTCATGTTCGCATCGCTGGGACGGAACGTGAACACCGGCGACTTGTCCGTATAGCGCAAATAGTAGAAGCCGAGATTCAGGTCGGTGTCCTCGGGGTTGTATGCGAAACGCGCGCCAAACTGGTTTCCGCCCTTCCCGCCTGGTTCCCGTTCATTGACGGGATAGCCCAGTGATGGAAGATCGTATGCCCCGTTGTTATTGGTATAGACCTGATTGGCGACGTTGTTGTATACGTTGCTATTGCGCGGATTCTGTCCGCCTTGACGCGCGATAGCAGCGGGATCCAGTCCCCCAACGTTGTAGTTCGGAGCGGTATTGTTGAACACCAGCTGCCGGTTCGGCCCCGCGCGACCGAATACGTCGGACGTGGACCAGTACGAGCCGACGGGAGAAAAGACATTCTTGTTCCAGTTCAGCTGATAGTAGGCTTCCATGGACAATCCGCGCGACAGCCCCATCGACGTGCTGATCATCGGTGCCGGCAGGATGATCTGCTTGAGCTGCTGGCCTGGGGTCGCATACCGCTGATAGTCAAGCGCATTCGTAGCGTTGATGCCGCCCAACAGGAAGTAGCTTTCCCCCCAGTTGATAACCTGGTTACCCACACGCACCCGACCGGACTGGTCCCCCACCTCCACCTTCTTTTCCGCCCACAGGTCGAGCAAGCGGAAATTGCGCACCACTTGGTGCCTGGCCGAGTCACTCAGCGGTGTCCGCTGCGTATCGCCGGCGGCAAAGTCATACAGACCCGTGCCACGGATCATGAACTTGTATTCGTCATTCGGAGCACGCCACAGCGCCTCGCTGGCGACGCCGCTGTAGAGGCTGTAGAACTGCCCCTTGTGATAATTCAGGTTGCCATCGTCTCCGTTGGACCACAGCGCCGTATCTGCCGACATACCACAGCCACCCGAAGTGGGATCCCCAGTGAGCGAGCAGCTCGGATTGCGCAGGCGGTAGCCACCGCCCACGGTCACGTCCGTCGTGACCGTGAGTTTCGCACCCTCCATGCCCACATCGTCGAAATTTGCTGCCTGTGCCGGAGCGGCCAACAGTAGCGCGATGGCACTGAAGCTGGCTCCGAGCGCGGCGAACCCCTTCGTTGTCTTCTTCATGATGGCCTCTCCTTAGCGATCGCTGATGCGCTGCAGGCTTTCGCTGGTATAGAAGTTTTCCTTCAGCTGCGGTGCCGAGCCGGCGGCAGCCGGATAGAACTTGAAGTCCTTGCCAGAGCTGAAGTTCAGCGAATCAGCCATCAGCCGGAGGTTGGTGAGGTCATACATGATGGTTTGCGGAATAACGCAGGCACCACCCAGTTCCCATGCAGGGATTGGCGTCGACTCCTTCCATTTCCAGACCTTGCCCTGTGCATCGAAGTCCTCACCGCCTACGGCCACCCAGGAGTCCTCGTCCAGATACAACGTGCGCTTGGGATTGGCGTGGCGGATACCGGATTTCACCGTACCCTCGATTACCCAGACGCGGTGCAATTCGTAGCGGCGCAGTTCGGGCTTGAAGACGTTCGGCTCCAATAGCGTGTCCTGCATCTTCTTGCTGAAGTCGTACATGCCGAAGGCGTTGTAGGGCACGTACATCTCCTTCTTGCCGACGACCTTCCAGTCGAAGCGATCAGGTGCGCCATACAAGATGGTGGTCTGGTCCACGTTGTAGAGGTTTTCGTACCCGATCTGCGGCGCGTCATAGTCGTAGGTCGGCAGACGGCGGACACGGCGCTGGCCTGTGAAGTAGTAGTAAGCCTCGGTGGGCTTGTCGAAATAGAAGCGCTGGATTGCCGCCTGGCCGCTCAGCGACGAAGGCTCGATGTAGCCAAAATAAAGCCCTTGGAACAGGGAACCGCCACCCGGCTTGTTCTCGCCCTTGACGCTGTTGGGCTGCATCTGCCAAAGGTTGTAGACGATCTCCACACCGCGATCCGTGCCAGCCTTGGGTGATATCCAGGTCCGCGCTGCGGGGAACTCCTCAGCCACCCCCATGTAGCGGGTCAAATGGTTCCAGACCGCCTCAATGCCCTTGCTCGGCATTGGAAAGGGCACCCCTGGCAAGACTGCACCGTCCAGACTCCAGCCATCCGCGCCGATTTTGGCCTGCGATGCGTTCTTCTTGGTGTTTTCCTGGACCACATCGGGTGCCACGCAGGTACGCCGCGAGGGATAGACGGGCAACGTGAATCCCTTGAGCTGCTTGATGAGCTGAATCTGACCTGGCGCAAGACTCTCCGCATACTGGTCAACGTTCGAAGCATCGATCACGAACAAAGGCTTGTCATCCTTGTACTTGAAATAGTCTCCGCGTGGCTTGCCGTATACATAGCCTGGCAGTTGCGCGCCAGCGCCCTCATAGGCGGGCACCTTGCCATTTTTGCTCGCAGCCATCTCACCACCCAGTGGCGTCAAGTCCTTGCCCAGCGATGCGGGATCCCCCGCCATTGCCGCCGTTGCCCACGCGCCTGCAACCAGACAGGCCAGCTTCGTCCATCCCAACATAAAACGCTCCTTGAAAAAATTTTCTAATCACTAAAGGCGGGATGCCTCACGCAAGTGCTACATGCACGAAACCAAAGCGCCACCGCTCTGGCGAAACGATTGGGGAGACTGCCCGGTCCAGCGCTTCACGGCATGGCGCAGATTGGCGGCATCGCTGTAGCCGACTTCCTCCGCAATGCGCTCGAGCGACCAGGATGTATTCAGGAGATAGCGGCATGCCTGCTGGCCGCGCGCCTGCGCCATCAGGTCGCAAAAACGCACATTCAGCTCGAACAGCCTGCGCCGCAGCGTCCTCGGCGAGAGCAGCAGGCTTTGCGCCACCTCGGCCAACGCAGGCGGCGCATCGGCACGACTCGCGAGCAAGGCTCGCACGGCGTCGAGCAGACGCTCGTCCGGAATACCGGAGCCAAGACGCCAGCGCGCCCTCAGGCCCGACACATCATCAATAGGCACATTGGGGTTGGTACACATCTTCTTCATCCGTCGACTAAAAACAAGTCACTTGACTGACTCGAATTAAATCCAAGTCAACTGACTTGCAACACTAGAGCTTTCCCTAGGTTGAAGATGCTTTTATCAACCAACTTCGTCAAATCAATTGACGCATTGCAGATTTTATAAAAATCAATTAGTTATTGGCACAAAGCAGCCATTGCCTCAGCCTTTAAGGCACCTCTCCAGATACATCAAGGTTGATGTAAATTTTTAAAAACCAGGTCATTCGTATGACTGTAGAATGATCTGCGTTGGGATGGTGCAACCCTGGCGATGGAAGATCTATCCCGGTTCGTGCTCCCTCCGCACAATGGACAGATCGTTGAAAGTCAGGAAAGATGAAGCAGCTCTTGTTTTCGGCTCCGCTGTCAGCCGAGCCAGCCAATTCCGTCACACCGCAGAAGCATCGACGCGAGGCACGCCTTCAAAGCATCATTGACGAAGCCAAGCGGGTTCTAAGCCGGCAAGGCTACGCAGACTTCACGTTGCGCAAGGTAGCTGCGGAAGCTGGCGTCCCTCTTGGAACTTTGCAGCACTACTTTCCCACTCGGGAGTTGCTGCTGAGCACCGTGATCTCGCAAACCATCCGTACCTACAACGAGGGCTATGAACGGCTGGCCTCGGGCTCCGGCACTCCGGAACAACGACTGCAAGCCATCATCGACAGGGTGCTGGCCGAGATTGATGAGGATGATGTCCGACCGTTCTTTCTGGAAATCACCGCGCTTGCAACGCATGAGCCATTTGCGGCGGAAGCGCTCTCGGAAAGCCACCGCAGCTATCTTGGAACCTTCTGCCGACTCATCGCTGAAATCAATCCCGCACTCAGCCAAGCTGACTGCGAGCTTCGCGCCTTGCTGATCGCATCACAGTTGGAGGGACTCATGATGTTCCGCCAGGATAGCCACAGCGCCGCCAAGCCCGAACGCAACGCCCTGCTGCGGGCTGTGAAGCTGGTAGCGCTGTCGCTGAGTAACGCGCCCTGAAGCACCTGCAGGTCACTAGGCAAATGGCCTGTTCGCACCTGCATTCCTCTCTCCGTCGGGCGTAGCCTACGCATATGAAGATAACCACATTGATGGGCTCTTCAACCACACTTGACGATGAGGCAATCAATGACCAGCGAGCACGAATCCACCTCGCACAGCAGACGCAGTTTCCTGGCTGGTGTCGCTGCAACGGCAGTGGGCGTAGCCTTTCCTTTGACCTCCTGCCATCGCGCCGCGCCACACGGTGACGAATCCGCTGGGACTTCCGTGGCGCCCCCCTCCGATGCCCAGCCAGTGCAGATGAACGCCTGGGTGGTGATACAACCAGACAATGGCGTTGTGCTCAAGATTCCTCAGGCTGAGATCGGCCAGGGCACGTTTACCGCCTTGAGCCAAATTCTTGCGGATGAACTGGACGTCAATTGGGCCGACATCCGCCCCGAGTTCTACGACCCCGGCTACAACCTTGCGCACGACAACGTCTACGTCTGGACGGCCACCCTCGGCAGCAAAGCCATCGCGGATCTGTTCACGCCCGCACGCATCGCTGCAGCCACCATCCGTACGTTGCTGGTGCAGTCAGCAGGCCAGTCACTAGGCGTTTCCACACATGACTTGATCGCCCGCAATGGAGCGATTCATCACCCGGGCAGCGGCCGGCAACTGCGCTACGCGGACGTAGCCCAGACAGCTGCACAGCTCCCGTCACCTCCGCAAGAAAGCGTCCAGCTCAAGCAAGCCAATTTCAACTTCATCGGCAAATCGATGAAGCGCCTGGATCTGCCCGCCAAAGTCGATGGCTCACTGGTCTATGGCATCGACGTGCGGCTGCCTGGCATGAAGTACGCCGCCATACGCCAATGCCCGGTGCCGCATGGCCGCCTCAAATCCTACGACGCGTCGGCCGTCAGGGCGCGACCTGGCGTAGTGGCCATCCTGCCTGTCCAAGGGGGCAAGAGCGGCATCAATGACGCCACACCGGGATGGGGCGTCGACTATGGCATGGATGACGCAGTCGCCGTCATTGCTGACGACTGGTGGACCGCCAAGACAGCGCTGGATGCGCTGCCGATCGTCTGGAGCGAAGGCAAGGCCGCATCGGTTAGCAGCCAGTCGCTGGAGCGCGAGTTCAAGCAGACGCTCATGCATTGGCCGAAGGAGGCCAAGCCGGTTCGCAATGATGGCAACGCCGCGGCAGCGATCGCGGGTGCGGCGAAAACCCTGGAGCGCGAATTCTGGGTTCCCTATACCGAACAGGCTTGCCTGGAACCGTTGAATGCGACTGCGCGCGTCGATGACAACATGTTCGAGGTCTGGGCCGGAACCCAGTTTGCCGACGAAGCGTTGCGCATCGCTGCGCACTATGCAGAGTTGCCACTCGAACAAGGTCGGCTCCATTTGTTGCCGGCTGGCGGAGGCTTTGGACGGCGCATCAACAGCGATTTCATCGCCCAGGCCGTGCAGATCGCCAAGGCAACCAAGGGAGTACCGATCAAGGTGATCTGGAGCCGTGAAGAAATGATTCAGCACAGCTTCTACCCTCCGCTCACCGTTACACGACTGAAGGCTGGGATTGACCAATCAGGCAAGATCGTTGGATGGGCCTCGAAATCGGTGGGTGGCACTACCACCGATCAAACCTACGGCGAGACTCGCATTCCGCAAACCATTCCCAACGTGCTCGTCAACTACCAGTTGCGCGAGACCCCCTTGCGCTTTGGGTGGAAGCGCGGTGTCGGTTTTGCCCAGCACACGTGGATGAATCAGTGCTTTATCGATGAACTCGCGGAGCTTGCTGGGCGCGACCCACTGGAGTATCAGCTCTCGATGTTGCGTTCCGAAGACATTCCGGCCGACTTTGAAAAGCGGCAACTTCAGGTAGAGCGCGTCGACAAGCAACGCCGTGTGCTCGAAGAACTGGGTCGCATTGCGCAGTGGAATCAAAAGCTAGGGCCGGGACGGGGCAAGGGCCTCGCGGTGCACGACCTCAGCTACTGGCCCGAGTACCTCTCTACCGGCGCAGCGGCGATAGCGGAAGTTACGCTGAATCGAGGCGAGCTGAAAATCGACCGCGTCGTGGCGGTACTCGATTGTGGCCGAGTCATCAACCCCGATAGCGCCAAAGCACAGATCGAGGGTGGCATCGCGTTTGGACTCACTGATGCGCTCTACAGCGAAATCACACTCGCCCGAGGTCGCGTGATGCAGTCCAACTTTCATGACTACCCGATGCTGAGAATGAGCGAAATGCCCCGCATTGAGGTTCACTTCATCGACAGTGACCGATCACCTGAAGGACTCGGCGAATACGGGGTGCCCATGGCCATCGCAGCGCTCGTGAATGCCATCAGAAATGCGGGCGGCCCGCGCCTGTACCGACTACCGCTGGCACCTCAACTGGAGAAGCTTCGCAGCGCCGCAGCTCCCCCTCAACCAACCTAGCGTAAACCCTAGATCTCTTGTTTATCTGAGCATTCTTGAATAATATTGGTCGGCCGACCGATTATTTGGCTAAACCTGCCATCTAGCCTCATCAACCAACGAACTCATAAGTCCCATGACCCGCACCTACCGAATCGGCCAGATCGTGCCCAGCTCCAACACCACCATGGAGACCGAGATCCCGGCCATGCTGCGTGCCCGCGAGGGCATCCGCCCCGACGAGCGCTTCACCTTCCACTCCAGCCGCATGCGCATGCACAAGGTCACCAAGGAAGAGCTGGCCGCGATGAACAAGGAAGGCCTGCGCTGCGCCGCCGAGTTGGCCGACGCACGGGTCGACGTGATGAGCACCGCCTGCCTGGTGGCCATCATGGCCATGGGCCTGGGCTACCACCGCCAGACCGAGCAGGAGCTGACCGCCGTGGCCCGCGCCAACCAGTGCCTGGCCCCGGTGATGACCTCGGCCGGCGCGCTGGTGGAGGGCTTGAAGATCATGGGCGCCAAACGGGTGTCCCTCATGGCGCCCTACATGCGGCCGCTGACCGACCTGGTGGTGCAGTACATCGAGCACGAGGGCATCGAAGTCATCGACTCCATCTGCTTCGAGATCCCCGACAACCTGGAGGTGGGCCGGCGCGACCCGCTGCAGCTGCTGGACGATGTGAAGCGCCTGAACACCCAAGGTGCCGACGTGATCGTGGCCTCGGCCTGTGTGCAGATGCCGTCGCTGCCGGCCATCCAGCGCATCCAGGATGCGACCGGCATCCCCACCGTCTCCACGGCCGTGTGCACGGTGCGCCGCATGCTGGACCACCTGGACCTGGAGCCCGTGGTGCCGGGCGCCGGGGCGCTGCTGTCGGGCGCCTATCCCCACAGCAACTTGGCCAACGCCGCCCAGGCCTGAGGAGCACCCACATGAGCAGCACCTCCAGCACTTACCTCTACGGCGGCCAGGTCCACGCCAATGGCATTCGCCAGCACTACCTGCGCTATGGCGGCGCCGAGGGCGCGCGCGCCCAGCGCGATGCCGTCATCCTGGTTCCCGGCATCACCAGCCCGGCCGTCACCTGGGGCTTTGTCGCCGAGCACCTGGGCCGCCAGTTCGATACCTATGTGCTCGATGTGCGCGGCCGCGGCCTGTCGTCGTCGGGCCCGGGCCTGGACTATGGCCTCAATGCCCAGGCGGCCGACGTGACCGCCCTGGCCCAGGCCCTGGGCCTCGCGCGCTATGCGCTGGTCGGCCATTCGATGGGCGGGCGCAT